>NZ_CP162006.1:3185766-3504342 GCF_040822085.1 Rhodoferax sp. WC2427 | reverse complement strand
CGCCCCTCTGGTGGCCGAAGTGCTGATGCGCCAGCAGGTCCAGGTCACCTTCTTTGGCGCCCAGGAGCGCACGCAAGAGGGCGATGGCAGCCTGGGCGAACACTGGGCACCCTGGTGGAAGGCCCGCGCCGCTGAGGGCCATGCCTTCGCCTCGCACACGTTTGACCACGTCTACTGGAAGGCGGACGTGCCGGGCACACCGGTGCAGTTTCGCGTCAAGCCCTCCGCCGGGCCGGACACCGACCGCGAATTTACCTGGACTGCGGCCCAGTACTGCGAAGAAATCCGCCACGCCAGCCAGCGCATGCAGGCCCTGACCGGCCAGGCCCCGCTGCCGCTGTTTCGCGCGCCTGGCGGCAAGACCTCGCCCGCACTGCTGGCGGCGGCCCAGTCCTGCGGCTATGCGCACGTGGGCTGGGTCCCGGCTGGCTTTCTGGGCGACGAACTGTCCAGCGAGCGTGCCAGCAACCCGGCGCTGCTGGCCCAGGCCCTGCGCGGCATTCGCAGCGGCGACATTTTGCTGGCCCACCTGGGCATCTGGTCGCGCAAAGACCCGTGGGCCCCTGCGGTGCTGGAGCCCCTGATCGTCGGCCTGAAAGATCGCGGCTTTTGCTTCCGCACCCTGCGCGAGCACCCTGCCTACACGGCGTGGATCGCCGCCCACCCTTCATAACCGCCCGCTGACCCCCATGGATTTTCTGAGCAACCTGTTTTCTGACGCGCAGCAGTGGCTGTTTGAAGCGGCTGTCCAGCCCATCGTGTTTGGCCTGGGCTTTGGCGGATGGGTGGAGCAAGCCTTTACCGCCACGGGTTGGCTGCTGGTCGGTCTGCTGCAACTGCTGGTGCTGGTGGCCGTGCTGGGGCCTTTGCAGCGTTGGCGGCCTGTGGAGCCGGTGCGCGACCGGGCGGTGGTGCGCATTGACATCATTTACACGCTATTGCACCGACTGGGCGTCTTCCGGCTGCTGCTGTTTTTCACCCTCGACCCGCTGATGGATGGCCTGTTCGGCGATCTGCGGGTAGCGGGCATAGCCACTTTCCATCTGGATGCCCTGTGGCCCGGCGTGACCGACCAACCGGTGTTCAGTTTTGCGCTGTATTTGGTGGCCTTTGACCTGCTGGGCTACTGGGTGCACCGCTGCCAGCACCAGTTTGCCTGGTGGTGGAGCCTGCATGCCCTGCACCACTCGCAGCGGCAGATGACCCTATGGAGCGACAACCGCAACCACCTGCTCGACAGCGTGATCGGAGACGTCATCTTCGCCGTGGCGGCCCAGTTGGTCGGGGTAGCCCCGGGCCAGTTTATTGCCATCGTGGCCTGTACCCAGCTCAGCGAAAGCCTGCAGCACGCCAATCTACGGCTCTGGTTTGGCCAGGTCGGCGAGCGTCTGTGGGTTAGCCCGCGCTTCCACCGGCGGCACCACAGCATCGGCATTGGCCACGAGTCCGCGGGCAAAAATACCCTGGGTGGGCATAATTTCGGCGTGCTCCTGCCCTGGTGGGACATGCTGTTTGGCACCGCCAATTTTGAGTTGCGCTACGACCCCACCGGCATCCGCGACCAACTGGCCGAGGAGGGTGCGCATGACTACGGCCAGGGTTTCTGGCAGCAGCAGTGGCTGGGTCTGCGGCGGTTGTGGACCGTATTGCGTTAATGCGATCCGGGTATCCTTAGCCCCATGAAACTGCTTTTGGACTCTTTTTGGCGTGCTGCAGCGTACTGCATGCACCACCGCGTGATTGCGCTCTCGTTCCTGCCTCTGCTGCTCATGGTGGCCCTGTCCCTGGGTGTAGGGTACTTTTACTGGGAACCGGCACTGGACATGGTGCGCGGCATGCTGGACGCGTCCGTTTGGGTGGGCCGCATGTGGACCTGGCTGGAAAGCGCGGGCGTGGGCCAGCTCAAGGTGGCGTTGGCACCCTTGCTGGTGATCTTCGCCGTCACACCGTTCATCGTGGTGTTGTCGCTGCTGGCGGTGGCCCTGATGATGACCCCGGCGCTGGTGGCGTTGGTGGCCGAGCGCCGTTTTCCCCAGTTGGAAAAAAAGAAGGGCGGTACCTTTATTGGCGGGCTGTTCTGGTCGCTGGGCTCCATTCTGCTGGCCCTGGTGGCGATCGTGGTGTCGATTCCCCTGTGGCTGGTGCCGCCGCTGATCCTGGTGCTGCCGCCATTGATCTGGGGCTGGTTGACCTACCGCGTCATGTCTTACGACGCTTTGGCCCTGCATGCCAGCAAGGAAGAGCGCCGTGAGATCTACCGCCGCCACCGTATCACCCTGATGGGCATGGGCGTGTTGACGGGCTACCTGGGGGCAGCACCCAGTCTGGTATGGGCTTCTGGGGCCTTGTTTGCCGCCGCTTTCGTGGTGCTGGTGCCTCTGGCCATCTGGATCTACACCCTGGTATTTGCCTTTTCGTCGCTCTGGTTCGCCCATTACGTGTTGGCCGCTCTGGAAACCCTGCGGGCCGAGACTGCCGCGCCCGTCGTCCCGGCACCTGCACCGCTGGAAATTCTGGAACCTGTTCAACCAAAACCCCCCTATGACGCTGGATCTACCTACCTTCCGCCCCCTTGAGTCCGCGCCCACTTTTGGGCTGGTGATCGTCGGCGACGAAATCTTGTCGGGCAAACGCGCCGACAAACACCTGCCCAAAGTGATCGAACTATTGGCCGCACGCGGCTTGCAGCTCAGCTACGCCGATTACGTGGGCGACGACCCGGCGCGCATCACCAGCACCTTGCAGCGGGCGTTTGCCTCGGGCGATGTGGTGTTTTCCACCGGTGGCATCGGTGCCACGCCTGACGACCACACCCGCCAGTGCGCCGCCCGTGCCCTGGGCCTGCCGCTGGCGTTGCACCCGCAGGCCGAGGCCCTGATCCGCGAACGCATGCAGGACACCGCCCGCGACCAGGGCCTGCCCTACGAACCCACGCACCCGGACAACATCCACCGCCTGAACATGGGCGTGTTTCCGCAGGGCGCGCAAATCATTCCTAACCCCTACAACAAGATCCCTGGCTTCAGCATGGGCCATGTGCACTTTGTGCCCGGTTTTCCGGTGATGGCCTGGCCGATGGTGGCCTGGGTGCTCGACCAATACTACCGGCCCTGGTTCCAGCAGGCGGCCTGGATCGAGAAGTCGGTGATCGTGTTTGGCGCCATGGAGGCTACGCTGACGCCATTGATGGAGGCGCTGGAGCGCCAGTTCGACGGGGTCAAGGTGTTCAGCCTGCCCAGCGTGGACCACCCTGAATACGGCCGCCATATCGAACTGGGGGTGAAGGGCACACCGGAACTGGTGGCCCACGCCTACCCGGCATTGCTGGCGGGTCTGCATGGTTTCGATGCCAAACTAGGCCCCGAACTGGTGCGTAGTTGACTGCACTATTTTGGTGCCATACGTGGCGCTCTTTATTGGTGCAATCTGGGGCGCCCCAATGCCGTGGTCGCAGCTTTCTGGCGCAAAATGCGGTGGCGTAAAGTAGCAAGCGTGCACACGGTTACAAATTGTGCGTTTGGCGCGCGATGGCACAAAAACTGCATTGCCTGATGTGCTGAAAATCTGTAGTCCTACCTAAACCCAAACCCTACCAGGAGATTCTTGATGGCAAAGACCGTCGCTGACGTGATGAAGATGGTGAAAGAGAACGAAGTCAAGTTTGTTGACTTCCGCTTCACCGATACCCGTGGCAAAGAGCACCACGTGACCGTGCCGGTGTCCCATTTCGACGAAGACAAGTTCACTTCGGGCCACGCGTTCGACGGTTCTTCTATCGCCGGCTGGAAGGGAATTGAGGCTTCGGACATGCAACTCATGCCCGACGCCAACACCGCCAACATCGACCCGTTCTTCGAAGAAACGACGATGATCCTGACCTGTGACGTGATCGACCCCGCCGACGGCAAGCCCTACGAGCGCGATCCCCGTTCGCTGGCCAAGCGCGCCGAAGCCTACATGAAGGCCTCTGGTCTGGGCGACACAGCCTACTTCGGACCTGAGCCGGAATTCTTCGTTTTCGACAGCGTGCGTTGGGCCAACGACATGTCGGGCTGCTTCTTCAAGATCGACTCCGAAGAAGCCTCCTGGAACACCGGCAAGGAATACGAACACGGCAACTCCGGCCACCGTCCTTCCGTCAAGGGCGGCTACTTCCCCGTGCCACCCGTGGACAGCTTCCAGGACATGCGCTCCGAGATGTGCCTGGTGCTCGAATCCCTGGGCATCCCGGTCGAAGTGCACCACCACGAAGTGGCCAACGCCGGCCAAATGGAACTGGGCACCAAGTTCAGCACGCTGATCGAGCGCGCCGACTGGGTTCAGCTGCAAAAGTACGTGATCCAGAACGTTGCGCACTCCTACGGCAAAACCGCCACTTTCATGCCCAAGCCCATCGTGGGTGACAACGGCTCCGGCATGCACGTGCACCAGTCGGTCTGGAAAGATGGCAAGAACCTGTTTGCTGGCGACAGCTATGCCGGTTTGAGCGAATACGCCCTGTACTACATCGGCGGCATCATCAAGCACGCCCGTGCCCTGAACGCCATCACCAACCCCGGTACCAACAGCTACAAGCGCCTGGTACCTGGCTACGAAGCCCCGGTGAAGCTGGCGTACTCGGCCAAGAACCGCTCGGCCTCGATCCGTATTCCTTTCGTGGCCAACCCCAAGGGCCGCCGCGTAGAAGCACGTTTCCCCGATCCACTGATGAACCCTTACCTCGGCTTTGCAGCCCTGTTGATGGCCGGTCTGGACGGCGTGGAAAACAAGATCCATCCTGGCGAAGCTGCCACCAAGGATCTGTACCATCTGCCTCCCGAGGAAGACAAGCTGATCCCTACCGTCTGCCACAGCCTGGACCAAGCGCTCGAATGCCTGGACAAAGACCGTGCGTTCCTGACCAAGGGCGGCGTGTTCACCGACGCGTACATTGACGCGTACATCGAACTGAAGATGACCGAAGTGACCCGCATGCGCATGGCCACCCACCCGGTCGAATTCGACATGTACTACTCGCTCTAAGAGCAGGCCTTCGGAGGCGCAACTTATTGCGACATCCAGGCTCTCAAAAGGACGGCGCAAGCCGTCCTTTTTTCGTTAATGTGGAATAACGTTCGTGGCCCGGAGTGCTCTGCACCCGCGTTCATGAAAGTTAGGGCCCGTGGCCCCCGATAAACAGAGTACCGTTGCGTATTTCTCCCCAGTTCAAGCCCGGCAGGGCTTTACCTTTTACGCATGAAACACTTTTTTGGTCTGATTTTGGTATGTGGATCGGCAGCCGTTTGGGCGCAGGACACGGCTGTCTACCGCTGCGGCAACGAATACACCAATGCGGTCAGGGACGCCAAAGATGCCAAGGCCCGTGGTTGCAAACTGGTCGAGGGCGGCAACGTCACCATCATCCACAGCAATCCACCGGGTACTGCGTCTGCGCCGGTGCGCGCGCCAACGCCCAACACCCCGCGCAACGACGGTGCCGAGCAGCGCGCCCGCGATTCTGATGCCCGCATGATCCTGGAGTCCGAGCTGAAAAGAGCCGAAGCCCGCCAGTCCGAACTGCTCAAGGAATACAACGGTGGCGAGCCCGACAAACAAGGCGGCGAGGCCCGCAACTACCAAAAATACCTGGACCGTGTGGCCGAGCTGAAAGCCAGCATCGCCCGCAACGACGCCGACATCGCAGGCCTGCGGCGCGAATTGTCGCGCCTGCCCCCACCCCGTAACCCTCCCTGAAAAGCCCTGGTTTGACACTCCCCACCCACCCCTACATCGCGCGCTTTCACGCGTTTGATCTGCTGGCCACCCTGGTGGCGGTGCTGGCCAGCGACGGCGCGGTGCTGTTTGCCAATGCGGCCCTGGAAGACGCGCTGGGCACCTCGCGCCGCACCATCGAGGGCTCGCACTTTCCCGACTGCTTCACCGAGCCACACATCCTGCAAAACGCGCTGGAAGGTGCTGGCAGCAACGAATTTGCCGCGCTGCGCTACGACGCCTGGCTCAAGCGCTTGAACCACGAGCCGGTGCCGGTGCATGTGATCCTGGCGCAGACCGAGCGCCCCGGCGAGATCATCATTGAACTGCTGCCGCAGGAGCAGCAGGCCAAGCAAGACCGCGAAGAGCGCCTGATCGACCAGGCGCAGGCCAACAAGGAACTGATCCGCAACCTGGCCCACGAGATCAAGAACCCGCTGGGCGGCATCCGTGGGGCAGCGCAGTTGCTGGAGATGGAGATCGAGTCGCGCGAGCTGATCGAATACACCCAGGTCATCATCCACGAGGCCGACCGGCTGCAAAGCCTGGTCGACCGCCTGCTGGCCCCGCACAGACGCCCGCACGTGGTGGGCGACGTGAATATCCACGAAATTTGCGAACGCGTGCGCTCCCTGATCCTGGCCGAGTTTCCGCGCGGGCTGCGCATCGAGCGCGAGTACGACGTGTCTATCCCCGAGTTTCGCGGCGACCGCGAACAGCTCATCCAGGCGGTGCTCAACGTGGCCCATAACGCCACCCAGGCCCTGGCCGAACGCATTGCCGAGGGCGATGCCGAAATCACATTCCGCAGCCGGATTGCGCGCCAGGTCACATTTGGAAAGCAGCGTTACCGATTGGCACTGGAATTGCATGTCATCGATAACGGCCCGGGGGTTCCCGAGTCGATCAAGGACCGCATTTTTTATCCGCTGGTGTCGGGCAGGGAAGGTGGGTCCGGGCTGGGGCTGACGTTGGCGCAAACCTTTGTTCAGCAACACCACGGCTTGATCGAATGTGACAGTGTCCCGGGCCGCACGGATTTCAAATTACTCATACCCCTGCCTTGACCAAAACCAAGGCATCCTGACCCGAGGTGACCCCCACTATGAAGCCGATCTGGATAGTAGACGACGACCAATCCATCCGCTTTGTTCTGGAGAAAGCGCTGCTGCGCGAAGACCTGCCGACCCGCAGCTTTACCAATCCGCGCGACGTGCTGACTGCGCTGGAATCCGCCACCGACGAAGACGGCCCGCAAATCCTGGTCAGCGACATCCGCATGCCCGGCGGCTCCGGCCTGGACCTGCTGGAGAAGGTCAAGCTCATGCACCCCGGCCTGCCGGTGATCATCATGACCGCCTTCTCCGACCTGGACAGCGCCGTGTCGGCCTTCCAGGGCGGCGCGTTCGAGTACCTGCCCAAGCCGTTTGACCTGCCCAAGGCGGTGGAACTGATCCGCCGCGCGGTGGAAGAGAGCCAGCGCGAAGAAGTGGCCGAAGAACGCATGGCCGCCGCCCCGGAAATGCTGGGCCAGGCCCCGGCCATGCAGGACGTGTTCCGCGCGATTGGCCGCCTCAGCCAGAGCAACGTCACGGTGATGATCACCGGCGAGTCCGGCTCCGGCAAAGAGCTGGTAGCCCGTGCATTGCACAAGCACTCACCGCGCGCCAATGGGCCCTTTGTAGCTATCAATACTGCAGCAATCCCGAAAGACCTGCTGGAGAGCGAGTTGTTTGGCCACGAGCGCGGGGCCTTTACCGGTGCGCAAACCATGCGCCGTGGCCGCTTTGAGCAGGCCGATGGCGGCACGCTGTTTCTGGACGAAATCGGCGACATGCCGTTCGATCTGCAAACCCGGCTGTTGCGGGTGCTGAGCGACGGGCATTTCTACCGCGTCGGTGGCCACAACGCCGTCAAAGCCCAGGTGCGCGTGATTGCCGCTACCCACCAGGATCTGGAGCAACGCGTGCGCGATGGCGTGTTCCGCGAAGATTTGTTCCACCGCCTGAACGTCATCCGCCTGCGCCTGCCCGCGCTGCGCGAGCGGGTGGAAGACGTGCCCATGCTGACCCGGCACTTTTTGCAGCAAAGCGCCAAGCAGCTCGGCGTGGAGCCCAAGCGCATTTCCGACGCGGCGCTGGCGCAGATTGCGCTGTTCCCGTTTCCTGGCAACGTGCGCCAGCTGGAAAACCTGTGCCACTGGCTCACCGTGATGGCCCCGGCCCAGACCATCGAGCCCAAAGACCTTCCGCCCGATGTGCTGGGTGTCACCGTGCCGCCCTCCAGTCTGGGCCACACCACGGCAACCCGCCTCGTTGGCGTGCCGCTGGTCCCTGCGGACACCGGTCCCGAGGTGGATGCCGACCCCGCCTTCCCGCCTGGTGCCGAGCCCTTGCGGCCCGCAGATGCCCACGCCCATGCCCCGACGGCACAGAGCGGCTGGGAGCTCGGCCTGGAGGCTGAGGCGTTGGAGCTGCTGGCCAACGACCGGCACGACGTGTGGGACGTGCTATCGCGCCGGTTCGAGTCCAAACTCATCCTCACCGCTCTGCATAACACCCGGGGTCGCCGCATCGAGGCGGCGCAAAAACTCGGCATTGGCCGCAACACCATCACCCGCAAGATCCAGGAGCTGGGTCTGGAGTAGGGCGGCACCCTGGTGATTTAGGGCCATTTTGGCCGCTTGTGCAGACGGGGTGGGCGTAAGCAGCTATTTAATAGATAGTGTCCCTGGCGGACGCTGTGGCGGGGCATGAGCCCTGCCCGGCGGACTGGGATCCACAATATCGATGAAGAATTTTGGGTATCGCTGGCGTGGGGTGCGCCAGGATTTCTTGTCAAAAGTGGCGTCTGGGCATCTGCTCCGCGCGTAGGCAGCTACTTTTTTGCGAGTGCCTGCACCAGTTTGCACATCTTCAATCTTCTCAGCTGGAAAACTAAAGCATACTAAAGTCGGCCTCATTTGTAACAATGTGCCTCTTGGTGGTGTGCCTCTGCGCGCCTTTGTGGGTGGCTGCTGCGTTGTCCTGATCGCGCGTGGGCAGTTCAGCATGTGCTTTCGGTGAGGAGACGGTTTTCATGGTTGTATATCTTGCCCAGGATGTGGCTTGGATGTTGGTGCTGGGTGTGGTGCAGTGTTTGCACGTGCGTTTGTGGCACGACCAGCGCCGGGCAGGCCAGGTGGCCACGGGCCTCCTGTTTGGCATGGTGTGTGTGCTGGGCATGGCCGAGCCCTACGTACCGCTGCCGGGTATCGCCGTGTCCGGTGGCTCGGTGGTCATGGGCATTCTGGGGCTGTTCGGCGGTCTTTTGTCGGCCTGCGTGGCGGTTGTGGTGGTGGCGGTGTACCACCTTTGGCGTGGCTCGCCCCACATGGTGATGGTGTTTGCGGCCTTACTGGTCAGCGTAGGCCTGGGCTTGGTGTACCGCCGCGCGGTGGTCCGACGCCGGGCGCAGGTGGATGTGCCGTCGCTGCTGGTGTTTGGCGTGGTGTTACAGCTGTGCCAGATCGGGTTTTTAGCCCTGTCGCCGCTGGAGCCACGGGCCATCGCGTCGATCGCTACCGCGCTGATTCTGGTATTCACCCCGGCCACCTTGTTGCTGGCCTTGGTGCTGCAGGAGGGGCAGCGCCGCGACGCGCTGGATGTGGCGCTGCGCGAGTCCGAGACGCGCTTTCGCACCCTGATCAAGGATATCCCGGGGGTTTCGGTGCAGGCCTACGCGCCGGACGGCACCACCCGCTACTGGAACAAGGCTTCCGAGCGTCTGTACGGCTTTACGGCCGAGGAAGCCATTGGCCGCAATTTGCGCGACCTGATCATTCCGCCGCCCATGCGCGAAGGCGTGCGCCAGGCGATGGAGCACATGTTTGCCACCCGCGAGGCTATTCCCGCAGGCGAGTTGGTGCTGCAGCACAAGGACGGCAGCGGCGTGCCCGTGTTCTCCAGCCATGCGTTTGTGCAGGCACCGGGGCGACCGCCGGAAATGTTTTGTGTGGACATCGACTTGTCGCTCCGTTACCGTGTGGAGGCCGAACTGGCCATTGCCGCCACTGCGTTTGAAGCCCAGGAGGGGGTGGTGGTCACCGACCCCGAGCAGCGCATTCTGCGCGTCAACAAAGCCTTCACCCAAAGCCTGGGCTACAGCGATGCCGAGGCCCTGGGAAAGACACTGGCGCTGCTCAAGTCCGACCGTGACACCGACGTGTATTTCGTCGGCATCCAGCAGGCGCTGCGGCGCACGGGCAAATGGGCCGGTGAAATCTGGAGTCGCCGCAAAAACGGTGAGGTGTTTCCGCAGTGGGTCAACATCAATGCGGTGTACGACGCGGCGGGCGAGGTCAGCTATTTTGTGGCCACGCTGTCCGACATCACTCTGCGCAAAGCCGCAGAGGACCAGATTCGCCAGCTGGCGTTTTTCGACCCCCTGACCGAGCTACCCAACCGGCGCCTGCTGATGGACCGGCTGCAGCGTGCGCTGAGTTCCAGCGACCGCAACAAGCGCACCGGGGCGCTGCTGTTCATCGATCTGGACAACTTCAAGACCCTCAATGACACCCGGGGCCACGACAAGGGCGATCTGCTGCTGCGCCAGGCGGCCCAGCGCCTGTCGGCCTGCATCCGCGACTGCGACACCGTGGCCCGGCTCGGCGGCGACGAATTTCTGGTGGTGCTGGAAAACCTGGACAGCTCGGCAGCGGCGGCGGCAGCCGACGTACGCGCCGTGGGCGAGAAGATCGTCACCGCGCTGAACCAGCCCTACCAGCTCGGCGATTTTGATTTCAACAGTACGGCCAGCGTAGGGGTGGCGCTGTACAGCGGCCTGAGTCTGTCCATGGACGAGTTGCTCAAGCAGGCCGACTTGGCCATGTACCAGGCCAAAGCGGCCGGGCGCAATGGCCTGCGGTTTTTCGATCCCGCCATGCAGGCGGTGGTCAACGCCCGGGCCGCCCTGGAGTCCGATCTGCGCCTGGCTATCAGCCAGCGGCAATTTGACTTGTATTACCAACCCCAGGTGGACGGACAGGGCCGCATTACCGGCGCCGAGGCACTGCTGCGCTGGCCGCACCCGGTGCGCGGGATGGTGTCCCCGGCCAGCTTCATTCCCTTGGCCGAGGAAACCGGCCACATCTTGCCGCTAGGCCACTGGGTGCTGGAGACGGCCTGCAAGCAACTGGTGCAGTGGTCCCAGCAGCCGCAGATGGAGCCCCTGGTGCTGGCGGTCAACGTCAGCGCCCGGCAGTTTCGCGAACCCACTTTCGTCGGCGGCGTGCTGGCCCTGCTGGCCGCCACCGGGGCCAACCCGAAGCGCCTCAAGCTGGAGCTCACCGAGAGCATGCTGATCGACAACCTGGAAGAGATGGTCGGCAAGATGGCCGCCCTGCAGGCCCAGGGCATTGGCTTGTCGCTGGACGACTTTGGTACCGGCTATTCGTCGCTGTCATACCTCAAACGTCTGCCGCTGGACCAGCTCAAGATCGATCAGTCGTTTGTGCGCGACGTGCTCAACGATCCCAGCGATGCCGCCATCGCCCGCACCGTCGTGGCCCTGGCCCAAAACCTGGGCCTGGGCGTGATGGCCGAAGGCGTGGAGACCTTGGCACAAAAAGAGTTTCTTGCCCAGTGTGGCTGCCATGCCTACCAGGGCTTCCTGTTCAGCCGGGCCTTGCCCGCGGCGCAGTTTGTGGAGTTTGTGCAGCGCTCCGAGGCGACGGCTTAGGGTGTGCAAAATATCTTGGCCCTCACCGCCGGGTGTGGGGGGGCTTTCGCCTTCGCGGTGGTCGCCCGTCGCGCCGCTTCCATCCCACTATATTCGGCCCGGGCGCTATCCGCCGATGCCGCGGCTTTGACGGCGATGGTTGGGTGGCTTATAGGCCTCTAGTGCTTGCCAGTAGGGCGTAAGAAGCTATAAAAACTATAGTATGTCGAGCGTCAAGACCACGGGGGCATGGTCGCTGGGGCGCTCGTTCTTGCGGGGGATCTTGTCGATCGTGCAGGCGGTGACCAGGGGTTTGAGTGCCGGGCTGACCAGAATGTGGTCGATGCGCATGCCCCGGTTGCGGCGAAAGCCAAAGTCGCGGTAGTCCCACCACGAATAGCATTTGTCGGGCTGGGGAAACATCCGGTGCGTGTCGGTCAGGCCCAGGCCCACCAGGGCCTGCAGGTGGTAGCGCTCTTCGTCGGTGCAATGGATGGTGTCTTTCAGGCCGATCGGGTCCCACACATCGGCATCGTCGAAGGTGATGTTGTAGTCGCCCATCAGCACCAGCTGCGGGTACAGCAGCAGTTCGGTCTTGATCCAGTCGCGCAGGGCTTTGAGCCAGTGCATTTTGTAGTCAAACTTCTCGCTACCCGGCTCCTGGCCGTTGGGGAAGTAGGCCCCGATGACGCGTACGCCCTGTACCGTGCCAGTGATCACGCGGGCCAGGTCATCGCTGAAGCCGGGAATGTTTTTCACCACATCGGTGATCGCCGTCTTGCTGAGCAGGGCCACGCCGTTATAGGTCTTCTGGCCGAACCATTGCGCCTGGTAGCCCGCTTCGGCAAAAGCCGCGTGCGGGAACTTGTCGTCGGTCATCTTGGTTTCTTGCAGCGCCAGCACATCGACCGGGTTGGCCGCCAGCCAGTCCACCACCTGGGGTAGGCGTACAGTGAGGGAGTTGACGTTCCAGGTGGCGAATTGCATGGTGTGTTTCGGTTCGATGTGAAATGGAGGTGTTCTGGGCCGCCTTTGCTGCGGCCGGATGTGTGCAATTTTGCACGTTGTGGCACCTCGGCTGAAGCGGCCCTGTCATCTGCCAGGGCTTGCGCGGCGTTAGGACGCTGGCCTACTTCCATTTGCATCTCCATTTCCATCTATTCAATCTTCCTATGAAACCTATTCCCTTTGTACTTGCGGCTCTTGTGGCCGTGGCCGCGGTGTCGTCTGTTCACGCACAAGTGTCGGTCAACATCAACCTGCCAGGGCTGGTGCAAATAGCGCCGCCCGCACCGCGCCTGGAGCGCGTGCCCAGCCCCCAAATGGGCCAGGTGTGGGTGCCTGGCAGTTGGCAATGGAGCGGGCGCGACTACGCCTGGCACGCTGGCTATTGGCAAGCTGCGCGTCCGGACCAGACCTTCACGCCTGGCCGTTGGATGCGTGCCGACGGCGGGTGGCGCTGGGTCGAGGGTGGATGGCAGCAGGCCGAGCGCCGTGAGGAGCGCCATGGCGAGCACCGGGACCGGGATGACGAACGCCACGGCAATGGCCATTGCCCTCCCGGCCAAGCCAAAAAAGGCCGTTGCTGATTCCCCATGCAAGAAAACCCCGTACACCAATGGAGGTGTACGGGGTTTTTTTGTGTCAGACCTGCGTGGGTTTACTTGAACCAGGCGTCGTCGTTGGCCTTCTTTTCCCAGTCAGACAGCTGCTTTTCGGCTTCGTCTTTGGCAACGCCGTAGCGCTCCTGGATTTTGCCTGCGAGCTGGTCACGCTTGCCGGCGACCACGTCAAGATCGTCGTCGGTCAGCTTGCCCCATTGCTCCTTGACTTTGCCGGTGGCCTGTTTCCAGTTCCCTTGAATGGTGTCCCAGTTCATAGCAATCTCCTTGCAGTTGGTAGGTAAAAAATTAAGGACGGATCGCAATCGCGTTCTTCACAGCCTTCACGCCCTTGACATTGCGGGCAATGCTCTCGGCGGTGGCTTTTTCGTTCAGGCTCTTGGCAAAACCGGAAAGCATCACGGTGCCGTTCAGGGTTTCCACGCTGATGGCCGATGCGTCCACTTCCTTGTTGTCCACAAAGCGGGCTTTGACGCTGGTGGTCACTGCGGAGTCATCCACATAGGCGCCCACAGTCTCTTGGCCACGGGTGACGGCACAGCCGGCGGTGGTCAGCAAAACGATGGCGGTGATGGAAGCGGCGAGCGTGGTGCGGATGTTCAGTTTCATTTTGGATACTCCAGTTGGTAAAAAAAAGTTGGGTTTGGCATGGTGAATGGCCCCACCAGCCAGGGCTAAAACGCTAGACGACCAGCCAGTCCTTGAGCTCTTCGGCATGCTCCTGCTCGTCGCTGAGAATGTCTTCAAGTAAACGGCGGGTGGTGGAATCCTTGTCACCAATCATGGCAATCATCTGGCTGTAGGCTTCAATGGCTACGCGCTCAGCCACCAGATTGGCTTTGATCATTTCTTTCAGTTCTTTCGAATCGTCGTAAGCGGCATGGCTGCGCTTGGTGAGCGAATCCGGCGAGAAGTCGGGCTCTCCGCCGAGTTGCACAATGCGCTGGGCCAGGCGGTCGGCGTGGCCTGACTCTGCCGTGGCATGCACCAGAAATTCAGCGGCAATCGCGGAGGAAGCCAGGCCCTCGGCGGTGAAGTGGTGGCGCTTGTAGCGCAGCACGCACACCAGTTCGGTGGCCAACGAATCGTTCAGCAACTGGATGATGTCTTCGCGCCACGGACCGTAACTGGGGTTGACAGCACCTTGGTCCAGGCTGCGGCGGGCGGCACCGAGTGCAGCTTCGTTCAACACCATGCGATCACCGCTAGGGGTCGGCAATTGCGTGACATTCGTAGGTTCAATCTTGGCGGCCATCGTGGTTCCTTGGTTGGTCGGTTCTGGGGGGTGAGGTACTACCAAACCGATGCCTGAACTTTAAAACCGGGCATTGCTGCGGCCTATCGGCCTGGACCGCTAGGCGGTGTAGGACGGCACCGCATGGGCATGTCGGCTAGCTTGTCACTTTGTCTTTCAGATGGGACAAAAGCTGCAGCTGTTCTTTCTGGATGTCCAGCAGCTCGGCCCACTGGTCCTGGCGCAGCAAGTCGATCTTTTCGTGTAGCAGCATGATCTCCAGCTCGGCCTTGAGGTTGACCTCGTAGTCGTGCTCGGCGTGCAGCCGGTCCTTGACCGCCTGGCGGTTTTGCGACATCAGGATGATCGGAGCCTGTACTGCCGCCAGCATCGACAAAAACAGGTTCAGCAAAATGAACGGGTAGGGGTCGAATACCGCGTTCCAGCGCACCAGCAGAAACACGTTCATGACCACCCACACCACCAGCACCGCCAAGAACAGCAGAATGAAGGTCCACGACCCGCCAAAGCGGGCCACCGCATCGGCGGCGCGTGCGCCAAAGGCGGTGTCGTCGTCCAGATCCGTGGCGGTATTGCGGGCAATGTGCTTGCGTCCGGCGATATGGGTGGCGACCTTCTGGGTTTGCGCGTCCATGGCTTCATAGGCCAGGCCGAGCAGCTTCTCGGTGGTGTTGTCAGGGGTGGTCATTTGGAGGAACTCATAGGGGGATGACGAAGCAGCTCTGCGCGGCCAGCCCTGCCCAGTGCAGTGGCTCACCTACGCGCAAAAGCCGGGCGTTCGATGGTGCGTTGGCCGCCAGCACCGCATCCGGTGCGCCGCGGGTCAGGATGAAGCGCATGC
Source organism: Rhodoferax sp. WC2427 (assembly GCF_040822085.1). Lineage (NCBI taxonomy): Bacteria > Pseudomonadati > Pseudomonadota > Betaproteobacteria > Burkholderiales > Comamonadaceae > Rhodoferax > Rhodoferax sp. WC2427. The sequence goes on along the minus strand of NZ_CP162006.1, from coordinate 3,489,176 downwards.
TGCGTTCGCCCCGGCGCAGCGTCATCTCGGCCTGCGGCCAGTGCGATGGCAGACAAGGCGTGAAGCACAGCGTATCCGCGCCTTGCTCCAGCCCGAAGATCGAGGCGATGGCGGCGCGGTGCATCCACGCGGCCGAGCCGGTGTACCAGCTCCAGCCCCCGCGCCCCACATAGGGCGGCTGGGTGTACACGTCACCGGCCATCACATACGGTTCAATGCCGTAGGCGGCGTTGTGGGCCGGGTTGCTGGCCCGGTGGGCCGGGTTCAGGTAGGTGAAATAGCGGTAGGCGGTATCCCGCTCTGCCACGCTGCTGTCGGGCTGGCTCTGCACAAAGGCCGCCTGCGCCATCATCGCCCAGACCCCGGCATGCGAATACTGGCCACCGTTTTCCCGCACGCCTGGTGGGTAGGCCTGGATGTAGCCTGCGCTGGGCACAGCCTGCGCCAGCGGCGGATCCAGCAGCTTGATGAGGCCGGCTTGGGGGTCCACCAGGTGCTCGTCCATGGCGGTCAGTGCGATGCGTTGCAGAGCCACCGGGGCGGCGTGGGATAGCACGGCCCAGGCCTGGGCGATCAGATCGATCCGGGCTTCCGGGTTGGCGTGCGAGCCCAGGGCTTCGCCGTTGTCAAAAAACGCGCGCTTGAACCACTGGCCGTCCCACGCGGGCCCGACCAAAGCGGCCTTCCAGCCCTCGGCGGCGGCCTCCCAGCGCTCGGCCCGGGCCGTGTCGCCGCGTGCATGGGCCAGCGGCGCAAATTCGGCCACCACCCGGCACAGGAACCAGCCCAACCACACCGATTCGCCCCGGCCCTCGATGCCGACGCGGTTCATGCCGTCATTCCAGTCGCCGCTGCCCATCAGCGGCAGGCCGTGCGTACCCACCGCCAGGCTGCGGTCGATGGTGCGCGCGGCATGCTCGAATACCGTGGCCGTCTCCATGCCAATATCGGGCGTGTAGTAGGCGTCTTCGGCCCCTGCCGGGATGCCCGCGCCTTCCAGGAAGGGGACTTGCACCTCCAGCAGCGAGGCATCGCCTGTGCTGCGCAAATAGTGGGCGCAGGCGTGCGGGAGCCATAGCAGGTCGTCCGAGAAATGGGTGCGCACCCCGGCACCGTTGGGGGCGTGCCACCAGTGCTGCACGTCGCCTTCCGGGAACTGGCGGGCCGCACATACGGTGATTTGCTCGCGCAGCATGCCGGGTGCGGCCCAGGCCAGCGCCATGGCGTCTTGCAGCTGGTCGCGAAAGCCCGTGGCCCCACCGGCCTGGTAGAAGCCGGACTTGGCCCACAGGCGGCAGGCCACCGTTTGGTACAGCAGCCAATGGTTCACCATGGCATCGAATAGCGGGTCGGGCGTGGCCACCACGGTAGCCCCCAGCAGCCTGTCCCAATGGGCGCGCGCCAAAGCCAGGCGCTCGGGAGCGTTGAACGCAGCGGCCTGCACCACCACCTTGCGGGCCAGCAGCGGATTGGCGGCAAAGCCCAGCAGAAACACCCGGTCGGCGGTGTCGCCCGCGGCCAGTTGCAGCGTGGTGGACAACGCGGCGCAGGGGTCCAGCCCGGCACCGGTAGCCTGGCCAAGGTGGTCGGGCAGCACCAGGCGGCCACGGGCATCAAAGCATTCGCGCCGGTCGCAGGTCCAGTCCTCCACCGGGTGGTTGGCCTCGCCTGCCAGCGCCAGGAACGCCGTACCCTCGCCAAAGCCCGCGCTGCGCTCACGCTGGGTGCACAGCAGTGCGGTGGTGTCAGCGTGCTGGAACACGCCCATGTGCACACTGCTGCGGTCACCGCGGTTGGCCCCCATCAGCCATTCGGCCATGCCGACGATGCGCAGGTGCAGCGTGCGGTGGCCTCGGTTGATGGTGTGGATCCGCACGTGCTTGACGGAGGTGTCGGGGTCCACGCACCAGGTGACGGCGACGTCGACGTCGCCCCGGCGGTGGCGGATGGTGGTGCTGCCCTGGCCGTGCACTACGTGGTAAACGGCTTGCGGGTCGGCCCAGGCGTTGGGGGCGATGCTCCACACCTCCATCGTCTTGCGGTCCTGCAGGAAAAACCATTCCGAAGGCGTGTCGCCCACCGGGTCGTTGGACCAGGTGGTGAGCTGGTTCAGACGGCTGTTCATGCCCCAGCTGTAGCCACCACCGGCTTCGGTGATGTGCGCCCCAAAGGCCGGATTCGCCAGCACATTGGTCCATGGGCGTACGGTGCGCAAGGCGGGGCTGACATCGAAGCGGAAGTCACCGTCGGCGGTGAATACACCGGTGGGCGCCGGTACGGCTTGGGTGCGGTGTGGCACCAGCGGCACCGCCAGGGTGAACTCGGATTCGCGGGTTTGCCGAGCCTGCTCGTGCAAAGCAGTCCAGGCCAGCACATGGTGCAGCAGCGGGCGGCCATCGGCCAGCAGGCGCACGCGGGCCTGGGCGTGCAAGGTGCTGAACTCGTCGGGGGTCAGTTCATCGGCCCGTAGCAAATACATCGTGGTGGGGGCGGACTCGCCGCCCCGGTCAGCCGCATGGCGGTCGCGCAGGATGCCGATCTCGCGGTGCAGCGCCATCAGGTACGACGCGGGCTCGGCGTTCACCACCACCAGGTCGCAGCCCAGGCCACCCCAGGACCACAGCCTCAGCGCCTGGGCCAGGGCACGCAGCAGGCCCAGGCCTTCCATGGCACTGGCAGACACCAGCAGAATGGGGCGGTCGCCCGAGATGCCAAAGCGCCACAGCAGCCGCCGGTCGCTCACCGGGGCCATGCCGTCGGGCGTGGTGCGCACCGTGGGGCGGGCCAGGCTCAACGCCATGGCGCTGGTCAGGGTCTGGATGGCCACCAGGCTGTCGGGTGCCAAACCCCAGGTGCGCAGGCGGATGCCCGTCAGCGTGGCCGACATCAGCGATGAGCGCTTGACGTGGATGTGCTGGCGGTACTTGTCGATCACCGCCTGCAGGGTATCGGCGTTGTCCGATGCGGCGGTGGCAAAGGTCAGCCGGGCCTTGCCATGGGGGGCAATCCGCAGCCGCACGGCCATGGCACAGACCGGGTCCAGCCCGGTGTCGAGCGCGCGGGCGGTGGCGGGTGGGGCATCCATGCGGGCCAATGGCTGGCTGGCATCGCGGTTGCGGCCCAGCCAGTGCTGGCGGTCGGTCTGGATGCGTATGCCCAGCACCTGCGGGTCGGTATCGGCCATGAAGTGGGCCGCTTGCAAGGCCTGTTCGGTGGGCAGGCGCGGTGTGCGCTCGAACACCAGCGCCTGGTCTTCGGCCTGCCATTGGGCGCGGATGAACAGGTTGGTGAAGGCCGGGTGCGCCTCGTCCGCCCGTGCGTCCGACAGGGTGACTTCAAAGGCCGATACCAGTTCGATCTCCAGCGGCTGGTCGCCCAGGTTGCGCAGCTCCACCTGGCGGAACTCGATGTCGTCCTCGGGGCTGACCCACACCGTGGTGTGCGTCTGCACACCGGGCCACTCGGCATCAAAGCACACCCGGTCGGCGTGGAAGGTGCTGTGGTAGCTGGCGGCCGGGTCGGGTGCCGGGTGCTGGGTGATGGACACCAGCGGCTGGTCAGTGCCCCAGCGCAGGTAGAAGAAACTGCCGAAGGCATCGCGCAGCGCATCGTCGCGCCAGCGGGTAATGCCGGTACTGCCGCGCCGGCTCCAGCCCGCGCCATTGGCCCGCAGCGCCACGTGGTAGCGCCCGTTGGACAGCAGGTGCGTGGGCTCCAGCGCGGCGGTGCCAGGCACCACTTCGCGCAGCAGGCCGGGGGCCCGCTGCTGCATCAGCTGCGTGGGGGGCCCTGCCGGAGGGGCGTTCAGCAGCGAGACCTCGCGCGGCGCACGTTCGTGCAGCAGGGAAGCCACCGCCTCGATCGAGGGGTTGGCCATGCCCCAGCGCTGGGCCGGGCCGTCCAGCAGCACGTTTGCCAGGGCCACCAGGGTCATGCCCTGGTGGTGGGCCATGAAGGTGTAGACCGGTGTGAACCCTTCGCCGTCGGCCTGGCGTGCCGGGGTGAAGTCCAGTGCCTCGATGAAACCGTAGCGTCCGTGCGTTCCCAGATTTTCCAGTGCTACAAAATTCGCAGCTGCCAGTGCTGGTGCCACCTGCACTGCGAGCCCAGTGGCATAGGGAGCGATCACCAGCTCATCGATCGGGGTGCGGCGCAGTGCCAGCCGGGGCACGCCCTGCGGCGCGTACTGGTAGGCCAGGGTGTGGTCCTGCCCGGCATAGGCCGACTCGGAAATCCCCCAGGGCACGCTGTGCGCCTGGGCGTAGGCGATCTGCTCTTGCAGCGCCGCGTGGCAAGCCTCCTGCAGCACGCTGCCGGGGGGCTCGACCAGTACCAGGGTGGGCATCAGGTACTCGAACATCGAGCCCGACCACGAACGCAGACCGGCATTTGTGCCAGTGGCGTAAAACGGCCTGCCCAGCGACGCCCAGTGGCGCACCGGCACATCGCCCTTGGCAATCGCCAGCAGGCTGGTCAATCGCGATTCGGAGGCCAGCAGATCGTAGAAGCCCGCGTCCAGTTGCTGCTCGGCCACCCGGTAGCCGATATGCAGCAGGTTGCGTTTGCGGTGGTACAGAAAGCGGAAGTCGGCCGACCAGGCCAGGTGCTCCATGCTGTGCGCCAGCGCCAGCAGCCGTGGGCCGTCGGTCTGGGTGTGGTCTCCCAGGTCTTTTTCGGCGGACGTGCGGGTGGCGCGGTGGTCGGCCAGCATCCAGCGCAATTGTTCGCGCTGGGCAGGTGCCAGGCTGCTACGGGCTGCCAGCAGCGGGGCGATGCGGTGGCGCGAAGCCATGAGGGCGCAGTGGGCGGCCTTGGTGTTGTGTGGCGCAGCCGCCATCTCCCGGCAGGCCTGGGCCACGGCCAGCAGATGCCCGCTGAGGTTGCCGCTATCGACGGCGGACACATACAGCGGCAGCAGCGGCGCACAGGTCTGCGTGTCGTACCAGTTGTAGAAGTGGCCCCGGTGGCGCTGCATGCGGCCCAGCGTGGCCAGTGTGGCCTCCAGCCGCTCCAGCAGGTCTTGCGTGCCGATCCAGCCAAACTGGCGGGCGCAGGCCGTGCTCAGCAGGTACAGGCCGATATTGGTGGGCGAGGTGCGGTGTGCCAGCATGTCCACCGGCACGGTTTGCAGGTTGTCGGGCGGCAGGTAGTTGTCTTCAGGGCCGATGCAGCGCTCAAACCAGCGCCAGGTGTCGCGGGCAATGGCGTTCAGCCGCGCCAGGTCGGCGGCGGGCAGGCGCGCATCTTCGCTGCTGGCGCGGGGGCGGCTGGTCCACCAGATCCACACCGGCGACGCGGCCCACAGCAGACACAGCACGGTGGCCAGGGCCGGGTGCAGCGTGCCTACGGCCAGCAGTCCGGCCAGCAACAGCAGCGCCACCACCGGCAGGCTCCAGTGCGTGCGCAGCAAGCTGGGCAAATGGGTCCTGGCCTGGGCCTGGGCCGCCGCCGCCGTGGTCCATTGCAGCAGGTAGCGGTGGCTTACAAACATGCGGTACAGCGCCCGGGCAATCGCGTCCACCGCCAGCAGGGCGTGCATCAGCAACTGGGCCACGTGCCACAGCCCGCCCCACAGGGTGCGGGCCAGGTCGGCCCCGGCCTGGCGGTAAAAGTGGCGCATGGCCAGGTCGTCGCGGCTGGGTGAGAAGCCCGCCACCGCGCCCATCAGCGGCCCGGCAGAAAATGCCGCCGCCACCAGGGCCAGTGCGGCCCAGGGCGACAGCGTAGGGGTACACAGCGCCAACAGCAGCAAGACCAGGGACGCCGGTGCCACCAGCGAGCGGCGCAGGTTGTCAAACATCTTCCAGACGTTGATACCCGGCAGCGGGTAGCGCCCGGAGTTGAGCAGAATCGCCAGCAGTTGCCAGTCGCCGCGCGTCCAGCGGTGCACCCGCGAGGCCGCCACGTCGGCGTGGAAGGGCGCGTCCTCGATCACACTGATGTCGGTCACGGCGGCGCAGCGCGCCAGCGAACCTTCCAGCAGGTCGTGGCTGAGCACCTGGCCCTCGGGCAGCCGACCCGACAGCACGGCGTGCAAGGCCTGCACGTGCAGCAGCCCCTTGCCGGTAAAGCTGCCTTCGCCAAACACATCCTGGTAGACCTCGGAGGTTGCCGCGCTGTAGGGGTCGATGCCGCACTGTCCGGCAAACAACCAGTGGTACAGCGTGAAATCCTTGCGCGCAGGCAGCGGTGTGGCCACCCGCGGCTGCAGGATGCCATAGCCCTGCACCACGCTGCGTCCGCTGGCATCCAGCCGGGGCAGATTGTGCGGGTGGGCCGCCACACCCACCAGCTCACGCAGACGGCCCGGCGGCAGCTGCGTGTCGCTGTCCAGGGTGACGATGTAGGGTGTGTGCGACGCGATGCGCGAGGTGTCGCCCAGGTACATGAAGGCAGCGCCGGAATCGGTGGCCATGGCATCGACCAGGAGCTCCAGCTTGCCACGCTTGCGCTCCCAGCCGATCCAGCGCTGCTCGGTCTGGCTGAAGCTGCGCTCCCGGTGCAGCAGGATGAAGCGCGGGGCGGCACCCAAGGGGGTGGGGTAGCGCTGGTTCAGCGCGCTGATGTGCTGCGTGGCCGCCGACAGCAGGTCGGCATCGGCCGGGGTGCGCTGGGTATCGGCATCCACCCAGTCGGACAGCAGGCCAAACTGGGCGCAGGGCTCGGGGTTGGCAATGTAGTGCAGGTGCAGCCGGTGCACCAGGGCGTGGGCCGATGCCACGCTGTCGAGCATGGCCGGAATCACCACCAGCACCCGGTGCGCAGGCGGTATGCCGTCCAGCAGACCCAGGCGCGGCAGGTGCTGTGGGCGCACCGATTCGCTGATCAGCCGGTTGATGATGGCCACCATGGCTTCCGAGGCCGGAAACAGCATCAGCGCCGCCATCACCAGGGCCATGGCCAGCCCGCCGGTGGAGTGGTATAGCATCCAGACCACCAGGCCCAGCGTGCCCAGGCCCAAAGCGCCCAGATAGGCGGGCAGGGCGGCGCGGTGGATGAAGTTGCGCCACAGCACTGCGGCGCCCTCGCGCAGCCCCAGTGATTTGACCAGCACCGGGCGGCCCGCGCCCTCCAGCCAGTAACTGGGTACGCTGGTGGCGGTATCGAACGGGTTGCCGGTCTGCATCAGCCCCAGCAGGGTTTGGGCCACCGAAGCCTCGCTGTGGCCGCTGCGTTTGGCCAGGCGCTCAATGCCATGCAAAGTGGCATCGCGGGTGCGCGGGTGCTCGGCCTCAAAGATGGGGGAGGCCAGCATGCGCTGCATCAGCAGGCTGGTGCGGGCCACGATGTCTGGCCAGTCGGCATCACCGATGGCACGCAGCGACTTCACGGCGTTGCTCACGCTCAGGTTGTCGGCGGCCTGGTCCACGTTGTGCTGGGTCTGGGCGGCGGCAAAGTCGGGCAGGGCTGCATGCAGCCAGTCATGCACCTCGGAATTGGCGGTTTTGCGGTTGTCTTGCAGGCGCAGGGCGATCTGGGTAAGAAACATCCTGCCCACACCACGTTGGTGCATCAGTGCCAACAATCCGTCCAGGGTCGCGATAGAGGTGGTCGCGAGGTGGTCGCAGCACAGGTTGGCAACTTCGCGGGCAGCCTTGTTAGTGGCCACACGCTCGGCCAGGCGGCGCAGGTTCTCCACCAGCACCACCCGCAGCGTGGTGGGCAGGGCCCACATCTCGGCCAGGTTCAGCTCGCGGGTCTCCTGGTAGGCGCTGAGAAAATGCACCAGCAGCGTCTCGTCAAACGCGCCATCGGTGTGCGCCACAAAGGCCCAGGCGATGCCGTAGACCCGTGGCAACCCGGCCAGCGGCTCGTCCTGCAGCACAGGCAGGGTGCGGAAGTAGCTGCGTGGCAGCCCGGCATGGATTTCTTCCAGCTGGGCTTCGATCAAATGGAAGTTGTCCAACAGCCACTCGGCTGCCGGGCTGACGTCATAGCCCGTGGCGGCCTGGATGCCAATGTAGCGGTGGGCTTCGGCCAGCGCATGGATGTTGTCGCGCAGGCGCGGAAAAAAAAGGGCAGCGCGCAGACTGAGCCGCTCTGCGCGGTGCGTCTCCCCCAGGCTGCGGCCATGCTGGGCAAAGCGCTGCAGGCCAAAAATTTCAGACCGTATCGGCGCTAGCACCGGGCCTCGCACCCCGTCCAGCATTTGGCACAGGATGGGGGATGCACCGGGCACCAGGCGCAACAGATCGGTCGCCATGCCTTACAGCGCCAACAAGGTGGCACCGATCAGGAGGGCTGCAACGGCCAGGGTGGTTACAAATCGCGAGGCGGCAAAGCCATGAACCGTATTGCCCACATGGCGCAGGGTAGACCAGCGCCGGTTTTCACCCTGGCACTGGCTCAGGTGTTCACCCAGCGCGGCCAGTTCCATGGGCTGGCTGGCGGTGGCATCGTGGAACGACGAGGTGCTCCAGTTAGGGCCTGCGTACTGGGAAGAAGCGGACGATGGGGAGGTAGAAGCAGGCATGGAGTTCTCCAGGGTTAGCGGTAGGTGGACTGATACGTCCATCGTAGGAAAGCACCCTTCACATGTCTGTCGGACAGGGCGCCATCGGCGGTAGGACGAGATCTCTTTTTCAGGCCGCTTGTAGGAAAGAGCCGACGCAAATTGCCGACGCCCGCCGATAGCCGAGGCGGGTAGGGACGGGAATGATGGGAAGCATCAGGACTGACCAAGCCCTACACCGTTACATTTGCCCGAGGACTCCCATGTCTACTGCTCTCCAAACCGTTTCCGATCCACGCCAGAACCAGCTGCTGGCTTCCCTGTCCGATGCCGACTGGAAGCGTTGGCAGCCCTACCTGGAATGGGTGGACCTGCCGCTCGGCAAGGTGCTGTGCCGCTCGGGCAGCACGCCGGGCTATGTGGTTTTTCCCACCACCGCGATCGTCTCGCTGATGTACCTGGCGGAGGACGGCGCGTCGTCCGAAGTGGCTGTGGTGGGGCTGGACGGAGTGGTTGGCCTGTCGCTGTTCATGGGCGGTGAAGTGAGCCCGCACGAGGCGGTGGTGCAAAGCGCCGGGCAGGGCTACCGGCTGAGTGCCCACCATGTGAATGCCGAGGCCGAATCTGGCGGCCCGGTGATGCGCATGCTGCTGCGCTACACCCAGGCGCTGATTGCCCAGGTGACGCAAACCGCCGCCTACATCCGCCACCATTCGATCGACCAGCAGTTTTGCCGCCGCCTGTTACAAGGCCTGGACCGGTTGCCCAGCAACAAAATGGCCATGACCCAGGAACTGGCCGCCAACCTGCTGGGCGTGCGCCGCGAGGGCGTGACGGCCGCTGCCCGCAAGCTGCAACAGGCCGGGGTGATTGCCTACCGCCGCGGCCATATCGAGGTACTGAACCGCCCCCGGCTGGAGCAGAGGGCCTGCGAGTTCTATGGGGCCAGTAAGTCCACCCAGCGGGATCGGATGACGATGGCGGCTTAGTCCTGCAGGCCCGCTTCCTTGGCTCCATCCTGGCGCTTTCGCTCGGTGGTGGCCTCGGGTGAGCCGTCTACCAGCGCCCGGTAACGTGCTTCGCTGGCCTGCATGGCCGCAGCCATGACCTTGGATTCACTGATATCGGCCAGCACCAGGTGCTGCTCTGGCGCACCGGTCGCATCGTGCGCCGCGCTGATCGTCAATTGCACCCAGCAGGGGTGGCCCTCCAGGCTGACGACCTGCAACTCGCAGGTTTTGGGGGTGCCGGTTTCCAGCAATTGCTTGCGCAGGCGGTAGTAGGTGTCTTGGTAGTCCTTGCCAATAAATCGGCTGATGCGCTGCCCCACCAGCGTGCCGCGCGCAATGCCCAGCAGCGCCGCCACAGCCAGGTTGGCTTCTACCACCAGGCCGCCTTCGCTCACCGTGCAGTAGCCCACCGGGGCCATGTCGTACAGCTCGAAATAGCGGGAGCGGGATGTTTCCAGCAGCAGTTGGGTACGCTGAAGCTCGTCGTTTTGCATTTCCAGCTCGATCTGGTGCACCTGCAGCTCGTGCATGGCGCGCTGCATGCCTGCCAGCGTCAGGGTTTCGGGCGGGCGGTTGCTCAATGCGACTTTGTCGCGGATGATGGCTTCGGCCTGCAGACGCAATGCCATTGCGGCGTGGTACTTATCCATGGCGGGTCTCATTGGTGGTGTTGTGCTGGATACGTTCTGTAGTGGCAAGGGCATACATCTGGCCGGCGGCATCCAGCAGCTCGGTCGAGATCAGGGAAATGTTGAGCAGCTGGCCGTCTTTGGTCCGCCGCTGGGGCGTTTTTGTCGCCTGGGCCGGGCTGCCTGGCGGCAGCAGGTCGCGTACGTTCATTTGCAGGGCTTCGGCCTCGGTCCAGCCGTACATGCGCTCGGCGCCGGGGTTCCAGGCCAGTATGCGCCCGTCCAGGTCTTGCACGGTGATGGCATCGAACGCGTCGCGCACCACCACCGCCAGGCGCAGCAGCTCGTTGGCCTTGCGCAGGGCCTCGCGGGTGCGCACGATCTCGGTGATGTCCACAAAGGTGATCACCACGCCCTCGATCACGTTGTCCAGCGTGCGGTAGGGCAGGATGCGCATGGTGTAGTGCTTGTGCTCCAGCGTCTCCACATCGGCCTCGATGGGCTGCAGGTTCTTTAGTACTGCTTGTACATCGGCCACCAGCCGGTCGTAGCCCAGCAGATTGGACGCGATATGGCCCACCGGTCGGCCCACGTCGCTTTGGATCAGGTGGATGATTTGCGTGGCCGCCGGGGTAAAGCGCAGGATGCGCAGGCCATGGTCTACAAAAATGGTGCCAATGCCGGTGCCCGCCAGCAGGTTGTTCATGTCGTTGTTGGCGCGGGACAGGTCGACCACCTTGGTCTGCAGCTCGGTGTTGACGGTGGCCAGCTCTTCGTTGATGGACTGCAGCTCTTCCTTGGAGGTTTCCAGCTCCTCGTTGGTGGACTGCAGCTCTTCATTCACCGACTGCATTTCTTCGTTGGACGACTTGAGCTCTTCGTTGGAGGTTTCGAGTTCTTCGTTGGCAGCCTGCAGGTACTCTTCCTTGGCTTGCAGTTCATCGTTGAGCTCATTGATCTGCTGCTGCGAAGCCTGGCTGGTGGCGGCTGGCGGCAGCTGCTGGGGCTGCGGCAGCTCCTGCACCCGGGCCACTTCCAGCACCACCAGGTACAGCGCCGACTCCAGCGCCGAAGGGGCTACCGGCGCCGCCGGGCACACGGCCAGGTTCACCAGGGTGAAATGGCCGTTGGTCTTGACCCGCAGGTTCAGGGCCTGCACCGGTGTCTTGCTGACACTGGCCTTGTGCAACGCGGTGGTGAGTTCGCGGCGCAGGCCTTCGCGGGCCATTTTGACGATGTTGTTGATGCCCGCCTCGCCGGGGGCGGGCTCCAGAAACATGCCGGTGCGGCCGTGCAGGTACAGGATGTCGCCCTGGCCGTTGACCAGCGCTGCCGCCGGGGCCAGGTGCTGCAACAGGGTTTGCTCGGTCAGGGTGCGCAGAGACAGCTTCATGGGGTGGGCGATTTTGTCGATCACCGGCGGCAGCATCACGTCGCGGGTGGTCATGGGTGGCAGAAACCGGCCCAGGGCGGCACGCTGCGCCCCCTGGAAGTCTTCCTTGCGCTGGTAGGCCTTGGATTTGCGGTCTACCACGGCAAACAGGTCCGCCAGCTCGCCCACGGTTTCCGAGCTGCCCAGGAACAGCATTCCGCCGGGCAGCAGCGCGTAATGGAACAGCGCCATCACCTTCTTTTGCAGCTCGGGGCCCATGTAGATCAGCAGGTTGCGGCAACTGATGAGATCGAGCTTGGAAAACGGCGGATCCTTGATCAGGTCGTGCTCCGAGAACACCAGCATGTCGCGGATGCTCTTGTGCACCCGGTAGGCGCTGCCGTCGGGCTCGGCGGTGAAAAAGCGGGCCAGCCGCCCGGGCGAAATGTCGTCGGCAATGCTGGCCGGGTATAGCCCGGCGCGGGCGGCGGCAATGGCGCGGTTGTCCAGGTCGGTGGCAAACACCTGCACCTTGTAGTTCAGTTTGAGCACGTCCAGCCGCTCCTGCAGCAGAATGGCCAGCGAATACGCCTCTTCGCCGGTGGAGCAGCCCGCCGACCAGGCGCGCACCACAGATCCCGCGGGTTTGTGGTCAAACACCTTGGGAATCACCTGCTCCTCCAGCAGGGCGAAAGCTTCGGGGTCGCGGAAGAAGTTGGTTACCCCGATCAGCAGGTCGTGGAACAGCGCATCCACCTCGACCGGTACGTGCTGCAGGTACTTCACGTAGCTGTCCAGCGTGTCGATCTGGTGCACCGCCATGCGCCGCTCGATGCGCCGGAAAATGGTGTTGGACTTGTACTGCGAGAAGTCGTGCCCGGTGTGGGTACGCAGCAGGATGAAGATTTTTTTCAAGTTGTTTTCGGACAGGGGGGCGTTGACCATGCCGGTGTTGGGCGGGCGGCCAAAGGCGTGGGCCACGTAGGCCATCAGCTGGGCGGGCATTTCGGCCGGGGGCAGCTCAAAATCCACCAGGCCGGTGGCCTGGGTGCTGCGCGGCATGCCGTCAAACTCGGCCGAGCCGGGGTGTTGCACCATCACCATGCCGCCTTCGCCCTTGATGGCGCGCACGCCCAGCGTGCCGTCGCTGCCGGTGCCCGACAACACGATGCCAATCGCCCGCTCATGCTGGTCTTGGGCCAGCGAGCGGAACAGGTAGTCGATGGGCAGGCGGTGGCCCCGTGGTGCGGTGGGCTCCAGCAGGTGCAGCGCACCGTTCAAGAACGCCATGTCGCGGTTGGGCGGAATGATGTAGGCGCAGTTGACCTGCACCACCATGCCGTCTTCCACTTCCCGTACCTGCATGCGGGTGTTGCGCTGCACCAGTGCGGTCAGGATGCTGCTGTGGTCGGGCGCCAGGTGTTGCACCAGCACAAAAGCCATGCCGGGGTCTTTGTCGGTAGGCATGCCGGAAAAGAAGGCTTCAAACGCCGCCAGCCCTCCTGCAGACGCGCCAATGCCGACGATGGGGAAGCTGGGGGGGGCCGGAGCAGGGTGCGTTTCTGGCAACACTGTGGGGGTGGCCGCGGAGGGCTTGATGCTTTTTGGCTTGGCTGCCATGGAGTCCTCCGGTTACATAGAAGGGTCATGCAGGCGCTTCATCAGATGACAGTGTAATCGCTGCGTAACTGAAAGTAAAAATATACAAAAAATATAGCTACTCATGCTGATTGTATAAGCGTGGGTTGCCAATTTGATGCCTAAGTTCAGAAGGGCCCCGGTCGGGCTAAAGAGCGTTGTCACGCAGTACATCGGCATAAATCTCGGCGGCCAGTGGCCGACTGAAGTAAGAGCCCTGGCCTTCGGCGCAGCCCTGGGTCTGCAGATGGGTGAACTGCTCCCGGGTTTCTATGCCTTCGGCAATGACCCCCAGGTCCAGACTCTTGCCGATGGCGATGATGGCATTGACCAGTTTGACCTCCCCGTGGCTGGAGGCAATGTCTTGCACAAACGACTGGTCGATCTTCAGCGTGTCGATCGGGAACCGGCGCAGCGTGCTCAGGCTGGAGTAGCCGGTGCCAAAGTCGTCAATGGCGATGTGCACTCCCAGGTCTTTCAGGGCCCGCAAAATGGCGGTGGTGGGCTCGCTGTCCTGGATCAGGCTGCTTTCGGTCAGCTCGAGCTCCAGCATGCCCGGGTCCAGGCCGGTGTCTTTCAGCACCGTCTGGATGCCCAGCAAGAAGCCTTTGGCGTGGAATTCTGCTGCCGATATGTTGACCGCCATGCGCCCACACGCCAGCCCGGCCTGCCGCCATGCCACCGCCTGGCTGCAGGCGGTGTGCAGCACCCACTGCCCGAGCGGCACGATCAGGCCGCATTCTTCGGCCACCCCGATGAAGTGGGCGGGGTACAGCAGCGGCTGGTCGGGGCGCTGCAGGCGCACCAAGGCTTCGGTGGCGATGATTTTTCCGCTCTCCAGGTGCATCTTGGGCTGGTAGTGCAAAAGCAGGCCGTCAGAGGCCAGCGCGTGGCGCAGGGCTGCTTCGATGGTCTGGCGGGCCACGGCGCGCACATGCATGTCCGGCGAGAACATCTGGAAGTTGTTGCGCCCGCTTTTCTTGGCGTGGTACATCGCCGTGTCGGCATTGCGCAGCAGGGTTTCCACATCGGCGCCGTCGTCCGGGTAGATGCTCAGGCCGATGCTGGCGGTGACATGCAAGCGGTGGCCGTCCACCACATAGGGCTCCGAAGAGACTTCGACCAGCATCGCGGCAGCCCGCGCGGCATCTTTTACCGTGTCAACCTCCGCCAGCAGCAGCACAAACTCGTCGCCGCCCTGGCGGCAGACCGTATCCGACTGGCGCACGCTGCCGTTCAAGCGCTGGGCCACCGCCCGCAGCAGCGCGTCGCCGACCGCATGGCCCAGCGAATCGTTGATGTGTTTGAAGTTGTCCAGGTCCAGATAGATCAACACCACCTTTTGGTCATGGCGCTGGGCCAGCAGCATGGACTGGGCCAGGCGGTCGGCGAGCAACGCGCGGTTGGGCAGCCCGGTGAGGATGTCGTGTTTGGCCATGTACGACATCTGCGCGGTGGCTCCCTCGGCCGCCTCGGCCATGGTCTGGGCATGCATGGTGGCCATCACCAGGCGCTCGTTGGCCTCACGCAGCTGGGCTGCCGTCTGCTGCTCCTGCGCTTCTTTGGCGCGGGTGGCATCCTCCAGCACCAGCAAGGCCTTTTCGCGTTGTGCCATCTCGGCTTCACGGGTGTCGGCTGCGGCTTCGCGCAGATGCAGTGCGCGCGACAGCTGCTCCAGTGCCAGGGCCTGCGGCGAACCGTCCGGGGCAGGGCCTTGTTCCAGAAACGGGATCTGGCCGGTCATGCGGCGCCTCTCGGCAGGGCAGGGGGTGCCGGGGCGTGGGTGGGCCGCCCGCCCAGGAGCCCTTCGTAATGCAGCACCGGTTTGCCGATGGCGATGCCGTCGTTGGTGATCTCGTAGCGCCGGATGTCGTTGCTGTGGGCACTGCCACGTACCTTGACGACCGCCATCACGCGCTGCAGGCTGCTGTCGACCTCGATATAGCGCTGGACAATGATGGCATCGGTCAAAAACGCCGTGCCGTAGGGGCTGAAGCGCAGGTCGGTGTAGCGGTCTTCCAGCTCCGAGGTCATCAGCACCGTCACCCCCATGCCCGACAGCACCGCCACCAGGCGAAACAGCGACTCGCGAAAGTCCTCCCGGAAAGTGGGGGCCACCGCCAGTTCAAAGCCCGACAGCGAGTCGATCACCACCCGGGTGGCCTTCAGGCTGGTGATGTTGTGCACCATCTGCTGCACGATCTCATCCACCGACAGGTCGGTCAGGCGGGTGTTGATCAGCCCCAGGCAACCCGCGCGCACCATGTCGTCGATGGTGTGGGTGCGCGAGCGGCTGGGGGTTTGCTCAAAAGCCACAATCACCCCCGTCTCGCCCAGGCGTACGCCTTCCTGCAAAAAGGCGGTGGCCAGAATGGTCTTGCCCGAGCCGGACGGCCCGGCCACCAGCAGCGAGTACCCCGCGGGCAGGCCACCGCCCAGCATGGCATCGAGCAGCGGGACGCCCATGGGGATGCGGGTTTCGGTGCGCACCGGTGTGTTCACCGGCGGCGTGGCGCTGTTGTCGTCGCGCACCACCGCCGACGGAAAGATGGTCAAGCCGTTGCCGGTGATGCGCAGGGTATGGACCCCGGGGCTGGTGGCCTGGCCGCGCATTTTCATCACCTGGATCTTGCGCACCATGGAGTTGCGCTGCACGCTCTGGTCCAGCGCCAGGATGCCATCGGCCACGGTAAACACCGGGTGCGGGTCGGTGTGGGGGGAATATTCGCCGATCAGAAAGCTGGTGGTTTGCCAGCCCGCAAGCAGGGTGCCCAGCTGTTGGGTGAAACGGCGCATGCCCATCATGCTGCCGTCGCGCAGGTGGGCCTCGGCCAGCACCGAGCGGAATGAGTCCACAAATACAAAGGCCGGGCCCAGCGCTTTGACCTCGGCGGCAATGCGCGCCAGCACCTGCTCAAAATCGCCCTGGGCCAGTTCGCTTCCCAGATCGATGAAATGCACGCAGCTGCCGACTTTGTCGGCGTCAAAAAACAAAAACTGCTGCTGGTAGCGGAGCATCTTCCAGGGTGGCTCGCCCAGGGCAGTGAAGAACAGCGCGGGTTGCTCTGGCGTGGCCAGGGCAAACATCAGCTGGTGCGCCAGGGTGGTTTTGCCCGAGCCGGGCGGTCCGGTCACCAGGTTGAAGGAGAACTCGGGCAGGCCACCGCCCAGAATGGCATCCAGTCCGGGCACGCCCGTGGCAAGTCGGCGTATGGTCACTGGTTTAGCCATGGGGGTGGTCCTGGTCGGAAGGGGGAGGGGCGTCCAGCCAGACGGACGCCAGCAGGCGTTCGGTCAACGAGTCACCAATCAGGCTGGCCAGCAACTCGGTAAAGGTCACCAGCAAGGCGCAACCCGCTGCCGCCGATTCCTGGAGATCGCGGCTGGCGAAACGGGCCTGCAGGCGGGTCAGCCGGTCGGCGTGGTCCTGTGGCGGGCCGGGGTCTACCAACCAGGGAAAGTTCTTGCCGGTCAGGTGCAAGGCACGGTCCAGCAGCACGCCCACGCCACGTTCCCCGATTACCGGCTCCAGCTGCGCCGCCATGAATTGCCAGGTGCGGCTGACCGCCTCCACCATGGCGCTGACATCGGGCGAGCCACCAGCGCGCTGGGTCAGCGTTCCGTGGACCGATGCGCTCACGGTCGAGTGCGGGGGAAGGGGCATGTCAACATCTCCTGGGGGATGGCAGCGTCAGCTGAAAACCGTGTGCCAAACGGAATAGGGGCTGTGTGCAACCAGAGTAGTACCAAAATTGCATGCAGTTTGAATGCCAGTCTGCCTCCGGTGACAGCGCGGGTCTGTGCGGTAGACCGCATAGTGCCCAAAATTACTATAGTTTTGATAGCTGATAACGCTTATAGATTAAGCGCTATAGCCTGATTTGGCGCGCGAGTCTAGAAAGGGCGCTCTGGGGCCTCCGCCCCGCGCTGCAGGCTGTGCCGCTGCACCAAGTTGGGGGCAAACAAGGCAATCAACCCGTCCATCAGCGCCCGGGCCTGGGCCGAGTGGTCGGCACCGAAGTTGCACACGTACACATCCAGCGTCACGCCGCGCAGCTCCGGCCAGGTGTGCACGCACAGGTGTGACTCTGCTAGCAAAATAGTAGCTGTAACACCGCCAGGGCCCTGCGAAGTGGCCGGAAAACCATGGAACAGCTCGGCCACCGCCTGCAGGCCGGCGGCCTGCACCGCGTCGCGGCAGGCCACGCCCAGCAGCCGCGCGTCCAGCAGCCAGGCGCTATCGCAATCGCAGTGGTGGAGATCGGCGGTGAGGTGCAGGCCTTGCATGACGCGCACTGTAACCCGGCGCCTGGAGCGTTCTTAGCCGGGTTTAACCCGGGGCGGGCAGGTGCGCAGCCCGGCGATCAGCATGTCCACCATGGCCGGGGCGGCGCTGGCCAGCGCATAGCTGGTGGGTTCCAGCAACCATTCGCGCATGGTGCCCATGGTGAAGTTGTGCAGGGTCTGCAGGCTCAGAAACACGTCGGTGTCGGCGGGCAGCTGGCCCTGGGCAATGGCTTGTTGCAGGATGTCTTCAAACTTGGCCATGCATTCGTCGCGGCATTCGAGCTCATGCTCCAGTACGTCGGCCACTTCCCCCACGTTCTCACATTTGTGAAAAAGTATGTTAAATATTCGTTGCTGGCGGGGTGACGCGGCCAGCGTGGTCAGGGCCTGCACGCACATGTGGCGCAGGGCTTCCAGCGGGTCGGCGGGGGTGTTCACGGTGGCCTCGGCCAGCATGTTCTCCATGGGCAGCGTGGCCTGCTCGAACAGGGCCTTCAGCAGCGCACCCTTGTCCTTGAAATGCCAGTAGATGGCACCCCGCGTCATGCCTGCGGCGCTGGCAATATCGGCCAGCGTGGTGTGGGCAACACCTTTGTCAAAAAACACTTGTTCCGCAGCCTCTAGCAGGGTGGCGTAGGTATGCTCTGCGTCTTCTTTAGTTTTTCTGGCCATGGCGGGAAAGTTGCTTGCGGGTTACTAACGAACTCAAAGTAAACATACACGAATGTATGTGATACTACATCAACCTTATTAAACCTTACTATGTTTATGTCCATCGCACCGACTCGTGTTTCCTCGATCGACCATCCCCATCCTGCATCCAAGGCGCGTTCCTTGCGCCAGCGGTGGATGTCGCCTTTCTTGTTAGCGGCTCTGCCTTTGGCCCTGGTGGCATGCGGCAAGTCTGCGGGCCAGGCCGGTGCCCCCGGCGGTGCCATGCCACCGCCCGAGGTGTCGGTGGTGACCGTGAAGGCGCAAGACCACGCGGTCGAGCTGGAGTACGTGGGCCAGACCGCCGGTTCGCGCGAAACCGAGGTGCGGGCCCGTGTTGCCGGCATTCTGAGCAAGCGCCTGTTCGAAGAGGGGGCTACCGTGAAAGCGGGCACGCCGTTGTTCCAGATCGACCCGGCCAACTTCCAGACCCAGGCCGCCTCT
Source organism: Rhodoferax sp. WC2427 (assembly GCF_040822085.1). Lineage (NCBI taxonomy): Bacteria > Pseudomonadati > Pseudomonadota > Betaproteobacteria > Burkholderiales > Comamonadaceae > Rhodoferax > Rhodoferax sp. WC2427. The sequence continues at coordinate 3,470,633 of NZ_CP162006.1, read as the reverse complement.
GCCGAGGCCGCCGTGGCCGTGGCCCAGGCCAAGGTCAACCAGGCGCAGCGCGACCAGGCCCGTCTGGCCCCGCTGGTGGCCGAGAAAGCCATCAGCCAGAAAGAATTTGACGACGCCAAGTCGGCCGCCGAATCCGCTGCCGCCACCTTGAAGCAGGCGCAGGCCCAGGCCAACGAGGCCCGCCTGAACCTGGGCTACACCACCGTGGTGGCGCCCATCAGCGGCACCACCGGCGCCGCCGCCAAGTCCGACGGCAACCTGGTCTCGGCCACCGACAGCCTGCTGACCACGATTGTGCAAACCAACCCGATGTATGTGAACTTCAGCGTGTCCGAGGCCGACATGTTGCGCATCACCAAGCAGGTGGGTTCGGGCCAACTGGCCGTGCCCGGCAAGAAGGCGGCCAATGGCAGCCTGGGCTTCAGCGTGAACGTCAAACTGGCCGACGGCAGCACCTACCCGCGCACCGGCAAGCTCAACTTCACCGGCGAACGGCTCAACCCCACCACCGGCAGCTTCGATGCCCGGGCTGAAATCCCCAACCCCGATGGCGTGTTGCGCCCCGGCCAGTTTGTGCGCGTGCTGCTCAGCGGCGCCAGCCGCCCCAACTCCATCAGCGTGCCACAGCGTGCGGTGATCGACAGCCCTATGGGCAAGATCGTGTTTCTGGTCACCCCCGACGACAAGCTGGCCCCGCGTCCCGTGGAACTCGACGGCTGGACCAAGGGCGAGTGGATCGTCACCAAGGGCGTGCAAAGCGGTGACCGCGTGCTGGTCGAAGGCTTCATCAAGGCCCACGAACCCGGCATGACGGTCAAGCCCGTGCCCTACGTGGCCGCTGCACCCGGTGCCGCCCCTGGCGCGCCCGCGGCGCCTGGCTCGGCTCCCGCCGCGCCAGCTGCAGAAAAAGCACCGGTTGCGCCCGCCAGTGCTGCTGCTTCTGCTGCGAAATAAGGAGCAACACCCCCATGTTCTCCAAGTTTTTCATCGACCGTCCGATCTTCGCGACGGTGTTGTCCCTGTTCCTGGTGCTGGCCGGACTGGCCGCCATGCGCGTGCTGCCGATTGCCCGCTACCCGGAAATCTCGCCCCCGGTGGTGAGTGTCAGCGCGGTCTACCCCGGTGCTTCGGCCGAAGTGCTGGAAACCACCGTGGCCGCGCCCATCGAGCAATCGATCAATGGCGTGGAAAAAATGCTCTACATGAGCTCCACCTCGTCCGGCGATGGTGCCGTGTCCATCAGCATCACGTTTGACGTGGGCACCGACCTGGACATCGCGGCGGTCAACGTCAACAACCGCGTCAACCAGGTGCTGAACAAGCTGCCGCAGGAAGTGCAGCGCCAGGGCGTCACCGTCGCCAAAAGCTCGGCCAGCTTCATGACCGTGGCGGCGATCTATTCGCCCGACGACCGCTACGACGCGCTATTCATCTCCAACTACGTGACGCAAAACGTGCTGGATGCCATCAAGCGCGTGCCCGGCACCACCAATGTGCAGATTTTCGGCGCCAAAGACTACGCCATGCGCATCTGGCTGCGCCCGGACCGGATGGCCGCCCTGGGTATCACCGTGGGCGACATCTCCAGCGCCGTGACCGAGCAAAACGCCCAGTACGCTGCCGGCAAGATCGGCTCACCCCCGGGCAATACCGAGGAACTGACCCTGACCGTCACCGCCAAGGGCCGCCTGCTGGAGCCCGAGCAGTTTGCCAACATCGTGGTGCGCACGGGGGCCAACGGTGCCTTGGTGCGCCTCAAAGACGTGGCCCGGGTCGAACTGGGTTCCAAAGACTACAACTTCTATGGCCGCATCAATGGCCACCCCACGGTCCCCGTGGGCGTGTTCCTGCAAACCGGTGCCAATGCACTGGACACCCGCGAAGCATTGGAGAAGACGCTGGTCGAGTTGAAGGCCAAATTTCCCGAGGGCCTGACCTATTCCACGCCTTATGACACCACGCCGTTCGTGACCGAGTCGATCCACGAAGTGCTCAAAACCCTGGCCGAAGCCATGGTGCTGGTGTTCGTGGTGGTGTATTTGTTCCTGCAAAGCTGGCGCGCCACCATCATCCCCACGCTGGCCGTGCCGGTGTCGCTGATCGGCACCATGGCGGGGCTGCACCTGCTGGGCTACAGCATCAACACCCTGACCCTGTTCGGCATGGTGCTGGCCATCGGTATCGTGGTGGACGATGCCATCGTGGTGCTGGAAAACGTCGAGCGCCTGATGCACGAAGAAGGCATGAGCCCGCGCGAAGCCGCGATCGAGGCCATGCGCGAAGTGACCGGCCCGGTGGTGGCGATTGTGCTGGTGCTGTGCGCCGCCTTCATCCCGGTGGCCTTTCTGGGCGGGTTGGCCGGTGAGCTGTACCGCCAGTTCTCGGTCACCATCACAATCGCCGTGTGCTTGTCGGGTGTGGTCGCACTGACCCTGACCCCGGCCCTGTGCGCGGTGCTGCTCAAGCCCGGTGCCGAGCGCAAGAACGCGTTTTTCGACTGGTTCAACCGCAGCTTCGAGAAGCTGACCCACCGCTACACCCGCGGTGTGGGCTTCTTCCTCAAGCGCGGCATCCTGGGGGTGATCCTGTTCCTGTGCATGGCGGGGCTGACCGGCCTGCTGTTCAAGATCGTCCCCGGTGGTCTGGTGCCTGACGAAGACCAGGGCTACTACATTGCTGCGGCCATCCTGCCCGAAGGTTCTTCGCTGGACCGCACCAACCAGGTGGTCAAGCAGATCGAAGCGGCAGTTTCGCCCAACAAGAACATCGACTCCACCTTTAGCCTGGTGGGCCTGAACTTCCTGGGCGGTGGCGGCCTGAAGTCGTCGGCAGCCACCATGTTCTTTCCGCTGGTTCCGTGGGCCGAGCGCAACCAGTCGGCCAAAGAGCTGGTGGGCGAGTTCTACATGAAGACCGGCGGTATCAAGGAAGGCCTGCCCCTGGCTTTCACCCCGCCCGCCATCCAGGGCCTGGGCCAGACCGGCGGCTTTGAGTTCTACCTGCAAAACAAGGGTGACGGTGGCGTGCGCCGCCTGGCGCAAATTCTGCCCGCGCTGCTGGCCGAGGCCAACAAGCAGCCCGAGCTCAAGGGCGTGCAAACCCTGTGGCAAGCCAATTCGCCCCAGTTGTATGTGAGCGTGGACACTGAGAAAGCCCGCTCCATGGGCATCGCGGTGGCCGACATCTACAACACCCTGGCCGCCACCCTGGGCAGTTACTACGTGAACGACTTCAACAAGAGCGGCCGTATTTACCAGGTGCTGATGCAGGCCGAAGGCCAGTACCGTGCCAAGCCGGACGACATCGGCAACTTGTATGTGCGCAGCAACACCGGCAAGATGATCCAGATCCGCAGCGTGGCCGATGTGCAGTTTGCCGCCGGCCCCGATTCGGTGCAGCATTTCAACGCGCTGCCATCGATCCAGATCCTGGGCGATCCGAAGCCCGGCTATAGCTCGGGCCAGGCGATTGCCGCCATGGAACGGGCCGCGGCCAATGTGCTGCCGTCCGACGTGGGCTACGACTGGGGTGGCACGGCGTTCCAGCAAAAGCGCAGCAGCGGCTCCAGCGGGCTGGCGATCGGCGCCGGTTTTGTGATGATCTTCTTGATCCTGGCCGCGCAGTATGAAAAGTGGTCGCTGCCGTTCTCGGTGCTGCTGGCCCTGCCGTTCGGTATCTTCGGCGCGCTGGTGGCGGTGTACCTGCGCAACTACACCAACGACGTGTACTTCCAGATCGGTCTGGTCACGCTGCTGGGCCTGTCGGCCAAGAATGCGATTCTGATCGTCGAGTTCGCGACCATGAAGGTGCACGACGGCCTGACCCCGGTGGCCGCCGCGCTGGAAGCGGCCCGCCTGCGGTTCCGCCCGATTCTGATGACCTCGCTGGCCTTCATTTTGGGCGTGGTGCCCCTGGCGTTCTCCAGTGGTGCGGGTGCGGCTGCGCGCCAGTCCATCGGTACCGGTGTGCTGGGCGGCATGCTTGCGGCGACCTTCTTGGCGGTATTTTTGGTGCCGCTGTTCTTTAAATTGGTCAACGACTGGAACTTCCGCAGCACGCCGGAGGACTTCCAGAGCCTGAACCGACCTGCCCATGGCGAAGGAGCGCAGCATGTCTAAGCGCACTCTCACATCGTTTGCTATTACTTTAATAGCTGCTTGCGCCCTATCGGCGTGCGCTATCGCCCCTGTGGGTCCTAACTACCAGCGCCCGGCGCTGGACCTGCCCGCCACCTTGACCAGCAGTGGCACCGCCACCAGCGTGGACTGGCTGGTGTGGTGGAAGGGTTTCAATGACCCGGTGCTGGACGGTTTGCTGCAAGAGGCCGCGGCCAACAGCCAGGACCTGGCCCTGGCCAGCGCCCGGATTGCCGAGGCCCGCGCCACGCTGGACCAGAACGCGTCCAATTTCTACCCCACGGTGGACCTGAACGCCAGCGCCGCGCGCCGCCGGGCCAGCGAGAATTCGGCCAGCCTCAACCCCGGTGCCAGTCTGTACTCCAACGACCGGCAACTGGGCCTGAGTGCCAGCTACGAACTCGATTTCTGGGGCAAATACGCCCGCGCCGACGAAGCCGCCCGTGCCCGCCTGCTGGCCCAGGCCGCCAGCCGGGGCACGGTGCTGACCACGCTGTACGCCAACGTGGCACAAAGCTACTTTGCCCTGCGTGCTCTGGATGCCCAGCAGACCCTGGGCGAGCAGACCCTGGCCACCCGCACCGAAAACCTGCGTTTGCAAAACCGCCGCTTCGGCGCCGGAGTGATCGGCGAGATGGACCTGCGCCAGGCCGAGTCCGAAGCCGCTGGCATCCAGGCCACGCTGCAGCAGACCGGCCAGGCCCGCCGCAATGCCGAATCCGCGCTGGCCGTGCTGCTGGGCCGCAAGCCCAGCGACATCGCTAACCCGGTGCTGGTGCGCGGTGCCGACCTGGGTGCGCTGTACGCCGCGCAGGCGATTCCGGCCGATCTGCCGTCCGATGTGCTGACCCGCCGCCCCGACGTGGTGGCCGCCGAGCAAAGCCTGATCGCGGCCAACGCCGACATCGGCCAGGCCCGCGCCGCCTACTTTCCCAAGCTCAGCCTCACGGCCGGCCTGGGCTACCAGTCGAAAGACCTGTCGGACCTGTTCGACCCGGCCTCGCTGCTGTGGAACCTGGTGGGCAATCTGACGCAGCCGATCTTCCGCGCCGGGGCTATCGATGCCGTGGTGGCCGCGTCCAACGCGCGCCAGCAGCAGGCATTGGCCACCTACACGCAGACGGTGCAAAACGCCTTCCGCGACGTGCACGACGCGCTGAACAACGTGGCTGCGGGCCGTGACATCACCGCCACCACGGCCCAGCGCATCGCCGCCCTGCGCAGCACCCTGCGCCTGGCCGACCTGCGCTACAAGAATGGCTATTCCAGCTACCTGGAAGTGCTGAACGCCCAGCGCGACCTGGCCCAGGCCGAAGCCGGCCTGATCGATATCCAGCGCAGCCAGTTGAATGCCGTGGTCAGCCTGTACAAGGCTTTGGGTGGCGGCTGGGATGCCGCCAGCGTCACCGCGCAGACCACAAAGTAGCCGTTTTGTCCTGACACGAACGCCCCCACGCCTTGCGGCTGGGGGCGTTGTGCCGTCTCCAGCACGCCCGGCGCGCCTGTGATACCTTCCACGCCCGGTCAAGATTTATGTTTGACTGGATGCAGTGCCCAGACCGTGGGCGAGCCGCCCAGAGTCTGGGCACTGCATCCAGTCTCTAACGGATACCCAAGATGAGCAGCTCCACCCCCCCCGCCGCATTGCTAGAACGCCTGCAGGCCCTCGCGCCCGACCGGCTCCAGGGCATCCGCCGTGGCCTGGAGAAAGAAAGCCTGCGCGCCCAGCCCAGCGGCAGCCTGGCCTTGACACCCCATCCGGCCGCACTCGGCTCCGCGCTGACACACCCGCACATCACCACCGACTTCAGCGAATCCCAGGTCGAGCTGATCACCGGCGTGCACCAGGGCGTACAGGACTGCCTGGACGAGCTGACCGAAGTGCACCAGTTCACCTACCGCACCCTGCAGGCCCAGGGCGACGACGAAATGCTCTGGGTGTCCAGCATGCCCTGTGGCCTGCCGACCGACGAGACCATCCCCATTGGCCGCTATGGCAGCTCCAATGTGGGCCGCGCCAAGAGCGTCTACCGCATGGGCCTGGGCCACCGCTATGGCCGCCGCATGCAAACCATCTCGGGCATCCACTACAACTGGTCGCTGCCAGGGGTGAGCAGCGAAGAGTACTTTGGCCTGATCCGCAACTTCCGCCGCCACGCGTTCCTGCTGCTGTACCTGTTTGGTGCGTCGCCCGCCGTGTGTTCCAGTTTTGTGGCGGGCCGCCAGCATGAACTGCAGCAGCTCAACGACCGCACCATGTACATGCCTTACGGCACTTCGCTGCGCATGGGCCGCCTGGGCTACCAAAGCGATGCCCAGGCCTCGCTGGCGGTCAGCTACAACAGCCTGGAAGGCTATGGCGCGTCGCTGCAGGACGCACTGACCCGTCCGTACCCGGCCTACAAGGCGGTGGGCGTGCGCGGCACCGGAGGCGACTACAACCAGCTGGCCACCAGCCTGCTGCAGATCGAGAACGAGTTCTACGGCACCATCCGCCCCAAGCGCGTCATCTACCCCGGCGAACGCCCGCTGCATGCCCTGCGCGAGCGCGGTGTGGAGTACGTGGAGGTGCGCCTGCTGGACCTGGACCCGTTTGTGCCGGTGGGCATCACCGCCCAGACCATGCGCTTTATCGACGTGTTTCTGCTGCACTGCCTGCTCAATGACAGCCCGCCCGACACCCCGCAGGAAATCACCGAGCTGGCGCACAACCAGCACCGCGTGGCCGCCCGGGGCCGCGAGCCCGGCCTGACGCTGGAGCGCGCTGGCGCAGAGGTGCCGCTGGCCCAGTGGGGCAGCGACCTGGTGGCCCAATGCCGCCCGATCGCAGCCGCGCTGGATGCCGTGCACGGCGGCACGCTGTACAGCGATGCACTGGCCTCTGCCGACGCCGCCCTGGCCGACCCCAGCCTGCTGTCGTCGGCCCGCGTGCTAGCCGCCATGCAAGAGACCGCGTGCGGCTCGTTCGTGCCCTTCATCGCCGCCCAGTCCTTGAAGACCCGCCAGCACCTGCTGGACCTGCCGTTCAGTGCCGAGCAACAAGCCCGCTTCGAGGCCATGACCACCGCCTCGGTCGCTGCCCAGAAAGCCATCGAAGCCGCCGACACCATGCCCTTCGATGTCTACCTGCCGGAATACCTGTCACCGGAGCGTCTGGTGGTGAAACACCGCCGGGCCGGGGCACCTTCTGTGGCGGCGTGACATCAAGGGTCAAACAGGCACTTTGCGCTTATTGAATAAGCGCAAGCAGCTATATAAAATGTAGCGTTATGGTGTGGGCACGCCCACCCACACCAGTGTTTGCCCGGCATCGGACAGCAGCCGCAGCACGGGTGCCGGACCGTCGTCCAGCCGCACCTGCAGGCGCTGGGCGAGCAGGGCGCCCAGGGCCTGGTCGGCCTCCATGAGCCCGCCCCCGCAGGCCATGCGCGTGGACACCATCGGCCCCACCTGCAAGCGGTTGGCCGCGTCGATCTGGTAGCTGCCACCCATGGCGTTGCAGCCGCCCCGGATGCCCATGCGGCCCTCCTTGAACTCCACCGTAAAGCGCGGATCGGCACGCGGAAACAGCACGGCCATCGGCTGCCCCTGGCCGTCGGTGGCCGATTGCAGCGTCCAACGCAGGGCGCTGAGCCGCCCCTGCAACGCCGGGCCGGAGGGCGCGGAGGGGGTGGCGCAGGCAGCGAGGGCGAGGGCGGCAACAGCCAACCAGACAAGCGGGCGGATGGGCATAAAAAATCTCCTTTTCAGCGGGCCACGGGGGCAGTCCATGGTAGGCGAATTCGGCCATCCGGGCCATGGGCACAAGCTGCCTGTTTTTTGGGCAATGCAAGCTTTACCCATTGAAAACAAGCACTTAGGACGCGCATACAGCGGTTTTCCCGGCTTATCCACAAGTTTGTCCCGTGTTGACAGGGTTAACTTTGGCGGCGAAGCTTCCATCCCACCACAGGGTGTGGTGGCCCACCCGCATGGCGTTTGACCCAGCGCAAAGTTTTTCTTATAATTTAATGATTGAAATTTCAGTAATTACTGAAATTTCAATCATTAAAAGATGAAAACCTCCCACCCCACCCCCCGCCTGCGCAGCCTGACCCCTTGGGGCGCGGGCGGTGTGGTGCAGGGTCTGGCCGCCGTGCTGTGGCTGCCACAAGCGGCCTTGCTGGCCTGGGCGGTGGACCGCCTGGCCAGCCCCGCCGGGGGCGTCGGCCTGGATGCCGTGCTGGTGCCCGCAGCCGGGGTGTTGCTGCTGGGCGCGCTGCGTGCCACGGCCGAGGCCTGGGGGCTGCGCCGGGTCTTTGCGGCTGCCCGGCGGTACGTGTCGGACCTGCGGGCCCAGGTGGCCGCAGTGCTGGCCGCGCGCTCACCGCTGGACGCGGCCCGGCCCGCGTCGGGGCTGGCCGCCAGCGTAGTGGCCGAGCAGGCCGAGGCGGTGCTGCCCTACCTGGTGCGCTACCAACCCGCGCGCTGGCGGGCCATGGTGGTGCCGCTGCTGATCCTGCCCACCGTGGCCTACTTTTCCTGGGCTGCGGCCCTGGTGCTGCTGGTGGCCGCCCCGCTGATTCCGATCTTCATGGCGCTGGTGGGCTGGCGTGCCCAGGCGGCCAGCGCCGCCCAGATGGTGGAGATGGGCCAGATGAACGCCTTTTTGCTGGACCGCCTGCGCGGCCTGGCCACCTTGCGCGCGCTGGACGCGGTCGATGCCACCGCCCTCCGCCTGGGTGCGTCGGCCCAGTCGCTGCGACAGCGCACCATGGTGGTATTGCGCATTGCGTTCCTGTCGTCGGCGGTACTGGAGCTGTTTGCGGCCCTGGGGGTCGCCATGGTGGCCGCCTATGTGGGTTTCCATCTGCTGGGTAGCATCCCCTGGGGTAGTTGGGGGCAGCGTTTAAGCCTGGCCGAGGGCCTGTTCATCCTGCTGTTGGCGCCGGCATTTTTTGAGCCCTTGCGCGAACTCGCCGCGGTGTGGCACGACCGCGCCGCGGGCGAGGCGGCCTTGGCGGCCCTGGCAGAACTTGCTGAAGACGGCGTGCCTTTGCCGGGGGCTGCTGTAGCGCCCACCGGCGTGCGCAGCCTGGGCGCCCCTTCGGTACAGGTCAACGACCTGCACTTTGGCCATCTGGGAGAAACCCCTGTGTTTACGGGTTTCGGGCTGCGGGTGGCCCCTGGCGAGCACGTGGCGCTGATGGGGGCCAGCGGCGCGGGCAAGACGGCTTTGCTGCATCTGCTGGCGGGGCTGGTGCCTGCACAGCAGGGGCGCATCCGCATTGGCGGCGTGTTGCTGACCGACGCTTCCGTCTCGGCCCTGCGCCAGCGCATGGGCTGGATAGGGCAAAAGCCGCATATTTTTGCGGGCTCGGTGCAAGACCATCTGGTGCTGGGCCGTTCCGACGTGGCATCGACCGAAGTGCGCGCAGCGCTGCAGCAGGCCGGTCTGGGCCGCGTCGCCCAGGCTGGTGTGGGCGTGGCGCTGGGCGAGGGCGGCACCGGCTTGTCGGGCGGAGAACAGGTGCGGCTGGCACTGGCCCGGATGGTGCTACATGCCGATGCCGACCTGCTGCTGGTAGACGAACCCACCGCCCACCTGGACACCGAAACCGCCCAGGGCGTGGTCGACGCGCTGCTGCAGTTCGCCCAAGGCAAGACGCTGATCGCCGCCACCCACGACCCGGTGCTGGCCGCGCGCATGCACCGGGTGGTGCAGCTGGATGCCGATGCGGTGAGGGCCGCGGCATGAACCGGCGCTGGCACGACGTGGGGGTGGTTTTGGCCATGTTTTGGGCCACGCAGCGCACCCGTCTGGCGCTGGGGGCCGGGTGCGCCACCCTGACGGTGCTGGCGGGCATGGCTTTGCTGGGTCTGTCGGGCTGGTTCATCACCGCCACCGCCCTGGCCGGGCTGCAGGCGGCCACCGCGCTGCATTTTGATGTGTTCATGCCGTCGGCAGGCATCCGCCTGCTGGCCCTGGGGCGCACCGGCTCGCGCTACGCCGAGCGGCTGGTCACGCACGATGCCACCTTTGCGGCCCTGGCCGATCTGCGCGAGCGCTTGTTCCGCGGCTGGGCCCGGCCCGATGCGGCGCGTCAACTGCTGGCGCAGCCCGCCCGCCTGCTGTTTCGCCTGACGGCCGATATCGACGCGCTGGAGTCGCTGTACCTGCGCCTGCTGGTGCCCGCGCTGGCGGCGCTGGGCGCGGCCTTGTTGGCCGGTCTGGTGCTGGGCTTCATGCAGCCTTGGCTCGGACTGCTGTTGGCCCTGTGGCTGTTGGGTGCGGGATGGGGCATTGCCCTGGTGGTGGCGCAGCGCGCCGGGCCTGCGGCGGTGCGCCGGGCCCATGCGCTGGAGCTGCTGCGGGCCCGCGCTGTGGATCTGGTGGCCGGGCAGACCGAGCTGGCCATGGCCGGGCAATTGCATGCACAGCGCGCCGCCCTGGCCGCCGCCGACCAGCAACTGGCCCGGGCCGATCTGGCGCTGAACCGGCTGGAATCCCGCTCTGGCGCGGCCTACGGCATGGCGGGCAGCCTGACGCTGGTAGCGGTGCTGCTGGCCGTAGCCGTGCTGGTGGAGCAGGGCCGCATCGGTGCCCCCGCCGCCGCGTTGGCCTTGCTGCTGGCCTTGACCGCCACCGAACCCTTTGCGGCGCTGCGCCGGGGCGCCCTGGAGGCGGGCCGCAGTTGGCGCGCTGCCCGGCGGCTGGCGCCGCGCATGGCGCAGGCCGAGCAACCCAGCCTGCCCGTCGGCGGCGGCTCAGATTTCGCCGTACAGCTCACTGCGGTCAGCGTGGCCTATCCCGGTAGCCTCCTGCGCGCCTTGCAGCCTACGTCGTTCACGCTGGCCCAGGGGGAGCGGGTGGCCTTGGTGGGGCCCAGCGGCGCAGGCAAATCCACCTTGCTGGCCCTGGTGGCGGGCGAGTTGGCGGCGGATGCGGGCAGCCTGCAGGTGCAGCCGCACAGCCTGCTGACCCAGCGCACGGAACTCTTTGCCGACACGCTGCGCGACAACCTGCGCCTGGCCGACCCGATGGCTTCGGATGCCCAACTGTGGGCCGTTCTGGAGGTGGCAGGCCTGGCCGATGAGGTGCGGGCCATGGCGGTGGGGCTGGACACACGGCTGGGCGAGGGCGGGCTGGGCTTGTCCGGTGGCCAGTTGCGCCGCCTGGCGCTGGCACGGCTGTTGTTGCGCCCGGTGACATTTTGGCTGCTGGACGAACCTACCGAGGCGCTGGATACTTTGACGGCCCACGATGTCCTGCAGCGGCTGCAGGCGCAGGCGCACGGCAAAACCCTGTTGATAGCCACCCATTTGCGCCGGGAGGCGGCGCTGGCCGACCGCCTGCTGTGCCTGCGGGAGGGGCGCATCACAGCCGATCTGCGGCGGGGTTCGGCGGAATTTGAAGCAGCGCTGCATGCGCTGCGGCCCGATTAAATCGTAACGAAAGCTGTCTTATGGACCTTGATATTGTGGATTTGTCCCGGTTGCAGTTTGCCTTGACGGCGCTGTACCACTTCTTGTTTGTGCCGCTGACCATCGGTTTGGCGGTACTGCTGGCCATCATGGAGACCGTCTACGTGATGACCGGGCGGCCCATCTGGCGTGACATGACCCAGTTCTGGGGCGGGCTGTTTGGCATCAATTTCGCCATGGGCGTGGCCACCGGCATCGTGATGGAGTTCCAGTTCGGCATGAACTGGAGCTACTACAGCCACTACGTGGGCGATGTGTTTGGCGCACCGCTGGCGATCGAGGGGCTGATGGCCTTCTTCATGGAAGCCACCTTTGTGGGTCTGTTCTTTTTTGGCTGGGACCGGCTCTCCAAGCTCGGGCACCTGGCGGTCACCTGGGCCGTGGCCCTGGGCACCAACTTGTCGGCGCTGTGGATTCTGATTGCCAACGGCTGGATGCAGAACCCGGTGGGCGCGGCGTTCAACCCGCAAACCATGCGTATGGAGGTGACCGACTTCTATGCGGTATTGACCAACCCGGTGGCCCAGGCCAAGTTCGTCCACACGGTGTCGGCGGGTTACACCATGGCATCGCTGTTTGTGCTGGGCGTAGCGGCCTGGTATGTGCTGCACGGTCGGCATACCGAGCTGGCCAAGCGCTCGATGACGGTGGCGGCGTCGTTTGGTTTGGCGGCTGCGCTGTCGGTGGCGGTGCTGGGTGACGAAAGCGGCTATTTGTCCACCGAACACCAGAAGATGAAACTGGCCTCCATTGAAGCCATGTGGGAGACCGAGCCCGCGCCTGCGGCCTTTACCGCTTTCGGCTTTCCGGACCAGAAGGCGCGCGAGACGCATTTCGCCGTGCATATTCCGGCGGTGATGGGGCTCATCGGAACCCGTTCGCTGAACACGGAAATTCTGGGTATTGACGACCTGGTCATGCATGCCGAGCTGAATATCCGGGTGGGCATATCGGCCTATGACGCCTTGCAAAAGATCCGCGACCCGGCCACCGACCCGGCGGCCCGCGAGGTGGCGGCATCCATCTTCGAGAAAAACGGCAACGCCATGGGCTACGCTTTGTTGCTCAAACGCTATGTGGACGATCCGCGCCAGGCGACGGCAGAGCAGGTGGCGCAGGCGGCCCGCGACACCATTCCGCCGGTGGCCCCCTTGTTCTGGTCGTTCCGGGTGATGGTGGGGCTGGGCATGTTCTTCATTGCGCTGACCGGCACGTTCTTTGTACTGTCGGCACGCCGCAAGCTGGACGCTTACCCCTGGCTGCTGCGGGTGGCGGTGTGGGCGATTCCGCTGCCCTGGGTGGCGGCGGAATGCGGCTGGATTGTGGCCGAGCTTGGCCGCCAGCCATGGGTGATCGAGGGCGTGTTGCCCACCGCCGTGGCCGTCTCCAGCCTGGGCGCCAGCACCGTGTTGGCCACGATCGTGGGCTTCGTGGCCTTGTACACCGTGTTGTTCGTAATTGAGATGAAGCTGCTGCTCAAGGCCATCCGCAAGGGGCCGGAAGCCCACCATGGACTACCACCGTCATCCGCGCCTGTCGGCGCGACCCGTACCGCTGCTGTCTGAACCGAGGAAACCCAACATGGTCTTGCATGAACTGCTTTCGTATGAAACCCTGCGCCTGGTCTGGTGGCTGCTGCTGGGGGTGTTGCTGATCGGCTTTGCCGTGACCGATGGCTTTGACCTCGGCGTGGGCATGCTGCTGCCGCTTGCCGGGCGCGACGATGTGGAGCGCCGCGTCATCATCAACAGCGTGGGCCCGGTGTGGGAGGGCAACCAGGTGTGGCTGATTTTGGGCGGCGGGGCGATTTTTGCGGCCTGGCCGCCGCTGTATGCGGTGTCGTTTTCAGGCTTTTACCTGGCCATGTTTGCGATTTTGCTGGCCTTGATTCTGCGGCCCGTGGCTTTCAAGTTCCGCAGCAAGCGCGAAGAACCCGCCTGGCGCGCCCGCTGGGATGCCGTGCTGTGCTTCAGCGGCCTGGTGCCGTCGCTGATTTTTGGGGTGGCCATCGGCAATGTGCTGCAAGGCGTGCCTTTCCGCTTCTCCAGCGACATGCATATTTTTTACGAAGGCACGTTCTTTGGCCTGCTGAACCCGTTTGCGCTGCTGTGCGGCCTGGTATCGGTGGCCATGCTGCTGCTGCACGGCAGTGCCTGGCTGGTGTTGAAAACCTCGGGCCCTGTGGCCGAGCGGGCGCGGGGCATCGGCAGCGTGGCTGCGGTGGCCAGCCTGGTGTTGTACGCGCTGGCGGGCTGGGTGCTGTGGGGCTGGGTGGCTGGCTACCAGGTCACCAGCGCCTTGCCGGTGAACGGGCCGTCGAACCCGCTGCTGAAAACCGTGGCCTCGCAAGCCGGTGCCTGGTTTGCCAACTACACCGCCCACCCCGGGCTGTGGCTGGTGCCGGCACTCGGGCTGGCCGGGCCCTTGCTGGCCCTGGTGTGCCTGCGGCTGCGCCGCGGCGGGCTGGCCCTCTTGGCCAGTGGGCTGTCGATTGCCTGCATTATTTTGAGCGTGGGCGTGTCGATGTTTCCGTTCATCCTGCCCTCGTCGCTGGACCCGCGCTCCAGCCTGATGGTGTGGGACGCATCCTCCAGCCATTTGACGCTGTTCATCATGCTGGTGGTCACCGTGGTCTTCATTCCGCTGATCGTGGCCTACACCAGCTGGGTCTACAAGGTGATGTGGGGCAAGGTGGATGCCGATGCCATCCGCGACAACCGTGGCCACGCGTACTGAACCCGGCCGCGCACTCTTATTCAAAGGAAATCAAAGATGTGGTATTTCTCTTGGCTGTTAGGCCTGCCGCTGGCCGCGACGTTCGCGGTGCTCAATGCCATGTGGTACGAGCTGATGGACGATGCCGCCACGCGGCACGACAAGCTCGATAAACCACCGCACGTGTAAAACGTGTCAGGAGGCTTTGTCAGACTTGAAAGCCTGCTTCACCCGGTCTTTGACCTGGATGAGCTTTTGCACCTGGGAGCCCATTTTCATCAGCTGGGCCAGTGAAGCCGAGTCCATCTTTTGCACCTCGTCCAGCCAGGAGGTGCCCAGTTCGATCAGGTCGTGCATCTCCTTCATGCGGGCCTGGGCGTGCACATCTTCCTCGGCGGTGGGTTCTTCCAGCAGGGCATCGCGCAGCATCGACAGGGTGGGGTCGATCTCGCGTTTGCGGCGCTCGGCTGCCAGGGTGCGAAAGATGGCCCACACGTCTTCAGGGGCCTGGAAGTATTCGCGCCGGTCGTTGGGCAGGTGGTGCAGCCGCACCAGATTCCACGAGGCCAGCTCTTTCAGCCCCATGCTGACGTTGGAGCGCGAAAACGCCAGCGCTTCGGCAATTTCATCGGCATTGAGCGGCTTGGCCGACACAAACAGCAGCGCATAGATCTGCCCCACTGTGCGGTTGATGCCCCAGCGGCTGCCCATTTCGCCAAAGTGCAGAACAAAACGCTGGGTCAGGGGCTGCAAGTTCATACTGGATTCCTTTGATTCCCGAATTTTCAGAATTTACTGTACTGCATGGTGAAGCGGGTAAAAAAAAACCCCTTAACTCGTGGGAGTTAAGGGGTTTTTGGTGTGTGGTGCCCGAGGCCGGAATCGAACCGGCACGCCTTGCGGCGGGGGATTTTGAGTCGCTGTGTAAGGTACTCTGCCCCAGTAAAACCTGCGAACCCAAGCGAAGGTTGAAGAAATAAAAAGTAATTATAGATCAGTAGGTTAGCGAAGTTTTCAGAAATCGGTGAAAACTGATCTGTGTACCTGTACTGTACTGCGGACTGCAGCTCACCCTCTCCATCTCGATTGGCCGATGTTGGGCTCCCATGCAGGGAAGCGTTTTATCGATGGAGTGCAAACCGCGTCTATCGACCTGCGCGAAGGTCAAGGGCGTCAATTTCTTCGAGCGTGCTGACCACAGATTCCACGAGGTCGGCGTCGAAATCATCCCGGTTCGCTTCCTCGTGTGTACCTTTGTTTAGGTAGGTCCACACCAGATTCGCAGCTGGAATGCCCAAGATTCGACCGTACGCAGACACAAGCAGAGGCTTGTTGGCATGGTTACAGGTTGCCGCGTCTTCGAGTCGTTTGCGTAGCGCCTCGCAAAGGTTGCGGAGACCAGGCTCTGCCCCTACACCTGCAAGCTGCAGATTCAACACACCCAGCTCGTGGCTCACGAGCCAGCGCCACACCTTTTCAGAGAGCATCTCAAGGCCCTGCCGACAAGACGCCAGGGACTCGCGATTGTCCAGTGCGTCTTTCGACGTTCGGGCCTTCAGAACGTAGTTCCTGCTCGTGATGTTTCCCGACACACGCGGCTGGTAGTTGCCGTTGTGGTTGCGGAACAGGTAGACCTGGCTATCGCCGCGGCGAGCGGCGGGCAAGTGCTGCTGGATGTCCTTGATGAACTCATTGCTATGGCACGTGACGATGAGCTGCGTGTCGGCGAAATGGTCGCTCTCGAAGATCGTCTCGCGGATGCCGCTGCGGTGGTCGTGGTCGATGGCGTTGATGGCGTCGTCGAACACGATCAGCGGGCTTTGGATGCTCTGGCCCTTGGCCAGCAGGATCGCCAGGCCCAGGCAGCGGATGTGGCCCTCACTGAGGATGCGCAGCGCGTCCACCCGCACGCCAGGATTTCCCCGAAAGGCGATCTCGATCTTTTGCTCACCCGTCAGCGGCAGGCGCAACGCCGCGAGCTTGTCCGGGTCCAAGTCGTTGCGGTTGAACTCGTTGTAGAGGTTCATGGCCGCGTCGTTGAGGCCCGCCATCAGAGTGCCTGGAAGCTGATTGCGGTAGCTCCGCAGCAAAGCCAGGAAGCGATCGTATGCCGCCTTGATCGGGGTGTCGCGCTCTATGTCGAGAGCTTCCTGGGCCACGTCGCGAATGAGCTGGGCGTTGTCCACGTCGAAAGCCGCGATCCGGTCTTTGGCCGCCGCCACGGCATCCACAAGCTGCTGGCGTTTCAAGTCCTGGGCTTGGACAGCCAGTTGATGGGCGACGAGCCCGGCGCGCTCGGTAGCGTTGCGCTGGCGCTCTTGCCGCGCGAGGGCCGAGGCCGCATCCCTGGCCGCGACGCGGTCAGCCTCTGCAAGGATGGCCTCGAGCGACAAGGCGTCGGCGGCAGCGCCTTCCTGCGGCGGGCGGGCAGGGTAGACCGCGCTCCACCACTCTCCGGCCGGCTCGGCAGCCAGGCCCGCAACGTATCGCCCGACCGGCGTTTCTTGCTCATCTTGGGCAGCGGTGAAGGTGGCGATGAGGCCGAGTTGGCGCCGGAGCTCGCGCGACGCTGTGCCAACTTTCGTCCTGGC
The DNA here is from genome assembly GCF_040822085.1 of Rhodoferax sp. WC2427. NCBI lineage: Bacteria > Pseudomonadati > Pseudomonadota > Betaproteobacteria > Burkholderiales > Comamonadaceae > Rhodoferax > Rhodoferax sp. WC2427. Next base: position 3,453,727 of record NZ_CP162006.1, on the reverse strand, counting down.
CGCTTTGAGCTCATCTTGCAGTTCGCCAAGCTCCTTCAACTGGGCCAAGCCAGCCGTGGCCTTCTCGAACGGATTGGACTTCGCGTCAGCCAGCGGCGTGTCACACGCCGGGCAATGGTCGCCTTCGGTAGCCTGCAGTGCCAGGACTGCGGTGTAGAGGTCTTTGAAGGACACCTGGCTGCTGCGGGCTTCGAGCTTGGCGGCGATGCCCGCGAGCACTTCTTGGCCCAAGCGCGGCGCCTCGAAGGCGTTCAGCAGGCCATCGCGCGAAAGGCCGATGGCCGTTGGCGGCACTGCGTTGAGGATGCCGTCGAGCTCTTGAAGGCGGCCAGGAGCCTCCGGCGTGCCAATGAGAGCCTTGAGGCCGGCATAGGTCATGCCGGCTGAGTGCGTGAGGGCCAGCGCCGCCTCTTCAGCCGCCAAGTCGAGCAGGGCCTTAGCCTCGCCGTTCACTGTGGCCTGGTCGGCGGTTAGAGCGTTGCGCTTGCCGGTGAGTGCGAGCTGCTTGGTGGCGGCCAGCACGAGCTGCTGGTCGATGGATTCATTGAAGTGCCCGACGAACTCGTTGAACTTGTCCATGCCGAACAGCGTGGCGATCAGCTCAGTGCGTTGGGCTGGCGGGCGGGCTGCGATCCGCGAGAACGCGTCGATGCGGTTCTTCTCGATGAAGCAGAACCGGAAGGTGTCGGGGTTTGCGGCCACCGCCACCTCGCGGTTCTGGTGGTCGGTCGCCCGTAACGCCGGAGCTTCAAAGCGCCGCGCGTGCAAATTAGCGAGATACGTGCGCCCGTCAATGCGCTTGGTTTCTGCCTCTTCAACCGAGCCTAGCAGGCCGTATTCAAGCCCTTCGCAAAAGCTTGTCTTGCCGCTGCCGTTGGGGCCGTAGAAGAGGATGACGCGCTTTTGCAGGTCGAAAGGCTCCGGCGTGCGAAAGCCCCGGAAGGGACCGATAGTCATGGTCCGCAGCCGCTTCCACGGCCACGCGCCATCTGCGGCCACAGCTTGGATTGGGGGAGGACCGTCAGCAGTCTGGGCCAAGGCCCTGCGAGCTTGGCCGACCAAGTAGATGGACCGTTGGCTGTGCTGGCGCGAGGTCTGCGCCAGCGCGTCAAAGTGCGCCAGCGCCAAGTTCGCCAAGCGCCGCACATTTGGCGGAGCCACGGTCGCCGGCAGATGCAGCCAGGCCACGAACCGCTCAAAGTCCCGTTTGGAAGATGCCATGTGACCCCCTGGTCGTTCTGATTTTTGTTGAGCCAAGCTTCGGCCCGCTGTCCACCATCCCTTCCCAGGGGGGGTCGTCAGCATGGGCGTGAGGCTCAGCGCCTGCTCAATCGTAACGGCAAGTTACGCGCGGCATCGAAAACGAGCTTGGCGGAGAGCCTGCGAGCCGCTGCTCTCCGGTGCCAGTTATGGTCAACGCTCAGTGGATTCAAACACCATAGAGGTTGGCGCATGCCTCTTGGTAGGCGTCCCAGCCAGGCAGTTGCTCAAGCGCCGCTCGAATTTTCGTCCGTCGCGTGATCATGTGCTTCTGAGGCGAGAGCATGGGTTGCATGTCAGGTTGCGTGCGTCGGGTGGCCCATTCGGATAGCAACGCTTTGGCTGCATTAACGATCGCTCGGTGGTCTGGGTTTGCCACGTCAAAAGCCGGGGTTCGATCGAATGCCAACTTGTGGATATGGCGTTCGCCAAAGGCTCCGCGTGGCTGGTGCGCCTTGATGACCTCGATGACGGCTTGGCTGTTTATCAACGCGGTGATGTAGATTGCCTCGTCCTCGGTCGCAACGCGCCCCCAATAAAGCGTCTGGTCGATGACAGTCTTGTCGCAAGGTATCTGGTCGCCGCGCACATACGCGGCGCATGGCAGCTTGCCGCCCGCCGAGGCGAACACCAGCCAGTCCTGGCCGGTCCAGCCTTGGCCAGACAGCTTTTTGCGGTCCGTGTCCACCGTCTCGAAGAATTCATCGACGCTCTCGTTGATGGCGGTCAAGGCAGCTTTGATCGCGCCACCTGTCGCTCCGCCAAGCGCAGCGATCCCCGGTCCTGTGCGAGGCTCCCACCCGCCCGTCCCGTATTGAAATGGCAAAAGTCCTTTGGCGCCGGCGGCGAGCTCATAGGGAGCCAGATGCTTTGAGATCAGCACGTCGAACATCACCTGGTCGCTAACGCCGTTTGCAGTCAGTGCGAAATCTTTAAGCCGATGGCCGTCCGATCTGAGGAAGTAGAAGGGCGAGCCGGCGTTGATTGGCATCAAGTTCCAACCCGCGCCGTTCTTTGTCGTCGCATGAAAAACGATGCCGCGCGGCATCACGTCGGCGCCTTGTCGAAACAGCGGCCCGATGGACTTCTTGGTCGCAACTTTCACGGCCGGTGCAGCAGGTAGCGTGGTCGTCCATGCAGTGCGGCCGTTGGACTTGACGATGTGGTAAGTCGTCGCAGTCTCTGATGTTCTGCTCACGTCCCGTCCCACGAAAGTCGTGGCGCCGCCGGGATGCGACTTGGAACCAAAAAGCACAATCGCTTCGTTCTTGAACGTCTGGTTGGCAATCTTCCATATCTCGCCAGGAGCGAATTGCACAGGCTTGCTCGCGGTGAGGTAGCCGGCCGAGCGGAATGGCTCGTGGTGCGACCCGTTGAGCACCGTGTCCGGCAGGATGCATCCGATCACCGCCCCCGGAGTCAAATAGCGTTCAATGGCGTGCAAGAGGAAGATGGTTGCGATTTCCACATGCAAATGCGAAGAGCCTGGCGCTTTGATGCCGTGGAGCTCCGACTTGGCTTTCAATGCGTTCTGATAGGGGTTGCTCGCGATCTTGCTGAGAGCCAGCCATGGCGGGTTCGTCACCACTCCGTTGAAGCGTCCTGCGACGAGAGCTGGCCGGAAGCTATTTCGCAGCACGAATGCCCAGATGCCATTGCGTCCAGCGCGTTGCAGTTTCTCCAGCGCTTTCAGCAACTTCTTGCAGAACTCGATTGATGCGGCCCTTTCGTCGATGGCTAGCGCGACCCCGGTGTCGGTCAAAACCGCATCCACCATCGTCTCGATGTCTTTGTCCGTGAGCGTCGTGCTCGCTGCCGCCGCGCTGCTCATCGCCATGTCATAGCCACGCGAGAGCAGGGCGTCGAACAAGGTCTGGTTCGATGCCGTGATCAAAAACTGGGGGAGTTGGACTTCTTCCGTGTCGAGTTTGAGCTTGCGCTGCTCTTCTCCGGTCGCGCTGAACACCTTTGTCACCGGAGTGTTCGCAAACAGCGAGTCCGCGTGATAGACGGGAATCTGCGCCTCATGCCCGGCGGCGAGCCAATCCTTGCTGGCCAGCACCCAGCCAACCTTGGCAAGCATCACAGCCAATGGGTCGATGTCGAATGCGGTGATCGCAGTCGCGAGTTCGCTAAGCGCAGCGGGGTCGCCTGGAATTCGGCCAGCAGCGCGAAGGCGCTGTTGAGCGCGCTTCACCGTCTCCACGACCATCGCTCCCGATCCGCAGCACATATCGACGAAGCGCGGCTGTTGTCCCTCGGGGAGCGCCGACATGACATGCTCGACAAGCTTGCCGGCGAGCCATGAAGGGGTCCATTCCTGCCCAAGCAGAAGTCGTTGCGAGCGGGCCGCCAACTGCGCCATGAGAGTGCCGAAAAGATCCTCGGCGGGGGACGATTCGAAGTCGTAGGCGCGAAGGTCGTTTTGAAGATCGCGCGCAACGGCGACCAAGTCGCTCACGTAGGGACTGGCGTTGAGCCAGCCGAAATAGTCGTATTCAACGAGGTTGGGCAGCCCACGAGCTTTGAAGAACGAGCCGTCCAAGATCGCTTGCAACTCTGCGTCGTCGCTGATCAAAGCCCTCCCGTTCAGAACGTTGGCGCAAATGAGCTTGGCGAGCGTGAGGATGTATAGCTCCCCGACATACGAGCCTTTGTCGAACTTGCCGGCAGCGGCGTCCCCGCCCAGGTATGAAACGAAGTCTGTCCAAAGCTTTGTGATCAAGCTGGCATAGGTCGGGTCATGGGCGAACGCGTGGTCCACAAGCGCGTCAATTGGCTGGACATGGGCCTGACAGAATGGGCTATTGAATCCCAAGTCTTTCGCCAGAGTGAGCGCGGCCAGCAAGCGGCCACCTTCGCGCCCAAGATGGCGAACCAAAAACGCCCCGAGTTTCTTCGCTTCGACATCGCCTGCCGCTGACAGGTCGCATGATTCGATCTCGGTGAGCTCGATGTGCTCCGGGCCGTAGCTGGTGGCGCCAGCGACGGTCGAAATATCCTTGACCTCCGAAATGCCGAACGCATGCCATCGGACAGTGTCGGAGAGCACGCCAACGAGCAGGTCGCGAGGCGTCCCCGCGTTGAGCTGGCCAGCACAGTATTGCTTCACCTGATGGAGGCCGTGCGCGAAGGTGCCCAGCGCGTGCAAGTCCCTCTCGTATTCGATCACGGTGGCGCCCACGAGCACATCGACGAAGCCATGCTTCTTGGCCCCGAGCTCGTGGAACTTTGCCAACGACTCCGTCCCGGTGACGTGAGCCTTGGTCCACCAAGGCTGGTCGGGGAACATCAACGGCAGCTTGGCTGAGAGCGCGTGCCGCAGCACATCCTCCGCCTTGCCTTCACGGATGAGGTCGCTGGCTTCCTTCAGGAAAGCCTTGCCCTGCGCTTCAACATACTTCACCACCATCTTGTCCCCCCTTTTTTGTGTTGTGTTTCGCGCGTCTTTCCTGTCCCCCGCGCGCGATTTGCCGCAATTCCTTGATTCCTTCGCCATCGCACCCGAGAACTTCGGCCACGATGGCGTTGATGCTGTTCAGCGACGCTTCCGCTTCTGCGTGTTCGGCCTTGGCAGCGAGCTCGTCGCCATGCCGTGAGAGTTTGCAAAGCTGCTCTTCATTGAACGCTGGAACTGGGAAGCGCCGCAGGTGCGCGGCTTCCACTTTCAGGGCGCCGCCGCCCATGACTGCTCCCGACGTTTCGATGACCGCCTGCGCCCACGCGCTGTTCATGAAAGCGAGCAAAGCTGCTGCGTTCCACTTGCTGAGCGGCAAAGTCCACATCGTCGAAAAATTTGCGTCGATGAGGCATTGCCGAGCCTTGTTCAAGTAGGCCGTCGGGGTGGATGAATTCACTCGCGCCAACAGAACGTCCGGCAAATGCCTCGCCGCAAAGTCGGGCAACATGTACCAATGGCGCGGCGGCATGCCGCGAGCCGCAGGCCTGATGTTCGGAGAGACGGCGGTGAGGTTCCAAACCTTTTGCGGCTTGACGTCAGTGCCGAAGTTGGCCTGGCCTGCCGCCCGAACTACCGCCGCAATTGACTCGGGCATGCGTTCATAGACCGATGGGAACATGTCGGCTTCGCCCAAGTCCTCCGGGAGCGCGTGCTGTCTGAGGTCCAGCGCCCAGCCCGTGGCGAGCTCAGGAGAGACGGCGAAGCCCGCCGGAAGCTCAGATTGCCGGCGAATGACGGGCCGAGCGACGCTATCTGGTGCCCGCGCGACCAATCCCGCCAGCGGGCCAGAAAAGGACAGCGCTATGTGCCCTGACGAGCGCACGCCGTCGGCGTAGAAGAAGCCATTGGCTCCGGTGCGCAGGCCCTGACCAACAGCCACGCCGTGCGACTCGAACGTGGCGAAGGATGGGGCGATGCCCTGGCGGGTAAGCCAATCATGAATCTCGTGAGAGACGTAGATGCCTTCCGACGCTTGGCTACCTGTTTCGCCGATAGCTGCGAACCATTTTTGCCTGGAGGCGGCGGCAACCATGTTTCTGCATGCGAGCTTCATCGACGCGGGACGCGCGCGGGCGAGGCCTGTGGGATGGCTAGCGCCATTTCGAAGCCACGAACGCGCTTGCTTAGCGAAATCTCTTTCTGGGCTCGATCCTCCTGCGAGTGCGATCCTCCCAATGGGACTTTCCGGGCTGGCCGCAGCGGCGGAGATTAAGATATGGCAGTAGGTGGAGCTGTCTGCTCGCACTAGGGCCGATGCGCGCCGCTTCACCCGCTTAGCCACGATGAGCGTCGTCTTGACCTGAGCGTCGTCGAACCAAGAGGCGTGCTCGTCTTCCACGACGAACTCAATGTCGAACCAGCGGAACAGCAGGTAGTGCACGATCGTCGCGTAGTCCCGCGTCAGCCAAGACTCAGGCACTACCAACGCCAAGCGGCCACCAAGCTTTACGAGGCCGGCACAAAGAATCCAGGAGGGAACGGCCAGGTCGGACAGGCCGGAGTAGCCGCTTATGAGGTGCGCGAAGAGGCGTTTGTCCTCTGCATCGAGAGCAGAGAGCCTTGGCAAGGTCTGCAGCAGCCCGGTCCGAATTTGCATCGCGCTCGGAAGAAAGTGGTCAATCTCCGACTTGTCTGAGAACGACTGATATCGGACGTAGGGTGGATTGCCAATCACCAAGTCCCACTCCGTCTTTGGCAGGCGCGAGATGGTGTCTGAGTCGAAAGCGCTGCCAAGAATGCAGTCGGCCTGCGGCAATCGGTTTGAGCACACGTCTCTGGCGGCGCGGTCGATTTCGATGCCCACGATCGATGCCGGAGCTGCGCCAATTTCCAGGCATGAAGCCAGCAGATCGCCTGATCCAGCCATTGGATCGATGATGCTCTCTGCCTTCTCCGCTTGGGCCAGCGCGGCAAGGATTCGGCCGAGGCCCACACCAGTGAAGTATTGGCCCAAGCGTTTGCGGCGCTCCATATCTGGCGCGTGGCCAGCAGGCAGTGGCTGGCGAGCTTGCTTCATCGGTCTGCGGAGGGCCTGCGGCCCGAACTGACCTCTGCGCGCGCAAGGGCATAGAAGGCCTTGGCGTCCATCTCAACGTCACAGCCAAGCTGCAAGCACTTGCCGACGAATTGCGAATAGAGCAATTGCGGATCAGACAGCGAGCTATTGCCGGCACCTCGGATCACTTCCGCTGCGATCTTGGAACTCGTCTTGCCAACTGCCCGATCAGGAGAGCGCTTCGACAGCAACAACAATGGATCGCCTTTGACCGAAACGGTGGAGACGACCTGTTTGAAGCTCGCTTGAATCTTGTCCAAGACGCTCGTGGCTTCGACGGTGAAGCCAGCAGCCACGTAGGCCTGCGCAAGCGCCCGCCATACCTCCGAATGCGCAGAGTGAAACACTACCGTCGCCAAGCCCTCTGGTTTAAGCACGCGCGAAATGTCCTTGAAGACGCTCGCCATCATGGCTCCATATTCCGACACGCCTTTGGATTGCGAGGGACTCACGATCACTTCGCGTGCGCGGTCAGTGGTCTTTCCAAGCCAATGTTCGTTGATCTGATTGAGTTCCGCGTAGGGGATGTAGGCGCCGAAAGGTGGGTCCGTAAAGACATAGTCCACCGAATGAGGTTTTAGCGACATGCTTTCACTGGTGCCGTTGTGGACGACAACCGTGCTTCTGCTGCCATGGAGCATGTGGAAGGAATCGATGAACGCTTTGGACTTGCGCCGCACGCCTTCGAGAATGTTCTTCTCCACCGGCAGTCCGCTGATGTAGAGCACGCCGCTTTGCGACCCCGTGAGAACGAAGTCGCTCTGCCCCTTTTTGAGAACCACGCGGGTCATGAGCGTCGAGTGGCTCGAGTTGTAGCTCAGGACTAGGAGTCGCAATGCGTCGCGCACGTCCTCTGGGAAATCGGCGACGAGATCGAAAAGGGCCGCCATCGCGATGAAGTTGCGCTTCGTGTAGAAGTGATGAAGCTTCTCGATGCCGACGTGATAGCCCGTGCGGCGCAGCTCGCCCCAAACAAGATCGGCGTTGGGAGCGGACTTCGGCGGTCTCGCTTTGGCGATTCGCGCGAGGACTTCATGGTCTTCGGGCGTGGGTGGCCGCTGCCATTTGGCCGACCCGGTCCGGCCATGCACCCGCGCGATCACGCGCTTCTTTGTAAGTTGCTTGCGTCCAAATGCGTCTAGGGATGACTCAAGCGCTCGCTCGCAGGCTCCGACCGCGACCTGCTTTCGGCAGCTCTTGCAGCGAAAAGTGTCCGACATGCTCAGTGGCTTTGTCTTCACGCTCGCATCCCACAACGAGACTTCGTTGCCGCAGTGCGGGCAAACGAGCACTTCGGACCAGATCATGTGGCGCAGCGTTCCGGGAGAGCCGCTCGCGTCCTTCGCCTCATATAGCCAGGAGAGCTTTTCTTCGGCGCGCCGGCACAGCTCATTGACCGCCGCTGCGAATGTCTCCGGCTCTGGTGGGCGGCAGAGAGTTTCTGAGACGAACGAGCCCAAGGTGCCGATCTCGAAAAGATGGGCGGTGCGCGGTCCCCACTTTGGTTTGATTCCAAGCGCGTCGGCCATGCGCCGCATCTCATCGGTGGGACGATCGCATAGCAGTGTCGCGAGCCCTGTGGTTCCGCTTCCTGCGAATGCGTCGAGAACAGTCGCGCCCGGCTTTGTATGTGCCGCGATAAAGACGGCGATCACCTCGGGTGAGATTTTCGTTGGATAGGAAAAGGCGTTGTAAAGCGGTCCCGTGCGCGGTGATGGCAAGGGAGTGCTGTAAAGCTCAGCGATGTTTGCCACAGGTGATTGATTCTTTTGGTTGTCGACCTCTTGCGGGTCCGAATGGGCGCAGGTCGCTTCTCGTTCGAGGCTCATGGCAGTTCAGGCCACGGCTTTGACGTGCAGTTTTTTGTCGGCTCGCGTTTGAGTCGCTCGCACGGCAGGAACGGCGATGTTCTTGGATTCGCAAAAAACCGCGACCAGAACTTCCAGCATGTTCACCATACTTCGTTGCTCATGGTCGGCTGCAGCTTTCAAAGCAAGTTTGAAGCTGGGCGACACCCTCAAGTTCAGTGTGTCGCTCTTCACGTCGTCAAATCTCATGGCGCCCCGCAGATGTCTGTGCATTTGCGTTATGGTATCAGAGCGGCGTGTAGGAAGTAGAACATTCAGCGTGCCACCTGCTCGACGCGTGCGTCGTTCTGGTTGTATTTGTGGTAGCTGTGCGCACAGCTTACCGGCGCTTCGCCTATCCTGCATTAGCCCACACGATTCAGATATTTGGTCATGACCAAATCCTCGTGGACTGGCCATCACTAGAAAAAAACGCGTACGCGCGTAGTTCACTGGCGGTTCGCCTATCCTGCACTAGTCCACACTGCATAATATTTTTGGTCATGACCAAATATTCGGGAAATGCCGGGCCGCCCTCAAAATTTGGTCATGACCAATTTCAAACCCATGATGTCTTCTTTTCCGCTTTGCGCGTCGGACTGCTGCGGTGCTTTTTGCGTACGGTCTGGATGCCTTCTACCATCGACCAACCGACTTCAAAGTGAGACAATAACAAGTGCCATAACATCATGTTCTGGCGCGTTTTTTAACCCCAAACTGGGGCATCGACCTTCTACACCGCCCTCCACCCTGATGGGGTAGGGCGCTCATTGTGAAAGCCTGAGCTGATGGCCGTAAAACGGCATGGAGACGTGGGAAGACACGTTGTGATAGCCCGCATGGGCACGCCCTCGGAAGGTGGGCAAGACTGCCGATAGCGTTGGCAGAGTGGCTGAAATGCCCGGTGTCCCTCCCTATTCAGGAGAGGCGAACATGGTTTCTTATAGTCATCTGCCCATCGCGACGCTTTGCTCGTTCATATTGCTGGCAATATGGCGTTTGTGGGCATGCATTGATCGGCTCGGGTTCATGAGGGAGGTTTTACAGCGGGCACCCTTGATGTTCCAGGGCCATTTGCTAGCCGCAGTGCTTGCCATCATGCCGCTATTGATCGCGGTGGTTACTTGGTCAGGCATCAACTTACCTCACCAGACCGCCCCGATGAATGCCTACATTGCGGCGTTCATGTCTGCGGCATGTCTCGGTGGGTGCCTGCTCCTTCTCAAGAACACGGGTGAACGCCTCGCCCTCTCTTGGGCTGGCTCGCGTGAAGGTGCATTACGTGTCGTCGCCATGCTGCGCATCATCGACGCGGCCGAACTGGCCTATGCGCTGCAATACGTTCGCGAACACGAAGCCAAAAATAGCCGAGTGATTGAAGTCGGCAACTTCCGCGATGTGGACAAATGAAAAACCTCTCTATAGTCCTCGCCGCGCTCATGGCGTTGGCCGGTTGCAAAGAAGATCAGCCCGTCGAAGTCGTTCAAACCGTCGATTGGTACAAAGCCCACGACGCCGAACGCATCGAAATGGTTAAAAAGTGCAAGAGCAGTCCGGGCGAAATTGCGGGCACTCCGAATTGCATCAACGCCAAATCCGCACACGATCAAACAATATTCGGTAGCCAAAATTTCAATATTAAGGCCACCCCTCCCCAATTCACGAGGTAGGTGACGCTATGGACGAGCTCACATTATTCACATTCATTGGTGAAACAATCACAAACGCCACCAACGCATTCATGGTGCCGGCGGCTAGCGACTTAATGTTCAAGCTGCAAATGGCCGTTCTGGGCGGCGTCACCCTATACATCGTCATGTCGGGTTATGCGATTGCAACGGGTTCGATGGAATCGCCTTTTTGGACTGTCATGAAGCAGTGGGCCAAGATCATGTTCATTGCCTATTTCGCCTTCACTGCTGATGGATACCATCAACAAGTCATGGGCACGCTGAACGGTATTGAAACTGGCCTCTCCGACGTTCTGAAAATCACCGCTCCAGGTGCGCCGCCCTCCACCATATATCAAACGCTTGATGAGGTCGTGAACAAGGGCGCTCAACTGGCCTCTATCGCCTTGCAACAAGCCAGCGATGCAGGATGGAACATCGGCGCAGCGGCATCGTGGTTCATTACTGGCATCTTCGTTTCTATCGGAACCTTGATATTTGCCATCGTCGGCGGCGTGAATATCATCGTGGCGAAATTTTCTCTTGCCGTGATGTTCGCCCTTGGTCCGTTCTTCGTTGCTTGCGCAATGTTCCCGCTGACTTCGCAGTTCTTCGACAGGTGGCTAAGTCAGGTGATGAATTACATTTTCACGATTGTGATTATTGCCCTCATCATGTCTTTTGGCATCGTCGCATTTAATGGTTTTATCGGCGGCGTTGATTTGACGGGTGAAGGCATACAAAACCCTTATATTGCCGGCCTTCAAGTGTTTGGCTTGACCCTGATTCTGAGCTGGATTGCCATGCAGGCGGGCAACATGGCATCTGGCTTGGCCGGCGGCGTTTCCACCTCCGCGCTGTCACTGCGCCAAATTGCGTCGGGCGCAATGTCGCCGGTCCGTGCCGTGGGCGCTGCTCATAACGTGGTCAATCCCGCTTCAACCCGCCTTGACCCTCGGACCGGCCACCAGACGACAGCGCGGCGAGCCGAACACCTTGCTATGGGTCGCAGCGTATGGGCACGCAACCCCGCGTATCGGGAGGCCATCAAGGAACGCTTGGGGTCAGCATGGGCAAAGCAACCAGGCGGTGACGTAAAGGGGAAATAAGCCATGCTCAATCAGCTTGAACACGAAGCCTTAATGCGGCTTATGACCTATGCCACGGGCCACACGGCCGACAGCCAGCGAATTGCCCACTGGCTGCAAGAGTGGGAAAGGGCCGAAAACCCGCGCACAGCCAAAGCGCATGTGCCCGGTCTGGCGGCTGCCCATGCCCTTGATGTGGCGAAGGTAGCCAAGGCAGTGAAGCGCGATGGCGACCGGCCTACGACGTTGGGCCGCCTGGAATACGCCTACAACATGCAAAACATTGAACGCGTTTACCCGCTCCCCCATTAGAGCAGGAACCATAGCAGCAGCCTCAACCCCGCATCAGAGGGGTGTCTTTTTGATGACAACGGATATCCTTTGATCGCGCGGCGGTGTCACCATCTGCCTGGCTTGGTGACACCGGCAACTCGACCAGGTGGTAGCCCTGTCACCATTTGGAATCAACAGCTGGACTCCGTAGGAATAGTAATAGTCTTACTACTACTATTCCTACTAGCGGCCCTTGCTCCGCGCTTCGCTTGGGCAACCCCCTTTGGGTTGCATCCTGCGTCGGTTCTTGCCCGACTGGCTGCGGGGGCAGGCGCGGCGGGCGTTGCCCTTGACCTCCCCCTTGCCGACAGGCTGCATGGCCTCCAGTGGCGTCAAGGGTGCGGCTTCGCCCACGTCCTCACCCGTTCGGTACTCGCCTTCGGCTGCGCTCCGCATGCGGCCTCCGGGCGTGCCCTTGACACCACCTCCAGCCAACAACCGAAGCCCGGCCAGGATCGCGGCACGGCCTGCTTCAGCCAGCGGATGACGGGTCAAGGGGTTGGTGCGGCCCGCAGCCCGTAGGGCGAGGACTCGGCCCCTTGACGCGGCAGGAGCGCCCCAAGCCTCCAGTCTGGGGGGCAGTCGAAGGAAGCGAAGCGCACCGCCCCGCCTGCACCCCTGACGACAGAGGGCGACTCGCTCCCCTCGCTGGCGAGGGGCGGGGCTGCGGCCTCATGATCTGGGTGGCCTCCTCCCATAACCTGGATGCAGGACTGCGTGCGTTAACCCGCTTTGTTGAGGGATGCAAAGAACGCTTCAACCATTGCTTCGACTTCTGCTGAGCTTTCTACCTTGGGCGTACATTGCGGCTGATCCGACATCGGTATTCCAATGCGAACTGGCTTGCCGGGAGCCATTGATTGGCCAGGGAAATCATCGTCGCGGGGCATCAGTAGATATTCCCCGCCGTCGTCGGCTGGCCGACGCTTGTAGGGCTTGCATTGGTCACTCATTACTTCACCCCTTCATCTATGCCTACACCCTACCGCAGGGATGTGGATAAGTTGCGCGATCTCACAAGAAAAACCACAGAAGCTATAGCTTGTCCACATTTTCAAGGCGAGCAACTACTTGTTTATACATGCAGAACTATTTGAAGAACTACCTGCTTGGTAGTCGCTTAACGAGAATTTCCATTTTAAATCAACAAGTTAAGTGTTGCATGACTAAGCGTGATATCGGCGTTTCAGCGTGCCCGTATCGGCGTTTCAGCGTAGCGATATCGGTGTTTCAGCGTGAATAAATTCGGCTGAAAGACTGGAAAACGTTGGTGGGCAAGGGGTTGCGCCGGTTGGCATTCGTATCGGCGTTTCAGCGTAGACAAGTCCTGCCCGTCCACAGGCTCATCCACAGAATTTTGGTGACAGCCTTTCGGCCTGGCCGACTCGCGGGCGTCGCCATTGTCAGGTTTTGCAGTTTTTAGCGATGGTGCGCGATCTAACCATTGGCGAGGTTTGTGATCAGTTTCTGATGACACACACAGATGAGCGTCCGCTCCGCAGCGGTTGCTAACATAGGCCTCGGCACCGGTACTCACGCGACCTGAGGTGAAGCAATCGCTGGCCCCGCTGGTAATAGCCACACAATAGAGCGAACGAAAATTCTTAGGGGGTCAAATGACGATTGAACTCAGCGAAACGCCTGTCAGCGAAGCTCTTGAAAAGCTTTCTTGGCAGGTTCTTGAAGACCATCTGGCAGATACCGCAATGACTCCACAGGACGTCGACAAGCTAGTCGGCCTCGTGCGGCGCAGTGATATGCTCGTCTTGAAGCGGATCAATCCGAAGAAGCAGAAGAATCGCGACAAGTTCCTCGAGAAGCTGGCTTCCCATCTCGATGGCGAGAGCTGCCCGAAGCAAGCCGAGTTTGTCCGATCGCACGCAGTTCGACTCAACGAGATCGACGGTGTCTACCAGTCGATCCTTGGACTGCTCGCCAAGACCAAAGCAGCAGCGCTTTCTCCGGAACTTCGGGTCTTGGCATTGCTCGACCGCTCCAATCGTGAGTACATCGACCTGCTTAAGCAGATGTACGAGAACTCCACCGCTGGCGGGGTTCTGGATCTTGGAAAAGTCACCATGAAGGGAGAGGGCGGAAACGAGTTCAACCCTGAAGGGGTTCACGAACTCCTTCTTGCGACGCTCGCCAGCACCCTCGGTATGGAAGCTCATATCCATGGCTGGTATGACGACACGGGCGTGCTTGTGTTGCCCTCGCTTCCCACGCCGACAGACCAAGACCGGTTCGCTGTTGGGTCTGTGCAGATGCTGGCCGCAGCTTGGAGGCACTGGCAGTTCTCGGAACGCCGGCATCGCTATTTGGACGCTCCCTTGACGCGGAAAGAGGATCTTGCGCCGGTTTGGGCTGAGCACGGGGTAAAGCGCCTGTGGGATTCCCGTCCGTCTGATGACTACCTTGAGTTATACAACTATGTTGCCAATGCCCGGTTGGCTGAGCGCTTGCGGCAGCATTGGACGACCGTGCTCGTCGATTCGCGCTACGAGAAGGCGGTTTCCGGAACTGACAGTGAGGTTGATCTGCTGCCCAACCAGGCGGTTTCGCTTCAAGAAATACATGGAGCTACTGCGCTCAGTCAATTGCTGTCAGGCGAGATCACGGACGACCAGTCTGAATACGCTGGGTTGACGCTCGCGGAGTGGGTTCGCGGCTACTCGGTTCTCCAGGATGTCGCCCACAAAGCTTTGCAGCCTCGTGACGCTGATCGTTTGACCATCAGATTCAGCAACACCGAACTCGTGGAGCTGTTGCAGCGCCTAGGTCTCCAAGAGGAAAGAGCCCAGGTTTTCATCGGCCATGCAACCTACCGCAAGGCAAGCCGTGATCTGTTTGATCAGCCGCTGATCAAGCTGCAGGACGGCGGCTATCTGCTGCTTGCAATCTCTGCTGCGACGTCCTCGATCCCTAACATCATCCTGTCGACGCTTGGGATGCTGGAAGTCAATCTTGACGGGCGCGGCAAGCGCTTCGAGAAGAGCATGATTAAGCTCTTGGGCAAGCATGGCATCAAGGCCAAGAACATCATCTGCGACCGCGAAGGTGAGACCTACGACTACGACGTGGCGTTTGTCTGGGGGGACTACCTTTTCCTGTTTGAGTGCAAGAGCCGCGGCCTTTCCGGTGGAGATCCAGCCAGGGCCTACTTCTTTTCACTCGGCATTCGCAAAGTCGTCAAGCAGGTCGCCCGGTTAGCCGAAGGCCTCAAGCGATACCCCGACATTCTGAGCACCTATATGCCGGAGGCTGTGGGCAAGCAGGTCGTCCATTGCGTGGTCAATTCGCTGCCGTATGCGACTTTCACTAAGGAGGATGCGCTCCATTTCGCCGATGAAGGTGGCATCGCCAGGTTCTTCCAGCAGTCCGAGATCGGACCGCGCAGCTTCAGCCGCGAGGCCGGTTTGAGTGCTATCGATCCAGCATCTGCGGTCTTGTTTCTTTGGGATGGAGACAAGCCAACGCCGGAAGACTTCCTAAGACACCTGAGAACCCCTATCCAGTTGGTCAATGCCGCTTCTCACCTTGAGCTCATGCCGGTCCAGATCTCAGTTGGAGAAAACGAGGTGCTTCAGGTGTTGGACTTCCTACGCACTGACTGGACCGTGGACAGTCATCGAGAAGCTGCTCGGCAGGCTGGCTATCGGACTGGTAGCGATCCGGCGTCGGCAATACCACCCGCGTGAAACACTGAATCACTTCAACCTTGCTCGGCTGCAAGCAGTTGCCCTTGGGTCGCAGCGGCGGAGATCACACTATCGGTCGCCTCGATGCACGCGGAGTTCGTACTCGACGCGCTGGAGCTGGCGTTGTATGACCGCAAGCCGTCGGTGGACGATGTCCTGGCGCATCATTTTCGACAGGCGGTCTCAAGGTGGATTCGACCTGTCGATCCGCTACAGTGAGCGCATGACCGAGGCTGGCTTAAAGCTATCAGTGGCCTCTAAAGGGGTCAAATACGACAGCGCGTTGGCTGAGACGATCAACGGGCTGTATCTTTTGATCGCAAAGGCTCTAAGCATGCCGGTATTACCAGTTTTTTGTGACGATGGTGATTTCGGAGGTCAGGTGTGGCACGTCTATTAGGGTGTTTAGGGCTTGCTCGATGGTCCGAAATATCAAGGGACGGTCATCCTGTGTAACGCGATGAAGATGTCTGTTCTGACGTGCGTATAGTGCGAAGCCGGTAGTATTGCTTGCGACAAGTACTGCCCGTACGCGATTCGCATCAGGCGTGTCGCATGCTTCGCAGAACTGTTTGAACGTCCACACGCGACCTTTGTGCCCTTGTGGTGCCAGCGTGCCGGTAAAAGAGGTCCTGACCTCAACTGCCGGCTTTTGGTTATTCCGTGTCATCGTCAGATTCTGATGATCACGGGAGCGCATTCACATGGGGCGGGCTGGGACGCAGCTTCAAGCCACCACGCTCAAATGAAAGCTTTGCGGCCGGGTACAGGGCTTGTACATCGTGCAGGCAGCGATGTAACTCCGCGCGAAAATGCGCCATCCCTTGGGGGGTAGTGGCGTAACCAACGCCGAATTGAAACCGCAGCGAGGTCCATGGAATCAAGGCCGGCCGACGCAGGATGAACATGCGCCACGTTAGCCACAAATACAGATCTATCGCCAGTGGCGAACGCAGTCTGTGCAACACGCGAAGATCGAATGGAACGGCATAGTCCATGCACTCGCGATAGAACGCTTCTGATAAAGTGATCGTGCTTTCCCAAAGCGACGATTCATGCGGCTTCTTCGGGTTCCAAAGTAGGACCCCTTCGTCGGACAGTGCGACGTTTTTGTAGGCGAAGTCTTGGCCCTGGTGTGCCTTGAGCGAAACGAAAGTGCTGAACAGCTTCGTGGCCTGTACTTTCAGTCGGGACGTATCGCCACGCAGGCCACCATTCGTCGATAGCCCGAGTTTTTGGGCGAACTCGTTGAGACTACGGCCCAGGGTCAGCTCACGTGAGCCTGTCAGCTTTGCCTCTCGCGTCAACCATGCAGAAATGAGCCGGGGCAGCTTGCCGTAGGGAAGACCGATGTCGGGGTCCACAAGCATGGTGATGGACGCGAGGCCATTGTCCCGTTTGTAATGCGACCCATCGACTTTCTTGTGTGGAAGTGAGGCCCAGATCATGGCGCGTGCCATGTAGCCGATCTGGCCCGCTGCAGTGGCATCCTCTTCCTGAATGGCGATGGCGGTATCAAGAAGGCACGCAACCTTGGCTGAACTCGCCTTGACCGCCTTCTTGGAATGAATGCCTGTCGGACGATCTGGATCAACTGGCAATTTCCGATCAGTGAAGTCGGCAGCCTCCAGTAACCAAGGCATCAGGATTTCGACGGGCGTGGGAGTGTGCCATTGGCCTCCTGGCTATCCAGGCCCAAGGCGTCTACGAGTTGCAGTGTGCGGAAGTAGACCCGTCGGCCGATTCGCACCATGGTTGGCCGTAGACGGCGGGATACATCACCGTCCGAATAGAGTGCAACCCGAAATCCATCGGCAGAACGCCCCAAAATTCCTGCCACGTCAGCAATGCTCATTAGCGGGCCAAAGCGGCCTAGCAGAAATTCTTCCGTCTTCATAAATGCACCTATATCGGGACTAGCTAGGCGCAATTCTCAGTAGTCAGAAGTAATCGGACAAGCTTGTGCTTCCTGTAAGTCGTTGATTTAAAAGCCAATATTCCATATCTTGGTATCCGCTCTTGGCCACTATTGGCAACCAAGATTGGATCGCTTGGTGGATAGGAAAATCGGGTTCGTTTGCTAAATTCGTATAAAAATCAATGGCTTGCCGGTGCCGGGGGAGCATTGGCTTACATACAGGGGCAAAAATTTCTGCGAATTGCGTGCTGGCTGTCTGAAAAATGACACAGAGCGCCTACCTGCCAGCTAGTGCCTCAATTTATCCAGCTTCTCCACCAAGTCTTCCGCCCGCAAATGTGTATACCTTTTCAGCATCTGCATAGACTTGTGCCCGCTGATGGCCGCGACTTCTTGGTCTGATAATCCAGCCTCGACAAAGCGGCTGACCGCTTCGTGGCGCAGGTCGTGGAATCTGAAGTTCACCAGGCCGGCATCGAGCTTGGCCTGTGTCCAAGCTTTGTCGAACACGTAGGGGCGGCGCAGTCCGTCCTTGCCAGGATCGCCAAAAAACAAGAGGTCCGTTTCGCCTGGGCGGATGGGGTTGTTCACTGCGTTCTGAAAAACATGGGTTGCAGCTGCCGTAAGGGGGACCGTTCGAGGCGAAGAATTTTTGGTGTGATCAAGGCGGATAACGCGGCGTTGCAGGTCAACTTGGCTCAACCGCAAGCCAGCAATCTCAGAGAGTCGCATCCCGGTCTCTAGTGCACCGCGCACTATCCAGCTAAACATCGGATTGGAATATCCGTCCACAGCGGCCAGCAGGCGCTTGTTCTCGGCCACCGTCAGCCGTCGATTGCGGCCAGCGCCTGGTGCCGGGCGGCGGATGTTGGAAACTGGGTTGAACGGCAGGCCGATGCCCCATTCCTTGATCGCGATGGTGAAGAGGTGGCTGAGCAATGCCAGTTCCAGTCGCACGGTGTTGTTGCTGCGCGGGACGGGCTTGCCATCGGAGTCATCATCGCCAGCCAGTCGGGCATCGCGGTATTGGGCGACGATTTCGGCACTCAGTGCGGCGAGGGAGTACTTGCCAAGATGCCGGGTCAGTGCCAGAGCTTTTTTGCGCTCGCCGGCTTGGGTGGACTCGCGTTTGGTGGGAGTGACTTCGCGCAGGTAACGAGTGAGGGCGACCTCGACGGTCATGCGCTCGGCCGGTCCGCGCTGGATGTATACGTCGCGAACCATTTCGTCTTCGGTACGGCGCGACCAGTCCTCAGCGTCTCGTTTGGTGCGGAAAGTTTTGGCAGTCGGTGGCCAACCCGTTTTGCGGATCAGTGCTTTCCATGTGCCTGAGGGGGTCTTGACTATCGTTGCCATAGTGTTCCAGTAGGGGCTAGCGCCGCAGCACTGTACCGAAACTGTACCTGACTAACGATTCTGAAATATCCCCCAGTACTTGGGGTGATCTTCAGAAGTTTCTAACGTGTTGAAAACGCTAGAGAATTTTGAATGGTGCCCGGGGCCGGAATCGAACCGGCACGCCTTTCGGCGGGGGATTTTGAGTCCCCTGCGTCTACCAATTTCACCACCCGGGCAATGCAGAAGCAAGACCAATATTATGGCACAGTGCAGGGTATGAAATATCCAACAATTGAAGATGTCATCGGAAAAACCCCGATGGTGGCGCTGCAGCGCATCGGTGCAGCCGGTAACGCCGAGCGGGGCAATGTGGTGCTGGGCAAGCTGGAGGGCAACAATCCGGCCGGTTCGGTAAAGGACCGGCCCGCGCTGTCGATGATCCAGCGGGCGCAGGAGCGCGGCGAAATCAGCGTCGGCGACACCCTGATCGAGGCCACCTCGGGCAACACCGGCATTGCGCTGGCCATGGCCGCGGCGGTCAAGGGCTACCGCATGGTGCTGATCATGCCGGAGGACCTGTCCATCGAGCGCGCCCAGACCATGAAGGCCTTTGGGGCCGAACTGATTCTCACGCCCAAGAGCGGCGGCATGGAATACGCCCGAGACCTGGCCGACCAGATGCAGCGCGAGGGCAAGGGCCGGGTGCTGGACCAATTCGCCAATGCCGACAACCCGCGCATCCACTACGAAACCACCGGCCCGGAAATCTGGGCCGACACCCACGGCCAGATCACCCATTTCGTCAGCGCCATGGGCACCACCGGCACCATCACCGGTGTGTCGAAGTTTTTGAAAGAAAAGAACCCGGCCATCCGTATCATCGGCGCCCAGCCCAGCGAGGGCTCGCGCATCCCCGGCATCCGCAAATGGCCGCAGGCCTACCTGCCCAAGATTTACGACCCGTCGCACGTGGACGAATTGGCCTATGTGAGCCAGGACGATGCCGAGGAAATGTGCCGCCGCATGGCGCGCGAAGAGGGCATTTTTGCAGGCATCTCTGCCGCCGGTGCCTGCTGGGTGGCGCAGCAAATCGCCGAGCGCGAGACCAACGCCACGGTGGTGTTCATCGTCTGCGACCGGGGCGACCGGTATTTGTCCACTGGTGTGTTTCCGGCTTAAAAATTTATAGAAAATTGGCTGCTAGCGCTTATTTCATAAGCGTGAGTAGCTACTTTTTATGTAGCAACGGCGGAGTTTCTTCCCTATGCCCTCAGCCTTCAAGTTTTGCCCCCAGTGCGCCACGCCTCTGGCCCTGATCAGCCAGCTGGAAGACGGTGGCCCCAAGCAGCGCCTGCGCTGCCCGGCCTGCGACTTCACGCACTGGAACAACCCCACGCCGGTGCTGGGGGCGATCGTGGAATACGGCGGGCAGATCCTGCTGGCGCGCAACGTGGCCTGGACGAACGCCATGTACGCGCTGATCACCGGCTTCATGGAGGCGGGCGAAACCCCGCAGGAGGGCATTGCCCGCGAGATCCTGGAAGAAACCAACCTGCAGACTTCGGCGCTGAACCTGGTGGGCGTGTACGACTTTCAGCGCATGAACCAGGTGCTGATCGTCTACCACGCGGTGGCCCACGGCGAGGTGCGCCTGTCGCCCGAGCTGGTGGACTACCGGCTCTACGACCTGGCCGACGTGAAATGCTGGCCCGCCGGGACTGGCTATGCGATGGCAGAGTTCTTGCGCGGTCGGGGCTATGAGCCGCAGTTCATGGAGCCGATGCTGCCCAACCCGGTTGAGAGTGCAAGCCACTAAAATCAAAATCCATCCTAGGACACCCGCCCCATGCAGACAGACAAAGAAATCGACACCCGCGGCCTGAACTGCCCGCTGCCCATCCTGAAGGCCAAAAAAGCCTTGACCGACATGCAAAGCGGCCAGCTGCTCAAGGTGGTGTCTACCGACGCGGGCTCGGTGCGCGACTTCCAGGCGTTTGCCAAGCAAACCGGCAACGAGCTGGTGGACCAGCAGACTGCCGGGGCCGACTACATCCACGTGCTGCGTCGGCGGTAGGGCCCCTCACCCCAGCCCTCTCCCGCTGGCGGGAGAGGGCGCCAGGCAGGCGCTTAGCCCAGGCGCGCCAACTGCTCTTTCAGGCGCTCCAGCGTTGCGCCGAAGTCGGTGATGCGGCCCCGCTCCAGGGCGATCACGGCGGGCGGCGCCTTGGCCACAAAGGCCTCGTTGCCCAGCTTGTTGTGGGCCTTGGCGATTTCGCCTTCCAGACGCGCGGCCTCTTTGCCCAGGCGGGCTTTTTCGGCTGCCACGTCGATTTCCATGTGCAGGCACAGGCGCGCATCGCCCGCCACCACGGTAGGGGCGGCTTGTGCGGCGGCCTGCCAGGCGGCTTCGTCGTCAAACAGCTTGACTTCGCTCAGCTTGGCCAGGGACTGCAACACCGGCGCCACGGACTGCATGAACGCGGCATCGCCCACGCAGTACAGCGGCATGCGGGTGGCGGGCGACACATTCATTTCACCTCGCAGGTTGCGGCAGGCGTCGACCAGGCCCTTGAGCTTGGTGATATGCGCAATTGCCGCTTCATCGATGCGCTCAGGCTGGCTCACGGGGTACACGGCAATGCTGATGGATTCACCCGCACGACCGGCCACAGGGGCCACCTTCTGCCACAGCTCTTCGGTGATGAAGGGAATCAAGGGGTGCGCCAGGCGCAGCAGGACCTCCAGCGTGCGGATCAGGGTGCGGCGGGTGGCGCGTTTTTGCGCGTCGCTGCCGGTGTTGATCTGCACCTTGGCGATTTCCAGGTACCAGTCGCAGAACTCGTTCCAGGCGAAGTCGTAAATGGTGTTGGCCACCAGGTCCAGGCGGTAGTCGGTGAAGCCCTTGGCCACTTCGGCCTCGGCCTGCTGCAGCTTGGAGACGATCCAGCGGTCGGCCTGGCTGAAGTCCAGGTAGCCGCCGGGGCCGCATTCGGCGGGTGTGTGCTCGGCCACGCCGCAGTCCTGGCCTTCGCACTGCATCAACACGAAGCGGGTGGCGTTCCACAGCTTGTTGCAGAAGTTGCGGTAGCCCTCGCAGCGCTTGCTGTCGAAGTTGATGTTGCGGCCCAGCGAGGCCAGCGACGCAAAGGTAAAGCGCAGCGCGTCGGCGCCAAAGGCGGGAATGCCCTCGGGGAACTCTTTTTCGGTGTTCTTGCGCACGGTGGGTGCGGTCTCAGGCTTGCGCAGGCCCACGGTGCGCTTGTCCAGCAGAGGGGCGAGCGCGATGCCGTCGATCAGGTCCACCGGGTCCAGCACATTGCCTTCGGACTTGCTCATCTTCTTGCCCTGCGCGTCGCGCACCAGGCCGTGCATGTAGACGTGCTTGAACGGCACCTGGCCGGTGAAGTGCTTGGTCATCATGATCATCCGGGCGACCCAGAAGAAGATGATGTCGTAGCCGGTGACCAGCACGCTGGAGGGCAGGTACAGGTCAAAGTCCTGCGTCTTTTCGGGCCAGCCCATGGTGCTGAAGGGCACCAGGGCGGAGGAGTACCAGGTGTCCAGCACATCCTCATCGCGCTTCAGCGTCTTGCCGGGCGCCTGGGCCTGCGCTTCTGCTTCGTTGCGGGCCACATAGACCTTGCCGTCTTCGTCGTACCAGGCCGGGATCTGGTGGCCCCACCAAAGCTGGCGGCTGATGCACCAGTCCTGGATGTTGTTCATCCACTGGTTGTAGGTGTTGACCCAGTTTTCGGGCACAAACTGCACTTGGCCGCTTGCTACGGCATCGATAGCGCCTTGTGCAATGCTGGTGCCCGTAGGGCCGGGTTTGGTCATGGACACAAACCACTGGTCGGTCAGCATGGGCTCGATCACCTGGCCGGTGCGGGTGCAGCGGGGCACCATCAGTTTGTGCTTCTTGGTCTCGACCAGCAGGCCGAGTTCGGTCAGGTCGGCGATGATCTTCTTGCGCGCTACGAAGCGGTCCAGGCCCTGGTAGGCAGCGGGGGCGTTGTCGTTGATCTTGGCATCCAGCGTCAGCACGCAAATCATCGGCAGCTTGTGGCGCTGGCCGACGGCGTAGTCGTTCTGGTCGTGCGCGGGCGTGACCTTGACCACGCCGGTGCCAAAAGCCTTGTCCACGTAGTCGTCGGCGATCACCGGGATCTCGCGGTTGCACAAAGGCAGCGTCACCATCTTGCCGATCAGGTGGGTGTAGCGCTCGTCCTCGGGGTGCACCATCACGGCCACGTCGCCGAGCATGGTTTCGGGGCGGGTGGTGGCCACGGTCAGCGCGCCCGAGCCGTCGGCCAGCGGGTAGCTGATGTGCCACAGGAAGCCGTCTTCCTCTTCACTTTCCACTTCGAGGTCGCTCACCGCGCTTTGCAGGATCGGGTCCCAGTTGACCAGGCGCTTGCCGCGGTAGATCAGGCCTTGCTCATACAACTGCACAAAGGTTTCGGTCACCGTTTTGGACAGCTTGGGGTCCATGGTGAAGTATTCGCGCTCCCAGTCCACGCTGTCGCCCATGCGGCGCATTTGGGTGGTGATGGTGTTGCCGCTCTTTTCCTTCCACTCCCATACTTTTTCCACAAAGTTCTTGCGGCCCAGGTCGTGGCGGCTGACCTTTTGCTCTTGCAGCTGGCGCTCCACCACGATCTGCGTGGCAATGCCCGCGTGGTCGGTGCCGGGCACCCACACGGTGTTGTGGCCCTGCATGCGGTGGTAGCGCGTCAGGCTGTCCATGATGGTCTGGTTGAAGGCATGGCCCATGTGCAGGGTGCCGGTCACGTTGGGCGGCGGCAGCTGGATGGCAAAGGCCTCCACACCGGCCTGGGCCTGGCCCGTGCCCCGGTAACCCGCCGTGGCGTAGCCGCGCCGCTCCCATTCCGGTCCCCAGTGCGCTTCCAGCGCGGCGGGTTCAAAGGATTTGGACAGGGATTGCAAGCCGGGCTGGGCGGGGGCGGTGGAAGCGGTGTCGGTCATGGTCTATCGGGGTTCTTTCTGGAAGGGCGCGATTTTACCGGGCAGGGTTGTGGGGTTCCGCATTGCTATAAGTTAAGTAGCTGCTCACGCTCTAAGAATAAGCGCAAGAGGCACTTTTCTTATAAATTTTCTCGGCAAGGTCAAGTGTGTTTGCATGGGGCATTGGGGGGAAAGTAGCGTATAACCCGCGGGCCACGCCGTGGTGACCTGGGCCCTTTGCAGAAGGACTTTCCATGATCAAGCCTGCCATCCCGTCCCACGAGCCGTTTCGGCTGAGTACCCTGCATTCGCTCAACCTGCTCGACACCCCGCCCGAAGATCGCTTCGACCGCCTGACCCGCATGGCCCGGCGCATGTTTGGCGTGTCGATTGCGCTGGTCAGCCTGGTGGACGAAAACCGCCAGTGGTTCAAGTCGGCCCAAGGTCTGGACGCCAAGGAGACACCGCGCGACATTTCCTTTTGCGGCCACGCCATTTTGGGCGACAAGCTGTTGGTGGTATCCGATGCGAAAAGCGACCTGCGGTTTTTTGACAATCCGCTGGTCACCGGTGCGCCCCACGTGCGGTTTTACGCGGGCTGGCCGTTGCGGGCCACGAACGGCAGCACGCTGGGCACGCTGTGCCTGCTGGACCCGCAGCCGCGCCGCTTTGGCGAGGAAGACGTCCAGCTACTGGGTGACCTGGCCGCCATCGTGGAGCAAGAAATCTCCACCTACCAACTGGCCACGCTGGACGAGTTGACCCGCCTGCACAACCGGCGCGGCTTTTTGGCGCTGGCACAGCACGCGCTGCACCTGGCCGCGCGCAAGGCCTTGCCGTGTGCGCTGGTGTTTTTTGACCTGGACAAGTTCAAGGCCATCAACGACAACTTTGGCCACGCCGAGGGCGACAAGGCCCTGCTGGCTTTTGCCGACCAGATGCGGCGCAGCTTTCGGGATTCCGACGTCCTGGCCCGCCTAGGGGGTGACGAGTTTGTGGTGCTGCTGTTTGACTGCCCGCACGACCTGGCCCAGGGCATTGTGGAGCGCCTGCTGGCCGCGCTGGAGCGGCGCAACCAGTTCAGCCACAGCGGCTATGCGATTGCCTGCAGCCACGGCATTGTGCCGATCGCGCCCGACGGCCGTGAACCCATCGAGGCCTTGCTGTCCCAGGCCGACGCGCTGATGTACCAGCACAAGCGCAGCCGCAAAGGCCGCTAGCTCCAGAACCGGTCGGTCAGCCAGCCGGTGTCGCGCAGGAGTCAATCGCGGGCCCTGGCCGGCCCTCGGTTTGGGTTTACCAGTATGACAAGCCCGGACTGGCTCACTAGCATTTCGTAAAAGCACGAACGTACTTATTTTGTCCTGGCTCGTTGTCTATCTTCAACGCAGCCAAGATCCTCTGCCTTGGCATCCTCATCCGGTATGCCACAGCGCACGCAGGCATGGTTTCCACCGTTCCGCCAAGCCGCCTGGTCGCCCACGGCCACCAGGCGCCGCGGCATACATCCGACAAACTTTATGAACCGCAAGGTTCTGCTGGAGATGGCTTTGAAAAAAATATGGACGACTTGGCTGGCCGCTTGCTTGCTGGCATTGGCTGGCTTGCCTGCGACGTCGTGGGCGCAGGGGTATTCCCAAACCAGGTACCCGATCGTGCTGGTGCATGGTCTGTTGGGTTTTGACAATATCGGCCCACTGGACTATTGGTACCGAATACCCGCAGCCCTGCGGGCGGACGGGGCCACGGTGTACGTGACGCAGGTCTCTGCCGCCAACAGCACCGAGGTGCGTGGCGAGCAGTTGCTATCCCAGGTCAAGCAGATCCTGGCAGTGACTGGTGCTGCCAAGGTCAACCTGATCGGACACAGCCACGGTGCTCCGACATCGCGCTATGTCGCTTCGGTACGGCCCGACCTGGTGGCATCGGTGACCGCGGTGGGTGGTGTCAACAAGGGCTCGGCCGTGGCCGATTTGCTGCTGGGCGTGGCACCCCCTGGGGCCTTGAGTAATACGGTGTTGGTATCTGCCACGAATGGCTTGGCGACCTTGATTGCCGCCTTGTCAACGGCTTCGCAGCAACCCCAGAATTCCATGGGTGCGGCGACATCGCTGAGCACTGCGGGTTCGCTCAAGTTCAACCTCGCCCATCCCGAGGGCGTTCCGACGAGCGCTTGCGGCGAGGGTGCGTACTCGGTGCGCGGTGTGATGTACTTCTCTTGGAGCGGAGCCCAGCCTTTTACCCACCCGCTGGACATTCTGGACCCCGCCTTGGCACTGACCTCGCTGGCCTTTGCAGGCGCCAAAAACGATGGTCTGGTGGCTAGCTGCTCCACGCATCTGGGCCGGGTGATCCGAGATGACTACAAGATGAACCACCTGGATGAGGTCAACCAGGTCGCAGGCCTGGTGAACCTGTTTGAAACCAACCCGGTGACGCTGTACCGTCAGCAGGCCAACCGGTTGAAGAACCTGGGTCTTTGAGGTCGCCATGCAGAAAGCCCGGGTTGGGATATGGGCCGTTTCAGGGGTCCTGGCGGTGGCTGCGGTCGTATGGTGGCGGCACGGCGGCCTGGATGCGCCGACTGTTGCTGCCAGCGCAGGGGCGGTGCCCGGAGCGCGCGCACCCTTCGTGCCCTCCATGCAGGGCACCCAGCCCGATGGCGATCTGCAGGCGCTGCGCGTGGCAGGCATGCAGACCAGCCCGGCGGCCTATACGCAGTTGGTGCGGATGTTCGACTACTACCTGAGTGCCGTGGGGGAGGCGAGTACCGAAGCCATCCGCCAGCGTATTGCCCACGAGCTTGACCTGGCCCTGTCGCCCGCCCAGGCCCAGGATGCCAAGCGGCTGTTGGGCCTGTACCTGGCTTTCAAGCGCGCCTTGGTCGAGCTGGAGCAGGACCCTGCGTTGGCGGGTAACGGCGTTCAGGCTATCCGCCAGCGGATGCTGGCGGTGCAACAGTTGCGCGAGCGCTATTTCACTGCCGAAGAGGTGCAGGGGATGTTTGGCTTTGAAGACCGTTATGACGCGGATGCCCTGGCCCGCTTGGCTATCGACCAGGACGCGCGGCTGAGCGCGGCCCAGAAAAAGTCCCAGCTCGCCGCACTCGATGCGGCCCTGCCTGCGGCCTTGCTGGCAGATCGCAACGCCAACCAGGCTCTGCTCAACAACCAGCAGCAGGCTTTGGACATGCGTGCCAAAGGTGCCAGCGACGACGATGTCTACCGCATGCGGTCCCAGGCTTTTGGCACCCAGGCCGCATCGCGGCTGGCCGAGGTGGACCGCGAGGAGCAAGCCTGGCAGAGCCGCATGGCGGCTTACCTGGCAGCGCGCAATGCCATTCTCAGCGCCGAAGGCACGGGCTCGGAAGACCAGCGCCAGCAGGCTTTGGCCCAGCTACAGCAGAGCCATTTCAGCGAGGATGAACGCCGACGGTTGGTGGCGTACGAGAAATAACGATCGTTCGGTCTAGTTTGCCTTGGCGCAGCCGTGGGCGAAAGTGATGCCCTGGGTGATCTTCTGGAACTGGCCGCTCTGCTTCATTTTTTTCAGGGCCTGCGAGAACTTGTCGGCCAGGTCTTTGCCCTCGGCGGTGTTCTGGAACGCGTAGTACACGTCTTGCCGTGACACCGGCACCTTGGCGGCGTACTGCATCTGCGCTGCCATGCCCAGTTTCTCGAACGCCTTGAGGCCGGTCTTTTCGTCGAGCACAAAGGCGTCCAGGTACCCGGCCACCAGCTTTTGGATGTTGGCCTCGTCGGTGTTGGCGGTCTCGACCGCGAAGGCGCTGCTGTCGGTGACCTCGCGCGCGTAGGGGTAGCCGCGGGTGATGCCCACGCGCTTGCCTTTCAGGTCCGCCAGGGTTTTCAGGAACGGACTGCCCTTTTTGGTGAAAACGAAATCTTCTTTGCAGTCGATGGATTCGCTGGTACGGGCGATGGGCTGGTTGGCCGCAAAGTTGACATCCAGCGCCGGAAACAGGCCGCCGAAGCTGCCGCCCAAAAAGCCTTGTACCGCCCGGGGTGGCGGCATGACCTGGATCTGGATGTCGGTCTGCGCCTGTTTGGCCACTTCGCGGACCAGCTCGATAAACAGGCCCTTGGTGTCGCTTTCCACATGCCCGGGAATGGGAAACGTGGCCATTTGCACCGCCGCATGCCCCGCGGCCGCCGCGCCGAGCAGGACCAGAGAAACCAATGGGATGCGCATGGCGATTTCCTTTGAGTGGGTGACAAATTGCAACAGCTTACGCCTTCATCGCGTGTTGTAGACACTGCGTGGCTGCATCGAAATCAAAATCCCCAATGGTTTTTTCCAAAGCTTCAAACTGTGTCCCCAGCACCTGGCGCAAGCTGCTGGCGTGCTGTTGCAGAAAATGGATGCTGTCGGCATCGCTGTCCAGGAGCAGGGTTTCGAGCTGCGCGCACAAAAAGCGTGCCTGCCGCGGATCCACTGGTGGTGGGTGGAGTTGGGCTGCAGGTGCTGCCGCGCCGTCGAGCGGGGCCAGATGGGCCAGATGGGCCACCAGGGCTTGCAGTGGCACATCGAGGGCATGCAAGAGCGCATCGATCTGCGCGCGCGGGCTGCGCGCAGCAATCGCAGCTTCCAGCGGTTGCGCCAGTTGCTGGATCGGTAGCGCGCCGATATTGCCGGCCACGCCTTTGGCGGTGTGGGCCAGGCGCTCGGCCAGCGCCCAGTCGTCCGCCTCCAGCGCTGCCTGCACCTGGGCCACCAGGGATTTTTGCCCCTGGGCAAAGCGCTGCAGCAGCGAAGCGTAGAGCTTGCGGTTGCCCGCCACGCGGTTCAGGCCCGCAGCGATGTCCAGGCCTGGCACATTCGGCAGCTCGGGCTCTGGCGTGTCCAGCGCCACTGCCGACGCGGGGGCGACCGGCCGCGCCAGGCCTTGCGGCAGCTTGACCCAGCGCAGCAGGGCGGCCCACAGGCGCAGCGGTTCGATGGGCTTGGTCACAAAGTCCTGCATGCCAGCGGCGGCACAGCGCTCGGCGTCTTGCTGCATGGCGTTGGCGGTCATGGCCACGATGGGCAGGTGGTCGAGGCGGCGGATCTGGCGGATCGCGCGGGTCGCCGTCAGGCCATCCATCACCGGCATTTGCATGTCCATCAGCACGATGTCATAGGCCTGGGCCTGCACCATGTCTACGGCGATCTGGCCGTTCTCGGCAATCGCCACCACAAACCCGGTGGACTGCAGCAGCTCGGCCGCCACCATCTGGTTGATTTCGTTGTCTTCCACCAGCAGGATGCGCGCGCCTGCCAGAGCCGCCAGGTTCGCAGGGTTGTCGTCTGCCACGGGCGTGGCGGTGTGCGGGCTGGCCGACGGTTGGGCCTGGACCACCCCCAGCAGGGCGGTAAACCAGAAGCTGCTGCCCTGGCCCAGGCTGGAGTCCAGCCCCACCGAGCCGCCCATCAACCCCGCCAGGTGCTTGCAAATTGCCAGCCCCAGGCCGGTGCCACCAAAGCGCCGGGTGATGGACGCATCCACCTGCGAAAAGCTTTGGAACAGCTGGCTTTGCTGCGCCGGGGCCATGCCGATGCCGGTGTCTTCCACCGTGCAGCGCAACAGCACGCTGGTGGCCGATGCCATCTTGCCGCGCGCGACCAGCCGGATGTGGCCGGTCTCGGTGAATTTGAGGGCGTTGTTGCAGTAGTTCAGCAGGATTTGCCGCAGCCGCAGCGGGTCGCCGACCAGCACGGGTGGCACGCTTGCGTCGATGTCTACCGAAAACTCCAGCCCCTTGAGCTGGACTTTCTCGGCCATCATGTCGGCAATGTCGTCCAGAATATGGCCCAGCGAGAAATCGATGTTTTCGATATTGAGTTTGCCCGCCTCGATTTTGGAAAAATCCAGAATATCGTTGATGATGCCGAGCAAATGGTTGCCCGAGCTTTGGATTTTCTGGAGGTAATCCAGCTGCTTGGGATTCAAATCGGTTTTCAGCGCCAGTCGGCTCAAACCAATAATGCCGTTCATGGGGGTGCGGATTTCATGGCTCATATTGGCCAGGAAATTGGCTTTGACCTCGGTGGCGGCTTCGGCGGCTTCGCGGGCCTGGCGCAGTTCGGTCACATCAAAAAACCAGCCCAGTGAGCATTCGGTATCGTCGTAATGGACTTTCACCACCGTCGTCATGGACCAAAACGTCGTGCCGTCGGATTTGATGAACTCCATCAGGCGCGGCGGGCCGGCCGTTCCGGAGATGCGGATCATCCGGGCCAGGGTGTAATAGTCTTCCTTGTTTTTGTAGATGTACTCCATGTCGGTGCGGGAGACGGTGCTGCTGCCGCCATTGAACAGGTCGTAAAACCGCTTGTTGGCAAACACAAATTTCTTGTCCAGCGTCAGGATACGTACCGCAATCGGGCTGTCTTCCAGAATGCGCCGCAGCTGCTCTGCGCTGCGTTCCAGTTGCCCGGCCCGCAGGGCCAGCTGCTGGCTGGTGGCCTTGAGCTCCTGGGTGCGGTTGTCGACCGTGGCTTCCAGCGATTCTTTGGCCTCCAGCAGGCGCAGCCACAGGCTGTTGAGTGCCGCCACCAATACCCCCAGTTCATTTTTGTCCGGGTAGGGGATGTTCTGGTACTTGGACGGATCGGCGGCCATATTCAGAGAGGTCACCGCCTGGGTCAATGCCACCAGCGGGCGCGACAGCACCCGGTTGATCGACAAGGCCAGCACCACCCACAGCCCCAGGCCCACCAGCAGGGCATTGGTGGCCAAGGCCAGCAGACTGGAGGTCAGCCGCTCGAAAATCACCGAAAAATGGGTGTAGATGCGGATGGTGCCAATGGCGTCCAGGCCATTGGTGTTGCCGTTGCCGCTGCCCAAGGACTGCAGGGCGATGGTGCGCACTGCCGTTCGTTGCCAAAAGGGCAGGGCGCTGTTGTCGGCCGTGGTGGGTACCCGGCCTTGGGTGGTCTGGACCACGCCTTCCTTGTCCACCACCACCAGCCCGGTAACCACCGAGGCCCGCGCCGCGCCTTTGGCCAGCACCTCGATCATCTCCGGGTCGAAATTCCACACAGCCTGCCGCATGCCGGGCACAAACGCTGTTTCAATATTTAATATTTCCGCCCTGATATTTTTGTCTATCGATTGGTATACGAAATAAAGCTGCACCAATGAAGTCGTCAATACCAGCACCAGATACCATGCAAAAACGCGTCTCAGTAACTGGCTGGAGAGCGATGTCATTTTTCGCAGGTAGATAAAGGCATCTCAGCGCCTGGGCGGGGTGTTCCATAAATGGACGCGGGTGCAAATATCCTAGCACTTCCCCTTGGATTGTTATATGCCGGGGGCAAAACGGCAGGCGGGGCCCGGGCACGCCTGCGGGGTTGCGTCCGATAATGGCGGCAAAGGATGTTTGCCCATGTTGTTTTTGTTGTCGCCTGCCAAGGCCCTGGACTTTGAAACGCCCGCCACGGGCCAGCACCACACCCAGCCCTTGTTTACCCGGCAGTCGGCCCAGTTGATTGCGCTGCTGCGCGAGAAGTCACCCCTGCAAATTGCCGAGCTGATGCACCTCAGCGATGCCTTGTCGGCCCTGAACGTGGCCCGCTACCAGGCCTGGAGCCCCACCTTCACCGCCCGCAACGCCAAGCAGGCGGTACTGGCCTTCAATGGCGATGTCTACGGTGGGCTGAACGCCGCCAGCCTGCCCGCCGACGCGCTGGCCTGGACGCAGGAGCACCTGTGCATCCTCAGCGGCCTGTACGGCGTGCTGCGCCCGCTGGACTGGATGCAACCCTACCGGCTGGAGATGGGCACCCGGCTGGCCAACCCGCAGGGGGCTAACCTGTACAAGTTCTGGGGCACGCAGATATCGGTCTACCTGAACCAGCGCCTGCGCGCCGATGCCACGCCGGTGGTGGTGAACCTGGCCTCGCAAGAGTATTTCAAGGCGGTGGACCGCAAGGCGCTCAAGGCCCGGGTGGTCGAGTGCGTGTTTGAAGAGCTGCGCAGCAACGGCCAGTACAAGGTCATCAGCTTCATGGCCAAACGCGCGCGCGGACTGATGGTACGGTTTGCCGCCGAGCACCGCCTGAGCCTGCCCGGGCAGCTGCAGGGCTTCGATCGGGAGGGGTATGGTTTTGATGCGGCCCGCTCCGAGCCCGACCGGCTGGTGTTTAGACGCAATGGAGCCGCCCATGCCTAAACCCGGTGCCGCCGCACAGACCGCCACCCCCGCGCTGCGCAAATGGATCGTCGAGCAGGCCGATGCCGGGTTTGCACCCGACGTGGTGCTGGCGTCCATGCTGGCGTCGGGTTGGGACGAAGCGGTGGCGGCAGCCACCCTGCACGCCACGATGGCCGCCCACCAGCACCAGGCCCCCAAGCCCGCAGCGGCCCCGGTGCCCAGCCCTGCGCTGGACGGCTCGCCGCTGTGGCTGGACGCGGGCGACCGCCAGGTGGCGGTGCTGTCGGTGCTGCGCATTCCGCGGCTGGTGGTGCTGGGCGGCCTGCTCAGCGACGAAGAATGCGACGCGCTGGTGGAACTGGCGCGCCCGCGCCTGAGCCGCTCGCTGACGGTGGAAACCCAAAGCGGCGGCGAAGAAGTGCACGTCGACCGCACCAGCGACGGCATGTTTTTCCAGCGCGGCGAAAACCCCCTCATCCAGCGCATCGAATCCCGCATCGCCCACCTGCTGCAGTGGCCCGAGACCCATGGCGAAGGCCTGCAGGTGTTGCAGTACCAGCCGGGCGCGGAGTACAAGCCGCACTACGACTACTTTGACCCGCACGAGCCGGGCACCCCCCACATCCTGGAGCGCGGCGGCCAGCGCGTGGCCACGCTGATCATCTACCTGCAGTCCCCCGAGCTGGGCGGTGCGACGTTGTTTCCGGATGTGCAACTGGAAGTGGCCCCGCAGCGCGGCAACGCCGTGTTCTTCAGCTACGACCGGCCCCACCCCTGCAGCCAGAGCCTGCACGGCGGCGCGCCGGTGCTGGCGGGCGAAAAGTGGATCGCCACCAAATGGTTGCGGCAGCACGAATTTAATTGATCAAATAGGCTGCCTGTGCTTGTCCAATAAGCGTGAGCAGCTATCAAATAGAGAGTAAACCCCTGTGAGCAATGCCAACACCCCCGACCAGTCCCAGCTGGGCAAATCCTCGGCCTACATCGACCAGTACGATGCTTCGCTGCTGTTCCCCATTCCCCGCGCCACCAAGCGCGCCGAAATCGGCCTGACCGACACCACCACGCCGTTCTTCGGGGCCGACCTGTGGACGGCGTTTGAGTTGAGCTGGTTGAACCTGCGCGGCAAGCCGCAGGTGGCGCTAGCGCACATCACCGTGCCCTGCGAAACGCCCAACATCGTGGAGAGCAAGTCCTTCAAGCTCTACCTGAACAGCTTCAACAACACCCGCTTTGCCGATGCCGCCGCGGTGCAGGCCCGCATCCGCACCGACATCAGCGAAGCCGCCTGGCGCGGCAGCGACACACCGGCCAGCGTGGGCGTGCGTGTCCTGCTGCCTGAGATGTTTGACCGTGAACCGGTGCACGAGCTCGACGGCCTGAGCCTGGACCGGCTGGACATGGATTTCGACACCTACAGCCCCGACCCCACGCTGCTCAGCGCCGCGCTGCTTGAAGCCCCGGTGTCCGAGGTGCTGACCAGCAACCTGCTCAAAAGCAACTGCCTGGTCACCGGACAGCCCGACTGGGGCAGCGTACAGATCCGCTACAGCGGCCCGCAGATCGACCAGGCCGGGCTGCTCAAATATTTGGTGAGTTTTCGCAACCACAACGAATTCCACGAGCAGTGCGTGGAGCGCATCTTCATGGAACTCTGGACCCGCTGCCAGCCCATCAAGCTGACGGTCTACGCCCGCTACACGCGCCGCGGCGGGCTGGACATCAACCCGTTCCGCACCAGCCACCCGGGCACGCTGCCCGCCAACATCCGCACCGCGCGGCAGTAAGTCATCACACGGTCACGGGAGGTGCCTACGCTGCCGGGTTGGCCCGCAGCGTCCTTGCGGGTGTTAACCAACCCTACGCACCATGCACCGCACCTCCATCCTTTCGCTCGTCCTTGCCTCGTTGTTCGCCGCCACGGCCGCACAGGCCACGCCCACGCTGATCGCCATCGGCACCCTGGGCGGTAGCGCCGACCTGTCGGGCCTGACCGGCACCCTGGAAAACGGCCTGGCCGGCAATGTACTGGGCGGCCTGGGTTCCGGCCTGGCCTGGGCCGGTGGCAACACCTTTGTGGCCACGCCCGACCGCGGCCCCAACGCCACCGCCTACAACAGCCAGGTGGACGACACCACCTCCTACATCGCCCGCTTCCAGACCCTGAAGCTGGACCTGGCGGCCACCGCCTCGGGCAAGCTGCCCTACACCCTGACCCCCACGCTCACCGCCACCACGCTGCTCAGCAGCGCCAGCCCGCTGGTCTACGGCAGCGGCACGGCGGCAGGCCTGCCGAACGGCGCACCGGTGCAGAACAGCGCCGGGGTCAACTACTTCACCGGCCGCTCGGACAATTTCGATGCCAGCCAGCCCTCCACCAGCCCGAACAACGCCCGGCTCGACCCCGAGGCGGTGCGCGTCTCCAAAGACGGCAAGAGCGTGTTCATCTCGGACGAATACGGCCCCTTTGTGTACCAGTTCGACCGCGCCACCGGCCAGCGTCTCAAAACCTTTGCCCTGCCCAACAACCTGGCCATCAGCACCCTCAGCGCCCAGGGCGCGGTGGAAATCGCGGGCAACACCACGGGCCGGGTGACCAACAAGGGCATGGAAGGCCTGGCGATCTCGCCCGACGGCACCACGCTGATCGGCATCATGCAGGCCTCGCTGGAGCAGGACAAAAACAAGATGGTGCGCATCGTCACCATCGACATCGCCACCGGCGCCACGCACGAATACGCCTACCAGCTCACCACCGGCTCCGGCGTGAGCGAAATCGTGGCACTGAACAACCACCAGTTCCTGGTGGACGAGCGCGACGGCAAGGGCCTGGGCGACGGCAGCACCGCCGTGGTCAAGCAGCTCTTTCGCATCGACCTGGCCGGTGCCACCGACGTGGGCAGCCTCACCGGATCTGCCGCCGACCAGGCCGCGCTGAAAGCCGCCGCAGTCAAGAAGACCCTGGTGCTGGACCTGGTGAATGTGCTCACCGCCAACGGCATTGCCGCCGACCAGATCCCGTCCAAGATCGAAGGCTTGGCGTTCGGCGACGACATCACCCTGGACGGCGTGCTGTCGCACACCTTGTACGTGGCCAACGACAACGACTTTGTGCCGGGCCTGGCGGGCGACAACAAGATCTTCGTCTTTGCCCTCAGCGATGCCGACCTGGGTGCCACCTTCACCCAGCAGCAGATTCCCGAGCCTGAAAGCCTGGCGCTGGTGCTGCTGGGCCTGGGCGTGATGGGGGGCCTGCAGCGCCGCAAAACAGGCTTGCTACAAAAATAGAAGCTGCTTGTGCTGGTGGAATAAGCGCAGGAGCCACTTTTTATCTAAAAATGTGCAGGGCGTGCAAGGACGAAGCCACCAGGCTGCAACCCACCAGCGCCAGCAGCAGGCAGACGATGCGTTTGACCGTGGCGGGCTGCAAGCGCGACGGGTGGCGGGCCATCCACCCGGTTTGCAGCAGCACCAGCGGCACCGTCTCCAGGCTCAGTAGCAGGGCGTTGCTGCTGACATGCCCGGTGGGCAGCATCATGCCCAGGCGCAGCACCGCGTTGGCGGCAAAAATGGCCACCAGGGTGTCGCGGATGGCACGCTGGGGCAGGGGCTGCCGGTACAGGTGGTACACCAGCGGCGGCCCGGCGGTAGAAAACAGCCCGCCCAGCACCCCGGAGACAAGCCCCACCGCCACGAAGCTGGTGGTCGACGAGCGCTGTGCCAGGGCCTGCGCGGTGCGGGCCAGCAACGCCGCGCAGCCAATGATGGTCAGGCCCAGCAACAGGCCCAGCACCACCACCAGGCCGCTGCTGAGCCAGTTCACCAGCAGCACGCCCGCCACCACGCCCACTTGGCTGGCTGCCAGCGTGGGCAGCAGGATGCGGGTCTCGAACTTGGGCCGTGTGGCGTAGTACAGCACCGCGGCATTGACCAGCGTGAGCATGCTGACCACATTGGCCACGTCGGCAATCGAGGCCACGCCCAGCAGGCCCACCAGGCCCAGCAGCACCAGCCCGAAGGCGAAGCCGGTGAGGTTCTGCACATAGCCTGCGGTGGCCGCGCAGAGCAGAAAAAGCAGGTGCTGCGATAAGGTCATGGGCCTAGTACTCAGCCACGCAAGTATCGGAACATGAAAGCGCGCTTTCGCACCCATCCCGTCGTTGCAAAGCCTCGCCATAGCCAGAGCTATGTCTGCGTTTTGCGCCTAGGCCTGCGCGCGAAATCATCACTTTCATTTTGTTCCTCTACTTACGTGCCTGAGTACTAGGATGCCATGCCCGCCAGGCACAGGTATTTCAGCTCCACGTAGTCGTCCATGCCGTGGCGCGATCCCTCGCGGCCCAGGCCCGACTGCTTGACACCGCCAAACGGCACCTCGGCGGTGGAAATCAGCCCGGTGTTGACCCCCACCATGCCGTACTCCAGCGCCTCGCCCACGCGGAAAATGCGGCCGATGTCGCGGCTGTAGAAGTAGCTGGCCAGCCCGGCCTCGGTGGCGTTGGCCAGGGCGATCACTTCGGCCTCGGTATGGAAGCGGAACACCGGCGCCATGGGGCCAAAGGTTTCCTCGCGGGCGCACAGCATGGCGGCCGTGGCATCGGCCAGCACCGTGGGGGCGTAGCTGCGCTCGCCCACGCGTGCGCCGCCGCAGACCAGGCGCGCGCCCAGGGCCAGCGCGTCCTGTACGTGGGCTTCTACCTTGGCCAGTGCGTCGGCATCGATCAGCGGGCCTTGCTGCACGCCCGCGTCGAAGCCGTTGCCGACCTGGATGGCGCGGGCCTTGGCGGCGAGTTTGTCCACGAAGCGGTCGTACACGCTGTCTTGCACATAGAAGCGGTTGGCGCAGACGCAGGTTTGCCCGGCGTTGCGGTACTTGCTGGCCATGGCGCCTTCCACGGCGGCATCCAGATCGGCATCGTCAAAGACGATGAAGGGCGCATTGCCACCCAGCTCCAGCGACAGCTTCTTGATGCTGGGCGCGCACTGGCGCATCAGGATGCGGCCCACCTCGGTGCTGCCGGTGAACGACAGGTGGCGCACGGCATCGTTCTCGCACCAGGCGCGGCCAATGGCGATGGAGTTGGCACCATCGCCGGGCACCACGTTGATGACCCCCGGCGGCAGACCGGCGCGCTGCGCCAGCCCGGCCAGCGCCAGCGCGCACAGCGGGGTTTGCTCGGCGGGCTTGAGCACCACGGTGCAGCCAGCGGCCAGGGCCGGGGCCAGCTTGCGGGTGACCATGGCGATGGGGAAGTTCCACGGCGTGATGGCCGCGCACACGCCAATGGGCTGGCGGATCACCAGGTAGCGCTTGTCGGGGTCGGTGGTGGGAATGGTCTCGCCGTAGATGCGCCGCGATTCCTCGGCAAACCACTCGATGAAGCTGGCACCAAAGGCTACCTCGCCGCGCGATTCGGCCAGGGGCTTGCCCTGCTCTGCCGTCATCAGCCGGGCCAGGTCGTCGGCGTGCTGGTGGACCAGATGGAACCAGCGCAGCATCAGGCTGGCGCGTTCCTTGGCCGGGCGGGCGCGCCAGGCCGGGCCTGCGGCCTCGGCGGCCGCCACGGCCTGCAACGCGTGGCTGGCATCGAGGTTGGCAACGGAGGCCAGCGGCAGGCCGGTGGCGGGGTCGTGCACGGTAAAGCGCTGCGCTGCGGCGACCCATTCGGCCCCGATCAGGCCGTCGGTTTGGAGCAGGGTGGGGTCGTTCAGCAGTGCCAGGGGGGAGGTCATGGTGGTCATACGGTTTCAGGAAATCACGGATTGCTGGGCGATACCGGCATCGACCAGCACGTGCTGGCCGGTCATGCCGTCGCTGTCGTCGGCGGCCATGAACAGCGTGGGGCGGGCCACGTGGCCGGGGTCGAGGCGGATCTTCAGGCACTGCGCGTCCAGGAACTGCTGGTCGGCGGCCGGGTCGCGGTGCAGCGTGGTTTGCCGCTCGGTGACGATGGCACCGGGCACGATGGCGTTGACGCGGATGTTGCGCGCGCCCAGCTCGCGCGCCAGGGTGCGGGTCAGGCCCAGGATGCCGGCCTTGGCGGTGGTATAGCCCACCAGGTTGGGGCGGCCGCGCATCCACGACACCGAACCCATGTTGATGATGGAGCCGCCTCCGGCAGCAGCCATGCCCGGGGCCACGGCCTGGATGGCGAAGAAGTAGTGTTTGAGGTTCAGCGCCAGGCGCTCGTCCCACATCGCCGAGGTCACGTCTTCCATGGCGTGGCGGTCGTCGCGCCCGGCGTTGTTGACCAGCACGCGGATGGGGCCCAGGCGCTGGATGACATCGGCCAGCAGCGCCTGGTAGGCCTCCACATCGCGCACGTCGCAGGGGGCGAAGAAGGGGGTGGGGTGTCCGGCGGCGGTGATTTCTTCGACCAGCGGCTGGCCGCCGTCGGAGCGCAGGCCGCAAAAGGCCACCTGCGCGCCCTGGGCGGCAAAGGCGCGCACCAGTTCGGCACCGATGCCGGAGCTGCCGCCCGAGATGAAGACAACGCGGCTTTTGAGGGAGGGGTAGTAGGTGGTGGCGTGGGTCATGGTGAATTCACGAAGTGGGTGGCAAGGCCGGGAACCTCCACGCGCAGGTGCAGCACCTGGCCGGACCAAGGCATGTCGGCCAGTTCCTGCGCGGGCCGCTTCTCGCGGGAGGTGGTGATGAACAGGGTGCGCAGGTCCGGCCCGCCAAAGCAGGGCATGGTGGGGCAGCGCACCGGCAGGGGCAGGATGTGCAGCAGCTCGCCCTGGGGCGAGAAGCGTTGCAGGCAGGCGCCTTCAAACATCGCCACCCAGTAGCAGCCTTCGGCATCAACGGTGGCACCGTCCGGGCGACCACGGTAGTGCGCCAGGTCTGTAGCCGGATCGCGCGGGGTGAAACGGGCAAACGGCCGCCGGTGCGACAGGCTGCCTTGCTGCATATCGAAGTCGCAGGCATAGACCACGTGCGCCGGGGTGTCGGCCCAGTACAGGGTGCGGCCTGATGGGCTCCAGGCCAGGCCGTTGCTGACGGTGATGTCGCCCGCGGCCCGCTGCAGCTGGCCATCGGCCCAGCGGTACAGGCTGGCGCTGGGCGTATCGCGTGGCTCGTGGATGGTGCCGCACCAGAAGCGGCCTTGCGCGTCCACCTTGCCGTCGTTGAAGCGCTCGGTGGCCTGCGGGTAGGGCGCAGCGGCCACCTGGATACGGCTGCCGCCTTCGGGGTTGAAATGCCACAGCCCGTCGCGCAGGGCCAGCAGCAGGCCGCCTTGGGCACGCGCTGCGCAGCAGGCGACTTCGGTATGGAAAGCCCATTGGTGGTGCTGCTGGGACGCGGGGTCGAAGCGGTGCAACTGCCGCCCTGGAATGTCGCACCAGTACAACACCTGTTCCAGCGGGTGCCACAGGGGCGATTCGCCCAGCAGGTTGGCGGGCACGGGGAGAGCTCGGATGTCCATCACAGCGCCTCCACGTCTAGCGTCAGCGACGCGGTAGCCACGGCACCGGGTGCCAGCGCCACCAGCCCCTGGCTCACGGGGTCTGCATGCTGGATGGCGTTGTTCACATGGCTGACTGGCTCTACGCAGAAGTGCGGCTGCCCCGGCGGCGTGAATACCACCAGGTAGGGCAGGGTGGACGACAGGCGCAGCGCAAATTGTGCGTCGCGGATGAGGGCCACACCCGGCCAGCCGCCGAAGCAGTGGTCCAGGTCGACGGAGCGCACCGAGGCATCAATGCCCTGCTGGGCCGTGGCATGCGTGGGCAGCAGCAGGGCATCGCGCTCCCAGCGGCTGGTCACATCCGCCTGCAGATGGCTGCCGTCGCGCTGGGGAAAGTAGGGGTGCCAGCCCAGGCCCACGGGCTGCTCGCGCGCGTCGGTGTTGCGCAGCCGCAAGTCCAGCCGCAGTGCCTGCGGTGTGAGTGCGATGTCCTGCTCGGCCTCGAAGGCGAACGGCCAGTGGCCGTCGGGGGTGTGGGTGTAGCGCAGGCCCAGGTGGTCAGCGGTCTGGCGCACCACCTGCCAGGCGCGCAGCCAGCCCACGCCGTGCAGCGAGTGCGGGCTGTCGTCGAAATTGGGCTCGGCGGTGTAGTTCTGCCCCTGCCACGCGAAGCGCCGATGCCCCAGCCGGTTGGAATAGGGCAGCAGCGGAAAGCAGGCCGACTGGCGGGGCCCGGTCAGCAGGCCCGGCTCGGTGGAGCGCAGTACCGGCCTGCCCTGGTGCCACAGCCCGGCCAGGCTGCCACCCAGGTCGGGCCGCACGGCCAGGCGCAGCGGCCCGGCCTGCAGTGTGATGCCGTGGTGGTCTGCCATCACCAGCCTGCGGGCAGTATTTCGCTCATCAGCACGGCACGGCCGGTTTCTATGCTGCGGTGCGCGGCCAGGCCGGTGGCCACGCTGCGCAGGCCTTCTTCCAGCGTGATCTCGGGCGGCGTGCCGTTGCGGATGGCGGCGGCGAAATGCTGGTGCTCGATGAAGGAAGCGCCAAAGTGCTGGCCTGCGTACTTGATGTTGGTATCCCACACCCGGCGTACCGCCACGCCCTTGCCGGTGCCCGAGGGCTGGCCCCAGGTTTCGCGGCGGCCCCAGTCCTCGCGGCGGCCATGGCGCAGCGTGAGCGAGGGCAGCAGCGATTCCAGCTTGCCTTCGTCGCCGACGATGACCACATGCTCGTTGTCCACCGAGTTCTCGGCAAACATGCACAGGTCGAGCATGGCGCGGGCCCCGCTGGCGTATTCGACGATCACGTAGGCGCTGTCCAGGATGTCGGGGCGGCGGCCACCGTATTCTTCGGTGAGGTGGTTGACGCGCTGGCCGCCCGAGGCGAACACGCGCACCGGCTTTTCGCCCAGGATCAGGTCCATCAGGTTGAAGTAGTGGCAGCACTTCTCCACCAGGGTGCCGCCGGTGTTGGCGCTGAAGCGGTTCCAGTCGTCCACCTTGGGGTAGAAGGGTTCGCGGTGTTCGCGGATGGCTACCTGGTGCAGCTTGCCCACCGCACCCGCGTGCGCCATGCGGATCATCTCGGCCACCGGTGGCATGTAGCGGTACTCTTGCGCCACCCAGACGATGCCCTTGCGGCCTTGGGCTTGGGCCACCATTTCTACTCCGTCTTCGATGCGGGTGACCAGGGGCTTTTCGACCAGGATGTGCAGGTCGGTTTTCAGCGCGGCGCGCATCATCTCGATGTGGGTGAAGTTGGGTGTGGCGATCACCACCGCGTCGCACAGCCCGCTGTCGAGCAGCGCCTGGTGGTGCTCGAAGACCTGCACGCCCGCGGGCAGTATCTCCAGCGCCGCCGCGCGGCTGGCCGCGTGCGGGTCGGCAATGGCGGTGACCTGGGTACCCGCCAGGGCCTTGAGGTTTTCAATGTGTTCGCGGCCCATGCTGCCGCAGCCGATGATGCCGTAACGAATGGTCTGTGCCATGGCTTGACTCTTTATCTGAATGGAAATGGGTTTAGAACTGGTGCGCAATGCCTACGCCGATGCCGCGTACGGCAGTGCCTGCCGTGGTGGGTGCAAAGCTGTTCAGGCTGTTGGCGGAATTGTTGTCGTTGTTGACGCGGCCGTAAGACGCGTAGACATCGGTGCGCTTGGACAGCAGGTGGTGGTAGCCCACGCCGAAGCCGCGCGAGCCGCAGTCGGTGCAGTTGTTGACCGATTTGGCCGCATAGTTGGCCCACAGCTGGCCAGTGGGCAGTTTGTAGGACACGCCCACCATCGCGTCGTGGCCCTTGAACTTGTTGCCTGTAACGGCACCGGCTTCCAGGTCCCAGCCGTGCACATTGCCCCAAACATTGAACTCCTTGGTGACGGAGTACATCCCGCCCACCATGGATTCGTTGATCTTCTGGGGGGCCGTGCCACCGGTGACCTGGCCTTGCTTGCGGTTCCAGCCCGCGCCCAGGTACAGGTCGCCCTGGCGGTACTCGGCATTGGCCCCCATCACCTTGGCGCTGTCGGCATAGCCTTCGGGGGCGCCGTAGGCGGCGCTCACGGTAAGACCGCCCATGGTGGGTGTCTTGTAGACGATCAGGTTGTTTTCAAACCCCGACGTGATCCCTACGCTGTAGATGCCGCTGCTGGCCGATGCCAGGCCGCCGTTGGCAACGGGCGTGTTCAGCGCACTGCTGTTCGCCTTGAACAAATTGCTGCGCTGGATGGATTGCACCACGCTGTAGCCGTGCAGGCGCAGCGGCCCTGCGTCGTCGGCAAACAGGAAGGGCCAGAAGATCGGTACGTACTGGCGGCCCAGCGTGACGGTGCCCGCGCTGGCGCTGGACAGCCCCACATACGAGCCCCGGTTGAACAGGCGTGAGCCGCCCGCAGCTTCGCCCTTGTCGACGTTGATGCCCATTTCCATGAAGAACAGGGCCGACAGTCCGCCACCCAGGTCCTCCGTGCCGCGAAAGCCCAGGCGCGATGCGGTGTAGGTGCCGCTGTCCACACCGGTGCGGGTGGTTCCATTGCTGATGTTCTGCAGGCCGACATCGACGCGGCCGTACATCGTGACGTTTTGCGCCATGGCGCAGGACGTAAAGGCCAGTGCGCCAGCGGCCAGCATGGACAGTTTGGAAGTGGAGTGCATGGGGTCTTCTTTCAGTGGGTTGGAAATCAATGGAAGGGGCTTAGCCTTTGAGGCCGCCCTGGGTCAGGCCGCCGACCACGCGTTCCTGGAAGGCTGCAATCAGTACCGCAATGGGGACGATGGCCACCACCAA
Source organism: Rhodoferax sp. WC2427 (assembly GCF_040822085.1). NCBI lineage: Bacteria > Pseudomonadati > Pseudomonadota > Betaproteobacteria > Burkholderiales > Comamonadaceae > Rhodoferax > Rhodoferax sp. WC2427. The sequence goes on along the minus strand of NZ_CP162006.1, from coordinate 3,411,244 downwards.
GGCGGCGGAGATCACGGGCCAGGGAAACGTGAATTCCCCCTGGTACAGCGAAATGCCGACCGGCAGGGTGCGCATGGAGGCGCTGGCGTTCAGCGACAAGGCCAGCAGGAACTCGTCCCAGGCGTTCACAAAGGCCAGAATGCCCGCGGTAAAAACGCCCGGAGCGGCCAGGGGCACCACCACCCGCCACAGCGCGCCCATGCGGGTGCAGCCGTCGATCATGGCGGCGTTTTCCAGGTCCTTGGGGATGCTCTGGAAGAAGCTCACCAGCACCAGGGTGCACACCGGCAGGCTCAGCACCGTGTAGGGCAGCACCAGGGCGGTGTAGGTGTTGAGCAGGTTGAGGTTGCGCATGGTCTCGAAGATGGGCACCAGCAGCGTGACCAGCGGGAACATGCTGGAGGCGACGATGCAGGTCAGCACCAGTTGCCGGTACTTCATGTTCAGCCGGGCGATGGCGTAGGCCGCAAACGCGGCCACCACCAGCGACACCAGGGTGGACATGCCGGCCACTGCCAGGCTGTTGCCCAGGTACTTCAGCAGCGGCTGGTCGGCAAAGGCCTGCACGTAGTTGCTCAGCACCAGCTCGTGCGGCAGGTAGGTGATGGGCTTGTGCACCAACTCGCCCTCGGTTTTCAGCGAGGTCAGCAGAATCCACACGGCCGGAAAGAAGCCGTTGAGCACCACCATGGTGGCGGCAATGAAGCGCAGCGAGCGCCCTTCAAATAGCGTGTTCATGCGTTGTTTCCAATCCGTTTGAGGTAGACACCGGTGACGCACAGGGACAGTACGAACATGAACACCGCCAGGGTGGAGCCATAGCCCACGTCCAGGTAGTCGATTGTGGTCTTGTGGATCAGCATGGCCAGTGTTTCGGTGGAATTGCCGGGCCCGCCCTTGGTCATCGTGTAGGGAATGTCGAAGGTCTGCAGCGCGGTGATAGTGCGGAAGATCAACGCCACAATGATGGACGGCATCAGCATCGGGATGGTGATCTGCCAGAACTGCTGCAGTTTGGACGCGCCGTCCACCTCGGCCGCTTCGTACAGCGACTTGGGGATCATCTGCAAGCCCGCCAGCAGGATCAGCGCCATGAAGGAACTGGTCTTCCAGACAATGGTGATGCAGATGGCTGCGAAGGCCCAGGTCGGCTCCAGCAGCCACATGCGCGGCGCCTGCTGGCCTGCACGGCGCATCACATCGTTGACCACGCCGTACTCCGAGTGGAAGAACCACGCGAAGATCAAACCGCAAAAAGCCAGGGGCAAGGCCCAGGGCAGCAGCAGCGCCAGGCGCACTGGCCATTGCCGCTTGAACGGCAGGTTGGCCAGCATCGCCAGGCCCAGGCCCACTACCAGCGCACCGGGCACGGTGATCAGGGTAATCAGCACCGTGTTTTTTGTGGCGTTCCAGAAGTCCGGGTCTTGCAGGACCAGGGCGTAGTTGTCCAGCCCGACGAATTTCGCATCGCCGCCGCCGGAGAGTCGCAGGTCAAAAAAGCTGTTCCAGATCAGCCTGCCAATCGGGTAGACCACGATCAGTGCGAGTAGCAGGAAGGCCGGAGCCAGCATCATGACCGCCAGCGTCTTGTCGCTGGGGTCGCGCAGACGGTTGATCAGTGCCACGGTAGGTTCTCTTTGGGGTGCATCAGCGCAGCCATCACCGCATGACCCGGCGCAGGCGCGAGTCGATCTCGGCCACACCTTCGTCGGGCTTCTTGGTGCGGGCCAGCACGGCGCTGGTGGTGGTGCGGATGATGTCGCTGACCTGGCCATAGTCTTTCGACTGCGGGCGGCTGCGGCCCGCGGCCACGACGGCAGCGGCATCCTTGAACCAGGGCACAGCTTTCACCACGTCGGCATCCTGGTAGACCCCCAGTGCGGTGGGCAGCAGTGAGCCCTGCACCGCCAGGAACTTGCTGGCTTCGGGGCTGGACAGGAACTTGATCAGCTTGGCCGCCTCGGGCTTGTTTTTGCTGAACGCGCTCAGGGCCCATTGCCAGCCGCCGATGCAAGTGGCGCTCTTGCCACCCGCCACCGCGGGCAAGGGCATCACACCGACCTTGCCCACCACCTTGCTGTCGGCATCGTCTTTGAAACGGTCCCAGGCAAAGCCCCAGTTGACGGCAAACACCACCTGGCCGGCCTTGAACTCGTTCACCGTGTCGGGCGTTTTGACTTCGGCTACGTTCTTCTTGACGACACCCTGGTCCACCATGGTCAGCCACTGGTTCAGGCCCTTGGCGGCGGCGGCTTTGTCCAAGGTGAGCTTGCCTGCGGCGTCGTTGAACTCGTGGCCCTGGCTCCAGTAAGGCAGCAGGAAGGTGCAGACCGCGCCTTCGATCGGTGCGCCCTGGATCGACAGGCCTTGCAGGTTGGCATCGCCCTCGGCCTTCTGGATCTTGGTGGCGGCGGCGGCCAACTCGTCCCAGGTCTTGGGCTCGGCGATCTTGTGTTTTTCGAGCAGGTCGCGCCGGTAGTACATGAACATGGCGTCGGCAAACGCAGGCATGGCCACGATCTTGCCGTCGATCACGTTGGCCGACGCGTAGGCGGGCAGGTAGGGTTTCATCGCCGTGGCGGTATCGCCCATATAGCTGTTCAGCGGCTCGATCCAGCCCGCACCGGCATACTGCGCGGGGTTCACGATGTCGATCATGAACACGTCGATGGACGGGTCCTTGGCGTTGAGCACGGTGCCCAGGTACTGGCGTTGCAGCTCCGAAGTGGCACCGCCGGTTTCCATATCGATGGTGACACCGGGGTTCTTGGCCTGGTACTGGTCGAACAGCTTGCGCATCAGGTCGGGGCGCTGCCCGGACCCGCCCGCGAAGGCGCGGATTTTGGTGTCGGCCAGGGCGCTGCCGGTGGCCAAACCGCTGACCAGCAGGGCCGAGCCCAGCAGTCCGAGAAAGGTGTTGCGTGTGTGCATGAGTGTCTCCTTGGGGTTTTAGTGGCTCAGTTCAGCGCTGCGCCGTTTTGCGGATTGAACAGGTGCAGGTGGTCGGGGTGTACGTGCACGGCCAGCTGGGTGCCCGGTGCTTCGCGGAACGAGGCCGACACCCGGGCAATCAGCTCCGAGCTGCCCACCTTGAACGACACCAGCGTTTCCGATCCCAGTGGCTCCAGCAGGGATACGCTGGCGGGCAGCACGATGTCACCCGCCTGGGGGGCCAGGCGCAGGTTCTCCGGGCGCACGCCCAGCTTGCATGCGCCGCCGTGGGCCGCCAAGCGGGGCGGCAGGGTGATCTGCACGCTGTTGCCCACATCGGCCACGCCGTGGGCCAGGCTGGCATCGATCAGGTTCATCGGCGGCGCACCGGTAAAGCCCGCCACGAACAGCGCGGCGGGCCGGTTGTAGATGGCATCGGGCGTGTCGTACTGCATCTTGTGCCCGGCGCTCAGCACGGCAATGCGGTCGGCCAGGGTCATGGCCTCCACCTGGTCGTGGGTCACGTAGATCATGGTGGCACCCAGGCGCTGGTGCAGGCGCTTGATCTCGGTGCGCATCTCCTGGCGCAGCTGCGCATCCAGGTTGGACAGCGGTTCGTCGAACAAGAACACCGCAGGCTTGCGCACGATGGCCCGGCCGATGGCCACGCGCTGGCGCTGGCCCCCTGACAAGGCGGCGGGGCGGCGGTCCAGCATGTGGTCGATGCGCAGCAGTTTGGCGGCATCCATCACCCGGCGCTTGATTTCGTCCTCGGGCGTTTTGCGCAGCCGCAGGCCAAAGGCCATGTTGTCGTACAGCGTCTTGTGCGGGTACAGCGCGTAGTCCTGGAACACCATGGCGATATCGCGGGCGCGCGGGGGCTTGTCGTTGACCACCTCGCCGCCGATGCGCACCTCGCCGCTGGTGATGGTTTCCAACCCGGCGATCATGCGCAGCAGCGTGCTTTTGCCGCAGCCGGATGGGCCCACGAAGACGCAGAATTCGCCCTCTCGGATGTCCAGGTCCAGGCCGTGGATGATGGTGTGTTTGCCGTCGTATGTTTTGACGACGCGGCGTAGTTCTACAGCAGCCATCAGTAGCCTCCGTTGGTAGGGGTGATTGGGCTTGCGCCCGTGTTGCGTACGGTTGCCAGCGCGGCCTGGGCGCTGCGCATCAGCAGGCCCAGGTCGGAGGCAATGGCGACAAAGTCGAAACCGATGGCGCGGTACTGCGCCACCACCTCGGTGGTGCCGCCCACGGTGCCAATGGGCATGCCTAGGGCCTTGGCGCGGGCCACGGCATCGGCCGTGACGGCCAGGACCTCGGGGTGGGTGAGCTGCCCCACATGGCCCATGGTGGCCGACAGGTCGCCCGGGCCGATGAAAAGCGCATCGACGCCCGGTACCGCGGCAATGGCCTCCAGCTGGGCTATGGCCTCGGTGGTTTCCAGCTGCAGGATCACCGTCATCTGCGCGTTGGCGGTGGTCAGGTACTGGGGCGTGGTGCCGAACTTGGAGGCCCGGCTCATGCCCGCCATGCCACGGCAGCCTTCGGGCGGGTAGCGGGTAGCGGCTACGGCCGCACGGGCTTGCTCGGCGTTTTGTACAAAGGGCACCAGCAGGGTGGTGGCACCGGCGTCCAGCACGCGCTTGATGTTCACGGTGTCGTTCCAGGGCACGCGCACCACCGGCAGCAAGGGGGTGCCCGAGACCGCTTGCAGCATGTGCACCAGGTCCATCAGGTCCAGCGGCGTGTGTTCCATGTCGACCACACCCCAGTCGAATCCGGCGTGGCCCATGGCCTCGGCGACGAGGGGGCTGGCCGACATGATCCAGGTACCGACCGGCGTGGCGGCACCGGTGGTTTGCAGAAGTTGCTTGAAAGGGTTCATGGGGGACCTTTAGTAAATGGGAGGTTGCGGCGTGGGTGCCGTGCCTTGGAGGAAGTCGAAGTCGCAGCCCTCATGGGCCTGGGTTACATGCTCCTGGTAGAGGCGGATGTAGCCGCGCTGGTAGGTGCGCGGTGGTGGCACCCGCGCGGCATGGCGTACGGCCAGTTCGGCTTCATCCACCAGCAGTTCGAGCTTGCGGGTGGTCAGATCGACCCGTATTTCGTCACCGTCGCGTACCAGCGACAGCGGGCCGCCCACCGCCGCCTCGGGGCTGACGTGCAGGATGCAGCTGCCGTAGTGGGTGCCGCTCATGCGGGCGTCGGAGATGCGCACCATGTCGCGCACGCCTTGGGCCAGCAGCTTCTTGGGAATGGGCAGGCCCCCCCATTCGGGCATGCCGGGTGCGCCCACCGGCCCGGCATTGCGCAGCACCAGCACGGTGTTCTCGTCGCAGTCGAGATCCGGGTCGGCACAGCGCTGGTTCATCTCGGCGGGCGAGTCGAACACCAGGGCGCGGCCACGGTGGTGGAAGAATTTCGGGCTGGCGGCGCTGGGCTTCATCACCGCGCCATCCGGGGCCAGGTTGCCGCGCAGCACCGCCAGCGCGCCAGAAGGGCTGACCGGGTTGTCCAGCGGGCGCACGACGCTGTCGTCCAGGCTGTCGCGGCCTGCAATGTTCTCGGCCAGGCTGTGGCCGGTGACGGTCATTTCGTCCAGCGACAAATGGGCGCGCACCCGGTTCAACAGGGCGGGCATGCCACCGGCGTAGTGGAAGTCCTCCATCAGCTTGTCGCCGCTGGGGTACAGGTTGGCCAGCACCGGCACTTTCTGGCCGATGGCATCCAGGTCTTCCAGTTGCAGGTTGACTCCGGCGCGGCGGGCCAATGCGATCAGGTGCACGGCGGCGTTGGTGGAGCCGCCCAGCGCCATCTGCGCCACAGTGGCATTTTGAAACGAGCCCTTGGTCAGGATCTTGGCCGGGGTCAGGTCGTCCCACACCATTTGCACGATGCGCGTGCCGCAGTCGGCGGCCATGCGGCTGTGGCCCGCATCCATCGCGGGGATAGAGGTGGAGCCCGGCAAGGCCAGCCCCAGCGCTTCGATGATGGAGGTCATGGTGCTGGCCGTGCCCATGGTGTTGCAGGTACCGGGCGCGCGGGTCATCTTGGCCTCCAGGCCCACCCATTCCTCTTCGCTGATATGGCCTGCCTGGTATTCGTCCCAGAACATGCGGGTATGGGTGCCTGCGCCCACGGCACGGGTGGGCTCGCCGCGTTTGAGGTAGCGGTCGCTGATCATGGGCCCGGCGGCGCAGAACAGCATGGGCAGGCCCGCGCTGATAGCCCCCATCACCGTGCCGGGGGTGGTTTTGTCGCACCCGGCCAGCAGCACCACACCGTCCAGCGGCAGCGAGCGCAGCAACTCTTCCACTTCCATGGCCAGAAAGTTGCGGTACAGCATGGTGGTGGGCTTGACCATCACCTCGCCCAGGCTCATGGCGGGCAGCTCGAATGGCATGCCGCCGGCCATCAGCACGCCGCGCTTGACGCTCTCGGCGCGTTCACGCAGGTGCGCGTGGCAGGGCGACAGGTCGCTCCAGGTATTGATGATGCCGATGATGGGGCGCTCCAGCACATCTTCGCGGCGCAGGCCCATTTGCTGGATGCGCTGGCGGTGCGCAAAGCCACGCATGTCGCCCGCGGCGAACCACCGGCGGCTGCGCAAATCTGCGAGGGATTGGGTCATGGATAAGGGCTTTCGGAAATGGGATGATCGGTTTGACTGTTACCGGTAACATTAACGGCAGTGGAAACTTCGTGCATTAGCAAAAACCCTAGCGCACATCAAAAATGAACCCGGACCCGATCAAGCGCCAGCGGCGCGGCCATGGGCGGCCTACGCTGCACGATGTGGCAGATGCCGCGGGCGTGACCCGTATTACCGTTTCGCGTTACATCCGCCAGCCCACCCTGGTGGCCGAAGCCACCGCCCTGCGGATCCGCGAGGCGATAGAGCAGACCGGTTACGTGCCCAACCAGCAGGCCGGGCAACTGGCCAGCGGCGCGTCACGGCTGGTGGCGGCGCTGATCCCCAACGTGGGCCATTCCATCTTTGCCGAGACCATCCAGGGCTTGACCGAGGGTCTGCGTGAAAGTGCCTACGAGCTGTTGCTGCTGTCCACCGGCTATTCCCAGGAGCGGGAAGAAGAGCAGTTGCGGGTGCTCACCGGCTGGGCCCCGGCGGCCATTGTGGTTACGGGCCGCCACCACACGCTCGGAGCCTTGCGTTTGCTGCGCGATGCCCAGTCCGCCGGTATCCCGGTGGTGGAAATCTGGGACCACCCCACCACGCGGGCCGATGCAGACGGTTTTGCGCAGATTGGCTTTGACCACTTTGCGGTGGGCGAGGCCATGGCCCGGCACCTGCTGGCCTTGGGCCATACCTCGCTGGCCTATGTGGACAGCGGTGTGGCCGAAGACTTTCGGGCCCACGAGCGCGGCGAAGGCTTTGTGGCCGCGGTGCAGGCCCAGGGTGCCCGTGCCACGGTGCTGCGCGCGGCCATGGGCGATGCGTTTGACGCGGGCCGGGCAGTGCTGCCCAAGATACTGGCGGCCAAGGGCGCGCGGGTGACGGCGGTGGCCTTTGCCACCGACCATCTGGCCTGCGGGGCCCTGATGCAGGCTGTCCGCCAGGGGATCGCCGTGCCTGGGCAACTGGCGCTGCTGGGTTTTGGCGACTTTCCCATTGGACGCCAGCTGGAGCCGCCCCTGTCCACGGTGCGACCGCCCACGGCCGACATTGGCCGGGTGGCGGCCAAGGCGATTTTGCAATCTCTGGCCGATGGCCCCGAGCCCAGCAGCCGCAAGCTGCCCTACCAACTGATCGAGCGGGCCAGTACGGCGGCAGCCTGAACCTAGATCCGGCAGTTGACCGCTTGTGCTGGTCTGGTAGGCCACTCTGGGCTTAGGTTTGTGGCGATTTATGGCCATCACCTCTTGGGTGAGAACGCTACCCACCCGAGGGCACTGCGCTCGCCACGCCATATGTCGTTGCTCCGCCTAGCGGGCAGTAGCCCGCGTTGTTGTCGCGCCTAATCTGGCATGCCGATCACAGCACCCTCGGGCGGGTTCAACTGCCGGATCTAGGTTGATCAGGTCCGCTGCGCCAGCATGTCTGCGGGCTCGGGCCGTCCAAAGTAGTAGCCCTGGAACGCGTCGCAGCCAATACCGGCCAGAAAGTGGCGTTGCTCGGCGGTTTCCACGCCTTCGGCGATGACTTTCAGGCCCAGGCTATGGCCCAGAGCCACGATGGTGCGGGCGATGACGGCATCGCTGGGGTCGGTCAGCACGTCGCGCACAAAAGACTGGTCAATTTTCAGCTGGTCCAGCGGCAGGCTTTTGAGGTGCGACAGCGACGAGTAGCCGGTGCCGAAGTCGTCCAGCGAAAAGTTCACGCCATAGGCCTTGATGGCGTTCATCTTGGCGATCACGTCGTCCACGTCGTTGACCAGCATGCTCTCGGTGAGCTCCAGCTTGAGCAGGTGCGGTCGGGCACCGGTTTTGGCCAGCGCTGCCGTCACGTGGGCCACAAAGTCGACCTGGGCGAACTGCCAGGCGCTGACGTTGACGGCCATGCTCCAGTGGTCGGTGGTGGGGTTTTGGGCCCAGGCCTGCAGTTGGGTGCAGGCGGTTTCCAGCACCCATTGGCCCAGGGGCAGGATCAGGCCGGTTTCTTCGGCCAGCGGGATGAAGTCGCCCGGAGAGACGCGCCCGCGCAGCGGGTGCTGCCAGCGCACCAGGGCTTCGGCGCCGGTGGGTACACCCTTGCTGTCCACCTGGATCTGGTAGTGCAGCACAAACTGCTGGGTACTCAAACCATGGCGCAGGTCGCGTTCCAGCTCGGTACGCGCCATGGCCACGGCCTGCATCGCCGGGTCGTAGAAGCGGGCCGTGTTGCGGCCCGCCGATTTGGCCTGGTACATGGCGACATCGGCCTTTTTCAGCAAATCCTCCATGCTGTCCCGGTCCTGGGCGAACAGCACGATGCCGATACTGGGGGTGCTGTCGTACATCTGGCCGCGCAGTTTGTAGCTCTGCCCCAGCGTGTAGAGGATCTTGTTGGCAATAGCCTCGGCCTGGGTGGCCGCTTCGGAGGACAGCGGACTCAAGGCTTCCAGCAACACCACAAATTCGTCGCCGCCGAGGCGGGCCACGGTGTCGGCCTCGCGCACGCAGGCGTTCAGGCGGGCGGCGACCTGTTGCAGCAGCTCGTCACCCACATCATGGCCCCAGCCGTCGTTGAGCTGTTTGAAATGGTCCAGGTCCAGGAACATCACCGCACCATGGTGCAGGCTGCGGCAAGAACTGGCCATGGCCTGGTGCAAACGGTCCATCAGCAGGCGGCGGTTGGGTAGCCTGGTCAGCGGGTCATAGAAGGCCAGTCGGCGGATTTCTTCGTCGTGCAGTCGGCGCTGGGTGATGTCACGTACGATGCCGATGAAAGTGGGCTGCCCGGAGCGCATGATCTGCGAGACCGACAGGCTCATCGGAAACACTTCACCATTCTTGCGCACACCTTCGACCTCGCGCGGCTTGCCGATAACGCGGGCTTCGCCGGTGTGCTGGAAGTGCAGCAGGTAGCCGTCGTGGTGGCCGCGGTGTGGCTCCGGCATCAGCATGGAGACATTGCGCTCCAGCACTTCGGCCGGTGTGTATTGGAACATCCGGCTGGCGGCCTGGTTGAAGGACTGGATGCGTCCGCGCATATCGATGGTGACGACGCCATCGACCATATTGTCCAGAACCGCCTGGCTGTGCAGGGCCGATTCTTCCAGGGCCGCCTGGCCTGCCAGCAGTTGCTCCTTGCGCCGTGTGATGTTGTGGTGGGACACCACGTACAGCCCGGGGTGGGTGTGCAAAGGCACGACCCGCATGACAAACCAGCGCCTCTCGTCGGGGCTGTGGCAAGAGTATTCGCAGTCAAACGTGGGCGCCAAGCCGCTCAGCACCTTGCGGATGCCATCCACCAAAGAGGCCTCTTGCTCCGACTCGACGGCGCTGAAGCCTTTGGAGGCTTCCAGATAGTCGCTGCCGACCCACGGGTAGTCGGCAGCGGTGCCGTTGTGGACGCCGAATTCGATCCAGTCCTGGTTGACGTAGGTGATGGTTCCTTGCTGGTCGATGATGGCGATCTGGCTGCCCAGCGAGTTCAGCGCGGGCTCGAACTGGCAGGTCGCCATGGTTTGCAGCGCCTCGGCCAGGTTGGTTGCGCGCAGCAGCGGTTTGCAGGGCCGCTCTGGCAAGGCCGACAGGCCCGTGTCGTCTGGCAACATACCCGGACGGATCACGCCAGGACGAACACTTGCACGGACCGCGCCAGCGCCAGACTGCTGCCGCTCAGCCCCTCGGCGGAGGCTGCGGATTCTTCGACCAGCGCCGCGTTTTGCTGGGTTACGGCATCCAGTTGGTTCACCGCTTCGTTCACCTGGGCAATGCCGTCTGATTGCTCCACGGTGGCCTGGGTGATCTGGCGGATCAGTGCGCCTACCTCTTTGACCGAAGTTACCACCTCGTCGATGGTGCGCCCCGCGTCCGCCATTTGGTGGCTGCCCGCCGCGATCTGCTCGGCCGATTCGGCAATCAGCGTGCGGATCTCGCGGGCCGCCCCGGCGCTACGCTGCGCCAGGGACCGCACCTCGGAAGCCACCACCGCAAAACCGCGCCCCTGTTCGCCCGCGCGGGCCGCTTCCACGGCGGCGTTGAGCGCCAGGATGTTGGTTTGGAAGGCAATGCCCTCGATCACGCCGATGATCTCTTGCACCTTTTTAGACGACTTGTCGATGTTTTGCATCGCCAGGCCCACCTGGTGCACCGCCTCGCCGCCCCGGGTCGCCACGTGGGTGCTTTTGTCGCTTTGCTGCGCCACCTGCAAGGCGGTTTCGGCGGTTTGCTGGACCGTGCCGGACAGTTGCTCCATGCTGGCGGCGGTTTGCTGCAGGCTGCTGGCCTGGGATTCGGTGCGCTCCGACAGGTCCAGGCTGCCCGAGGCGATTTCGGCGGCGACCTGGGTGAAGCCATGGATTTCGGTGTTCACATCGCCGATCACTGCCCGCATATTGATCTGGATCTGCCACAGGCAGCGCACCAGCGAGCCCAGCGGGGCCGGGTAGTTCAGCGAAATAGCGGTGTTCAGGTTGCAGCCCGACAGGTCGCTGGCAAAGCGTTCGGCCTCCAGCACCACGTCTGTCACATGGGTCTTGAACCACAGCACCATCACCGCCGCACAGACCAGTTGCAGCCCCACTTGCAGCAGCACGCCCAACTGGCCCGTTACGCCCAGCAGCATCGGCAATACGCCCACGCCCACCATGGCCGCCAGCACCAGCATGTAGCGTTGGGTCATGCCAACGTGGGCCAGACGGGCCAGCGCGCCGCGCCAGCCCAGCGGGCGCACGGTGCCGCCACGCAGTTGAAAGGTCGGGCGGTTGGCCGCGCGCTCACTGCGCATGCGGGCGTACAGCGCGTCGGCATCCTGCACCTGCTGGCGGGTGGGCTTGGTGCGCACCGACATGTAGCCGCGCGGCTTGCCGCCTTCCATGATGGGGGTGACGTTGGCCTCGACCCAGTAGAAGCTGCCGTCTTTGCGCCGGTTTTTCACCATGCCGGTCCAGGGGCGGCCACGGCCGATGGTGCTCCACATGTCCTTGTAGGCCTCGGGCGGCATGTCGGGGTGGCGGATCAGGTTGTGTGGCTGGCCCACCAGTTCGTCGTAGCTAAAGCCGCTGACCTGCACGAACGCACTGTTGCAGTGGGTGATGTGGCCCCGGGTGTCGGTGGTGGACACCAGCATCTCGTTGGATGGGTACTCGTACTCTTGCGTGGTGACGGGCAGGTTGGATCGCATAGGGCTCCTTCGGTGCAGCGGTAACTACATTTGGTAACAGGCTGCGATTAGGCCCGTGCGGCCAGCAGCTTTCAAGCTCAAAGCCCCACTGTATGTGGCGAGCTTGATACATATCAAGACAGGTTCAAAAATTTTGTAACAAGACTGCCGCAGTTTTCGGGCCCGATGGTTGAGCGCTTGGCCATCCAGGGTGGTGAAATATTTTTTCCATGAAATAGGCATATTGCGCTTATTCCATAAGCATGAGCAGCTATCAAAGGTGAAGCAGATAGTCGCTGCATGCAGACTGATTGCGAGAAATAGTGCCGGTTTGTGAATCCACGGTAAAGCCGCCTGCGTATCCCAAGAGCCAATAGTGTTTATTGGCACCAATGGACATGACCCCCAGGAGATCACCATGCAATTCAAACGCAACCCCATCACCGCAGCGTGTTTGCTGCTCGCGCTGACCGGCGCGGCATTCGCGTCCAGCCACCGCGAGGCGCCGTTCATCACCACCAGCCCGAAGGTGGACGGCACCGACTTCTACATGTTCCGCAGCTACGAGGGCGTGGCCAACAACGGCAGCGGTGGCCGCTCCGACTTCGTCACCATGATCGCCAACTACCAGCCCCTGCAGGCCCCGTACGGCGGCCCCAACTACTTTGCCATGGACCCGAACGCGCTGTACGAGATCCACATCGACAACGTGGGCGACGGCAAGGAACACCTGACCTTCCAGTTCAAGTTCAACAACAAGCTCAACAACGTGGCCCTGCCCATTGGCACCGCCAACGTGGCGATTCCGCTGGTCCAGGCCGGTGCCGTGGCCAACGTCAACGATGCCAACCTCAATGTCAACGAGACCTACACCGTCAACGTGGTGCGTGGCGACCGGCGCAAAGGCACCGTGTCTGCTGTCACCAAGGCCAGCGGCGGCGCCACCTTTGAGAAGCCGGTGGACTACATCGGTGCGAAAACCCTGGGCGGTGCGGCGGCCTACGAGGCCTATGCCCAAAAGCACGTCTTCAGCATCAAGGTGCCAGGCTGCCCCGCTGGCATGGACGATGGCAAGGTCTTCGTCGGCCAGCGCCAGGACGGTTTTGCCGTCAATCTGGGCCCGATCTTTGACCTGGTCAATGCCCCCGTCGGCTTCCTGCTCGACCCGGCCAACAAGGACGCGGTCGGCATGGGCGGCCAGGCCGTGGTGCAAAAGACCAACATCACCACCATCGCGCTGGAAGTCAACAAAGGCTGTTTGACAGCGGGCGCAGAGCCGGTCATTGGCGGGTGGACCACGGCCAGCCTGCGCCAGGCCCGGCTGCTCAACGGCAAGCCGCCGTCGGGCCACCAGGCCAGCGAAAAAGCCGGTGGTGCCTGGGTGCAGGTGTCGCGCCTGGGCAACCCCCTGGTGAACGAGGTGGTGATCGGCCTGCCCGACAAAGACAAATTCAACGCTTCCAAGCCCGAGAACGACGGCCAGTTCCTGACCTACGTGACCAACCCCACGCTGCCCGCCTTGCTGGGCCTGGTGCTGGCTGGTAGCCCCACCGCCGTGGCACCCACCAACCTGCCGCGTACCGACCTGGCCACCGTGTTCCTGACCGGCATCACCGGCGTGAACAAGCCCGCCAAGGCCACCCCGTCCGAGGTGCTGCGCCTGAACACTGCCATCACCCCCGTGCCGTTTGCCCTGCAAAACCGCCTGGGCGTGGCCGGTGAGGTACTGCGCGTAGGCGGCACGGCCAACCTGTCGCAAGCGGTGGACCTGGCGGGCTTCCCCAACGGCCGCCGCCCCAAGGACGACGTGGTGGACATCGCCCTGGTGGCCATGCTCGGCGGCCTGTGCGTCATCAACGGCGACAACAACAGCCTGGGCCTGAATGGCGTACCCGGCGTGCCCAGCCTGACCTCGGCCTGCAAAGCCTCCAGCGTGCCGCTGGGTGCCCAGTCGGCCAATATCCACGACGGCGTGGACCAGGCCACCGTGCCCTTCCTCACGCGTTTCCCCTACCTCAACACGCCTAACTCTGGCTCTAACTGATAAGGACCCGCACCATGTTGCACTTCAAATGGATAGCACCCACCGCGGTCGCCGTGGGCATGCTGGCGGCCTGTGGCGGCGGGGGAGGGGATGGCCCCGTGGCCGACCAGTTCGTGGCTGGAACCACCGAAGTTCCGGTGGGCGTGGAAACCCGGGTGGACGATGTGGTCGCCTTCTCCAAGGCCCAGATCGCCAACACCAGCGACAGCCGTGACCCGGTGGTCCTGGCCGACACCAAACTGGCCACCAGCGAATCGGACGACCCCGCGGACATCTGACCTGTCTCCCCCCCTCCCCTGCGGGGGAGGGTTGGGGAGGGGCAGGATTTACAAGAAATCGGCCCCTACCGCTTATTCCATCAGCGCAAGCAGCTACTTATTCAATAGCAACCCAAATTTTCCCACCATGCGCATCCCCCCCATCTTCTGGCTCGCCTGCCTGCTGTTGTGCGCCCCGGCCCATGCCGCCACCGCGCTGCACCCCAGCCGGGGCGACGAAGTGGTCGAGCGCCTGCCTACCATCACCCGCGTGCGCCCCGCCGCCATGGCCACCGCCACCGCCACCGCCGACCCGGCTGCCGCCGCCGCCCAGGCCCGCGCCCACATCGCCACCGCCCGCCAGACCGGCGACACCCGCTACTGGGGCCGTGCCCAGGCCGTGCTGGCCCCCTGGTGGGACAAGCCGGACGCACCGGTGGACATGGCCATCCTGCAAGCCACGGTGCAGCAGGGCCGCCACGATTTCAAGGCCGCACGCAGCCTCCTGCAAGCCGCCGTGCACCGTGCCCCCCAGCACGCCCAGGGCTGGCTGAACCTGGCCGCGTTGGAGCGCCTGTCGGGCCGCTACGACCAGGCCCTGCGTGCCTGCGAAGCCGTGGCCCGCGCCGGGCAAAACCTCTACGCCCTGGCCTGCCAGCTGGAAACCCAGTCGCTGCAAGGCCAGAGCGCCGCCGCCCGCACAGGCTTTACCCGGCTGCTGGCCGCCACGCAAGATCCTGCACAGACCAGCTGGCTACAGTCCCTGCTGGCCGAGAGCGAAGAACGCGCTGGCCGGGATGCCGCTGCCCGCACCGCCTACCAGCGCAGCCTGCAGGCGGCACCCGACCTCTACACCAGCATCGCCCTGAGCGACCTGCTGCTGCGCACCGGCCACACCGCCCAGGCCCTGGCCGTGCTGCAGCCGCTGCCCCAAACCGACGCTGTGCTGCTGCGCCAGGCCACCGCCCTGCGCCGCCTGAACAACCCCGAATGGAAAACCCTGCGCGCCACCCTGGGGGAATGGAACGCCGAGCTCGCCCGCCGCGGCGACGACCTGAGCCTGCACAGCCGCGAGCAAGCCCTGGTCGCCCTGTGGCTGGACGACGACGCGCCCGGTGCGCTGCAAATCGCCCGCCGCAACCTGGAGCTGCAGCGCGAACCCATCGACTGGTGGGTGGCCCTGCAAAGCGCCCGCCAGGCCCAAGACACGGCGGCGGTGCAGCAGTTGCAAAAAGACATGCAGCAAGTCGGCATCGTCGACGCGCGGAGCCGCCCATGAAACGCCTGCTCTCCATCTTGTGCGCGCTGTGCCTCAGCGCTCCCGCCTGGGCCCACAAGGGCAGCGATGCCTACCTGGACGTGCGCCAGCAAGGCAGCGCGCTGACCCTGCAGCTCGCCGTGGCCCTGAAGGACCTGGACCTGCTCATCCCGGTCGATGCCAATGCCGACGGCCAGGTCACCTGGGCCGAAGTGCAGGCCGCCACCCCCGCCGCGCTGGCCCTGCTGCAAAGCCACACCGGCCTGGTCGGTGCAGGCCCCGGCTGCACACTGCACTGGACGTTTGACGGCCTGGAGGCCCGCAGCGACGGCGCCTACCTGCGCGCCACCAGCCCCGCCGCCTGCCCGCCCGGCACGGCCCTGGACCTGCGCTACACCTTGTTCAAGGCAGAGGACAGCAACCACCGCCTGATCGTCACCGGCCACCTCGACGGCCATGACCTGCTGGCCACCGCCGCACCCCAGCAGGCGCTGCCGCTGGCCTTGCGCCAGGCCGTGGCCGCCCCGCCCCGCGCGATCCATGGCATTGCCGCAACGCTGTGGGACTACCTGCAGCTCGGCATGCACCACCTGCTGCAGGGCTACGACCACATGGCCTTCCTGCTGGCCCTGGTGCTACCGCTGCAGTTGCGCCTGGGCCGGGCCGCAGGGCAGGGCGCACCGGTGGCGGGCCGCAGCCCCTGGTGGTCGCTGCTGCGCACCGTCACGGCCTTTACCGTGGGCCACTCCATCACCCTGGCACTGGCCACCTTCGGTTGGACCGAAGCGTCGCCGCGCTGGGTCGAGCCCGCCATTGCCGCATCCATCGCCTTCACCGCGCTGCTCAACATCTACCCCGTGCGGGTACTGCGCCCCGAGCGCCTGGCCCTGGTGTTCGGCCTGGTGCACGGCTACGGCTTCGCGGGCCTGCTGATCGAAGCCGCCGCCCCCGCTGGGTTGCTGCCCTGGGCGCTGGCCGGCTTCAACCTGGGCGTGGAAGCTGGCCAACTGACCGCTGTCGCCGCCTGGGTGCTGCTGTCGCAGGTAGTGGTGCGCCAGCCCTGGTACGCCAGCGCGGTGGTCCGTGGCGGCTCGTGGCTGCTGGTGGCGCTGGCGGCATACTGGTTTTGGCTGCGGGTGGTGTGAGCGACGAACGCCGTCACCAGACCATCAGTGACGTTTCGCTGGCGGTTTCCGCGTAGAACAGGCGGATCCCGATCTGGTAGGTGCGGCCGGTGCTCAGGCGCATCCGGAGCAGGGCGTTGCGGTCTACGCCGCTGTCGTCGTCGCCACCAATCTGGACATTGCCGCTGGGCGTCACTTCAAACAGCACCAACACGGTGTCGGAGTCACCAAAGGTGCCGATGCGGTAGGTGCGGGTGCGCGGAGGCTGGAAGCTGAACACCCGCGTTTGCCCTGCTTGCAGGTCCAGTTTGAGCGACATGGCGACCTGCAGCTGGGGGATGTTGGCGACCGCCGCTGCGGGGTAGGCCACCCGGATCCAGGCCGTGTCAAATTCGGACAACCCGCCGCGCGGTGTGAGTCCCTCGCGGTAGCCCGCCGGTTCCTGTATCAACCCTGGGCCGAAGTGGTATTCCATGACCGAGTCGGGGTCCCACTTGGTGCCTTTGACGTCGTCTGGGTTGATTTTGTTCAGAATGTTGTGGTTGATCGCATCGTCCTGCCAAAAGTTGGGCCCACCCCGGAAGTAGCTGCGCACCGCCGCTTCGTTCCAGACGATGCCGGAGAACGGGTTCTGGTGTTCATGCTCCAGCCCCAGCGTATGGCCGATTTCGTGTAGCGCGGTGTCACCGCCATAGGGGGTGGTCAGGGGCCAACCAAAATTCATGGTGCGCTCCAGCGGGTCGCGCACGTTGGCCACGTCGCGGCCGACATACGACCAGGAGCCACCTGCAGGCTCAAAGCCAATCCGCACCTGCGCATCCTCAGGCCGGGTCACACGCCGAAAAGAGATGGCAATGTCCAGGTCAAACCATTTTTCAAAGGCCGCATCCACTGCGGCCCGGTCGGCGGCCGAGCCTTGCCAGGCCGTGGGAACGGCATCGCCCGTTTGGAAGCAGTAGTAGGTCAGTTGGGTACCTGCGGCCCATTTCTTGTCGGAGTTGGTGATGGCCCTCACGCGGCCTGCCGACACATCGGGTGCGAACACGCGGGGCCGTTGCAGCGGTTGTGTGCAGTAGCGGAGGCCGTAGTTGTCTGGAGTGGTGGTGGCGGGGGCAGTCATACAAGCCTTTCAGTGAGTGGGTTGCAGAGGGGCGGCATGGCGCGCCGTGGCAAAAACCCTTGGCGCTAGATCACTTTAGGATGCAATCCGCCACTCCACATCCTCACTTTGGAGGATGTAGCTGTGCCCGCCTGGGGCCGCATTTCGGCCCCGTCCACCGTGGCGGTGTCACCCGGCACATTGCAGCACATTTAGCTCTATTTTTAGTAGCTTGTCGTGCTGATGGAATGGGCGCTAGCGGCCTATTTTTCTTGCAAGATTTACTGCAAATTGCATAGCGGTCACGCCTTCACCACATCAAACTTCAAGCCACTGGCGCCTTCGCCGCGTCCCACCAGCTTGTTGCGGCCTATCCATAGCAGGGCGCGACCCTGGCTGTCGCGGGCGTAGTTGAAGCGGCGCTGCAGGCTGATGCCGTCGCGGGGTACCTCTTCTTCGGCGATGCGCAGGAAGTCGGTTTTCACGTCCACGTTGGGGTCTTGCCGCAGCAGGCTGCCGCGGGGGTGGAACATGAAGCCTTCGAGCTGGTGGTCTTCGGTGCCCAGCGCACCGGTGGTTTCTACAAAGGCGTTGTCGCGCAGGCGCTGGATGAAGGCGCTGTAGCTGGCGTTGACCGGCTCGGCCATGCGTGCGGGTGTGGTCTGGTAGTGGTGGGTGACCACGCCGCGCTGCAGCTGGATGCTCCAGTGCAGCACGTCGGCCCCCTGCTTCTTGACCGGCAGGAACGGCACCCAGTGCGCTGCCACTGGGGTTTGCAGGGTGTACTGCAGCAGGGCACCGGCGCTGGCGGGCGGCGCGTCGGCTATTACCGTGGGCCGCAGGGTCTGGGTGGTGGACAGGCGGGTGCTTTCGAACTTGCGGTCGATGGGCTCGCCGGAGCTGCCCTGAACCCGCTTCTCAATACCCCAGACCATGTTGGCCATCTCGTCGCGCACCAGCATCACGTGCTCCAGCGGCGGGCCCTCCAGGCTGTGCAGGGCAGGGCAGAGGTAGAGCGTGTTGTCCAGCCGCTGCGGCGCGCCGGGCTGCAGGCTGAGCTCAAACATGTTCCAGCCCGCTGCTGGGATGGCCAGGGTGATGCCGAAGTTGTCGCGCACGTCCAGCTTCTGCACGGTGTACAGCGCGTTCGTCGGCAGGGTCAGCGGCAGGGTGAACCAGTCGTTGCTGAACACCAGCGCGTACTCCAGCACGGCCAGCCGGGCCAGGTCGCTCTTGGCGGCGCCCAACATGCCGAAGTTGACGCGGCCATCTTCAAATTCCCAGTACCGGTCGGCGGGCATACCGGGGTAGCGGGCAGTGGTGGGCAAGGGCAGGTGTTTGGGCGGCTGGGTCGGGTACGACACGGTCTGGTCCGGCCCGCCTGCGTCGGCGTGGGCGGCACCCAGGGTAAAGCTGTGCCAGTCCAGCCGCCCGTCGGTGTACTCGTCGGCCACCAGGCGCACCGGTGCGCCATCGCCCTGGGCCCCCAGGGCAAAGCTGTACTCCAGCCGCTCGGGCTTCCAGTAGGGGCTGGCCCCGGGCGCGGTGCCGTCCAGCGCAAACTCCGCCAGCCAGTCCACCCAGTGGTGCAGCAGTGCCAAAAAGGCATCCATCTGCGCGATGCTGGCCCCCGCGATGCTGCCAAACGCCTCTTCGGCCGCGCGGTCGGGCAGGGCGCCGAAGGCCTGGGCCAGCGCTTGGGCGTGGATGGCGCGCTGGTCCAGCAGGGTGTGCCACACAAACCCGGCGTTGTCGGCGGCGGCATCATCGGGGGCGGGCAGGGGCGCGGGGAACTGCTTGCGCAGCGCCTGGGCCAGAGTGCCCAGCCCGGCGGCGCGCAGGCTGCGCATCAGTTGCTGGCCCGCCTGGGCGTTGAGCTTGGGGTGGACCTGGAACACCTGCTCGTGTTCCACCAGCGCCTCCAGCGGCGCGGCACCGGGCGGCAGGGGGGTGCCGTCCAGCGCATCGGCGCGGGGCAGCAGGCTGCTCACGGGCAGGCCCGCCACCGCCAGCGCGGCGGCGATGGGGCTGCCCGCGTCCTCGCCCTGGAACTCGTTGAACTGCCATTGCCGCGCCAGCATCCACAGCGGGTCGGCAATGCGGGCCTGCAGGCTGTCGGCCACGTCGTCGCTGGTGGGCAGCGGCTCCAGCCGCGACCAGGTGGTGTGCGAGGGCTCGGGCTGCGCAATCAGCGCCGAGACCACCGAGATGCGTGCGGCGGTAAGGGAGATGGGCATGGCGGTTCCTCAGGATTTGGTGGCGAACTGGGCGGTGCCTGCGGCCATGGTGGCTTTGCCGTTGGCCACACCGCTGGCGGCGCGCAGGGCGTACAGGTTCTTGCTGACCATGCTGGCGAAGTCGATGGAGGGCACGTCCTGCTTGAAGTTGTTGGACAAAAAGATGCCCGGCAGCAGCAGGCCCAGGCCTTCCAGGTCCTGTGGGCGCACGGCGCGCAGCTGGGCCAGGGCCATGGCTTCATTGACGGTGTCCAGCAGGCTCTCGAGTGTCCAGTGGTCGGCGGCGGGGTCGGCGGGCACGGCCAGCAAGATGCTCTGCGGCGGGCGGGCCCCGGGTGCGTCGAAATGGAAGCCCACGCCAGTGGTCTCGGTGTCGGAGGGGATGGTTTCCATCCATTCATCGACAAACAGGCCCGACAGGGTGCTGGCCGCATCCAGCGCCCGCAGGCCGCCGGGGGCGTGCGCCGCAATCGCCACCACGCCGCGCAGGTCCTGCAGCTTTTGCTTGGGCGCGGGGGGCAGGGCGGCCCAGTGGTTTAACGGGTTGCGCGGGAACTGCAGCAGCTGGAAGTCCAGCGGGTCGTCCAGGTAGCCGCTGTCTTCGCCCAGCGCCTCTGCCGCCAGCAGGGTGTCGGCCAGCAGGGCGCTGGCTTCGCGCACGCAGGCCAGCTTGGGCAACCAGCCCGCAATGGCCGCGTCGTCGTTGCCCAGCGCGGCCTTGCCCAGCAGCATGTCGCGGTCGCCCAGGCTGGCGGCGGCATCTGCGGCAAATGCGCCCAGGGTGAACAGCGGCAGCACCGGAAAATCCTTGCCCATCACCGCGTGGATGCGGTCCAACAAGGCTTGGAGTTGCCCGCCGCGCCCGTCGGACACCGGCGCGGTGCGGGCTGCCGTGGTGCGGCCGCCGATTTCCAGCAGCAAGGCGCGGGCGCGGCCTACGGCACGGGCTGCCGTGTCGTCATCGCTCAGCGGCTGGCCCTGGCCGTCGCCTGCGGCCACCGGGGTATGGCCTGCGGCGCTGCGCCAGCCCAGGGCATAGGCGGCGGCCAGGGCGGTGTGGGTTTGCGCCAGCAGTGCGGGGGTGGCGGGATCCAGCGGATCCAGGGTATCCAGGTCTTCCGGCGCGGCGGCGCTGGCATCGGCCAGCAGGGCCAGCACGGCATCGGCCTGGCGTTCGGCATCCTGACAACGTACTTCCAGCTCGGCCAGGTCCACCCCGGCGGCTTCGCCATCGTCCTGGGTGGCGGCGCTCTCCACGCCGTCGCGGGCTTGCACCATGTCCATGCGACGCAACGGGCGGGTTTTAGCCAGCAGGCGGCGCAGCACCCAGGCCAGTGACTCGAAGGCGACCAGCCCGATTTGCCCGGCCTCGGGCGCGTCGGCCTGCAGCACCACGGCCAGGCCGTCGGCGGCGGCACCCAGTTGTGCCCGCAGCTTGTTGCCCATCAGCTGCCCCAGGCGCTCCTGCACGCCGCTTTGGCCCGCGCCTTGCTGGGCTTCGCTGTGCAGCACCAGCGCCAGTGGTGACAGGCCAAGCTCGGCGATGCCAGCGGTGAGCACGGTGTCGGTCACGACCCAGTCGCCGTTATCCCCGGTGGGCGGGCTGAATACCTGGGCCTGGAACTGGTAGCGGCCAGGGTCGCCCAGCAGCCGGGCCAGCCAGGCGTTCAGGCGCGGCTCCATGCGGGCGGTCAGCTCGCCCTCCACCGCCCAGGGGCCGGGGTCTGCGGATTCCAGCGCCACCACCAGCCGCTGGGTGTAGCCGCGGGTGCTGTGCGGGGTGTCGGCCACACGGGGCTCGGGTGGGCGGGTTTGCTTGTCCAGGGTCATCATGGCGGCCCCGGCGCCGTCCAGGTTGCCGCTGACCATCTGGTACACGCTCTCGGACACCAGCAGGTCGGACACCGCGTCCATCTGCTCCAGCAGGTCGTCGATCAGCACGGCGATCTCGGCGTGGGGCAGCAGCAGCGCGTCGGGCACGCCCGGCACTTTGAAGGCCGTGCCCGCGGCGCGGGCGGTGCGGTAGGCATCCATCAGGCGCACGCCGTCCACCACGTCGCGGGCGGCAATGCTCTCGCTGGCTTCGTCCTGCGGGCTGGCCCCGGCGGGGCGCAGCGGGTAGGCCTGGCGGCACTCCAGGATGTACTGGGCCAGCGCCTGGCCCGCGCTGTGCGTCATGCCGCGCTCGAAGCGGTAGCCCAGCAGGGCGGCCATGGACTGGCCGTTGGCGATGCCCTCCAGCAGCTGCTTGGCGCGCTGCACCCGCTGGGAGCGCAGGTCGATGTCAAACGCCTGGCCGGGGGCTTGCCCGTTGGCCAGAAAGCCGCTGCGCAGCACGGCGGCGGCGGTGGCTTGCTGTACCGAAGGCGCATGGATGTAGCCCAGGCTGTCCAACGCCTGGCTTTGGCCGGGCGGCAACTGCCTGCGGCGCACCACATCGGGCAGCAAGTCTTCCACCACGCCAAATGCGCCCAGGTGCAGGCCCTGGGGCCGGGCCGCGCGCAGGGTGTCGAGCCGGTGCGTGGCCAGGGCGGTGATCCAGGCATCCAGCCGGTGGGCGTACAGGTCCAGCGTGGTGCGAAAGGCCTGCTGCAGCTCGCCTGCGTTGCAGTCTTGCAAAAACGCCAGGCTGTCCTTGAAGCTGGCGATGTTTTGCATCTGCTCGGGCCACAAGGTGGCCGACTGGCCCAGGTACTGGGCGATGTGCCCCTCCACGGAGCGGTTGGCGGTGGTGCCCTCCAGCCGCACGCCCATCATGCTGCGGGCAGTGTTGACTTCCACCTGGTCGCCCACCAGGGTGCTGGTGGCCACGCCGACGTACTCGGCCAGGCCCATGCGCTGGAACTGGCTTTTCACCAGCGGGCTGACGCTGGCGCTGTTTTGCACATGCGCGTAGAACAGCGCGTGGCCCGATTTGAGGATTTCTTCGTCGGCGGCAAAGGCCAGCATGGCTTCCAGCAGCGAGTTGCCGTTTTGCATGGGCACGATGCGCGCGCGCAGGTCGCTGACCGGGTCGCCCAGGTGGTTGTGCAGGGTGGCGATGTAGTTGGGCTGCAGCAGGGCCGCGCCCTCGCGTTCGCGGGGCATGTTGTCGGGGTCGCGCTGCACCCAGGGCACGGCATCCAGCGAATTCTGCTTGGGCCGCATGGCGCACAGCGACAGGTAGGGCACCTGCACCGCGGCGCTCTTGCGGCTGAGCAACTGGCCCATCAGGCCACGCAAAAACGCGCCCTGGAACTGCACCAACTCGGCAAACGCCGGGTTGTTCTGGGTGGTGGCCGGGCCGATGACTTCGTTGTAGCGCTTGGCGCAGGCCCAGGGTTGCATGGATAGCACCTGGTGCAGGCTCTCGGCGCTGGGGTTGCGCAGTGTGGGCACCTTGTAGACCACGCTGTCCCAGTGCGGACGCAGCCAGTCCAGCGCCTCGGTGAGTTCGCGCTCCAATGCGGAACGCGGGCTGGGCACGAAATCGCGCGCGCAGATGGGCAGGATGCCGTAGGGCTGCTGGCCCACGCGCAGGGTGGACAGCGGACCGCCGGGGCGCAGGTAGCGGACCGACCAGGCGCGCAGCTGCTCCACCGCCGCGTCGCTGATCAGCGCCTGCGCCGTGTCGCGCGGGTTCCAGAAGTAGCGCAGGGTGTAGCCCAGGGTGGCGCTCCACAGCGCGTTGACCATGTGGCCTGCGCTGGCCGATTCGCGCAGCGTGGCGCCGGGCACCGTGCCTGCGTCAAACACCTCCACCGGCAGGCCCAGCAGGCCTTGCAGGCGGCCCCCGGCAGTGGCCAGCTCAAAAGCCCCGTCTGCCGAGCGCTGGCTGGTGGTTTGCGGGTCCATGTCGGCCAGCAGGTCGGCCCCGTTGGCGGCAAAAGCGGCGCGGGTGGTGCTGGTGTTGTTGGTGGGTGTGCCCTGGGCCACCAGCTTGAGCCCGGCGCTGTGCTGGTGGTTGTCCAGCAGGCTGGCCAGCAGGGTGGCGGCGGAGTCGGGGGTCTGCGTCCAGTCCACGCCCAGCACCACCAGGCGGTCGATGGGGTCGGACAGCGTAGCCCCGTTGCGCATATCGTTGGCAGTGACGCGGATGGCCATGCCCGCCTTCACGGCGGCGGGGAAGTCCACCAGCCAGGCGCGGTCGCCACCAAAGGGGTCTTTCTCGGCCTCGGCTTCGTCGGTGGCGGTGAGCGGGTCGAACGCCGGGTTCATCGGCAGCAGGTCGGCCACCGGCTGGCCCCAGACGCGGAACACCTCGCGGCCCCGGCTTTGGCCCACCACCACAAAGCGGTCGGGCAGGGCGGTGGCGTAGACGGTGGCACCGACCCGGCTGGCTTGGGGAATGGCCGCGTCGTCAAACTCGGGGCTGACCAGCACCGCGTCGGCATCGTCGATGCGGCGGCCCAGCTGGTCAAAGTTGGTGGGCGTGGTGCTGCGCACAATCCAGGCGGCACGGGCCGGGGTGTAGATGCGGGCGATCTGCAGCCAGGGCGACTCGGTGTCGCTCGGGGTGGCAAAGCGCTCTGCCCAGTAGCGTTTGCCCTCGGCGGTTTCGGCTTCGCTCAGGCCCGGCTCGTGGCCAAAGCTGTGGATGGCATCGGGATAAATGCGCACCATCAGTTCGCTGGCATCGGCGGTGTAGCGGGTCTGCACCGCCACCGGCAGCAGGGCCACCGGGTGGGCGGCATCCAGGGCCTCGACCAGCGGGGCCGGGTTGTCCTGCGGCAGTTGCAGGTGGGCCAGCAGGTCTTGCGACAGGTTCTGGATGCCTTGCAGGCGCTGTGCCGTGCCTTGCAGGGCCGCCTGGGCGGTACGGCGCAGGTCGGCCACCTGCTGGGCCTGCGCTTGCAACGCATCGGCGCTGGCACCGGTGCGGGCCAGGGTATCGAGTGCGGCTTGGGCCTGCTGCCAGGCCAGGGTGGCACTGCGCTGGGCATCGCGCTGGCGCACCAGCTCGGCGCGGGCGGCCTGCAGTGCGTCCAGATTCAGGTTCAGTGCGGGCATGGCGGCGTCCTTAACGGGGAATTCAGGTAACTAGGTCGGCGCCCACAAAGTAGGCGCGGAACGGTTGTTGCAGCAGGGCGCGGGCGATTTCTGCGGCGTTGGCCTGGGCCGTCAGCATGGGGAAGCTCGCAAATGCCGGTGGCGGAGCCTGGCGCAGGCCGGCCAGCGTGACAAAGCCACCGGGGGGCACGGCCAGGTTGCTCCACGACAAGGCCTTGTAGGCGTTGTACTGGCTGTGCAGCGGCGTGGCCATGGCGGTGCGCAAGGCGTTGCGCCGGGGTGGGCCGGTGCGGGCCTGGCCGGGGGCGGGTTCATCCACATCGAAGCCAAAGCGCGGCTCGGTCATTTGCTCTTCCAGCACAAAGCACCAGTCGGCGGCCTTTTCGTCGTCGATGTCAAAGCCAAAGAAGCTGATGTCGTCGCCAATCGTGCCGCTAAAGCGTGGCGTGGCCAGCGCGCCGTCGGGCGGCAGGCCTTGCGCGTCTTTCAGCAGGGTGTCGGCTCCCGGGGTCTTCTTCCAGGCGTAGACAGCGGTGTTGGGGTAGCGGCGCAGCAACTGGCCGCGCACCAGCAGCACCACCGGGTTGATACGCTCGCCGTTGGTGCGCCGGATGAACGGGCTGATGGCGTCGCTGCGCAGGCCCAGTGGCTGCGCGCCCCACTGGTGGAGGGGCTGGATGTCGTCCAGCGGGGTGTAGGTGTAGGTGGGCGCGGGGCCGATGCTGCTGCGGTCCCAGAAGCGCTGGAACGGGGTGCCGCGCAGGTCGGTGGGAAAGCCGCGCCACAGCAGCTCGCGGTTCATCTCGCAGTTGGCCCCGGCCATGAAGCTGTCGATGAAATGCTGGTTTACCTTGGCCAGCATCACCAGGTCTTGCGGAATGCCATCCACCCCCGGCATAAAGGCGTTTTTGTTCCAGGTAGACAGGCGCTGGTACAGCGGCTCTGGCAGCGTGGGCCAGGCCATCACCCGGTCGAACAGCGCGGGCACCATGAAGCGTTGGCGGGCGAAGGCATCGGTGGTGGACAAATAGGCCGACACAAAGGCGTTGCCCTCGGTGGCAGCCAGGTGTGCCACCGACACCGTGCTGGCCAGCCGCGCGCGCAGCGTGGTGTCGGGCTGGGTGGCCACGGTGATGGCGCTGCGGGCGGCCACCAGGCTGAAATCCACGGCTTGCACCTGCACCTGGCTTTGCGCGAAGCCGTCGGTCCACAGCTGCTGGCTACCGCGGGTGGCGACGGCATAGCGGTTCAGCACCGCGCGCTGGCGCAGTGCGGGTGGCAGGGTCAGCGTGGCCACGGCCAGGTCGTGCGGGGCGGCCAGCGAACCGACGATCTCGAACCCGGTGTTGACGCTGAAGTGGGGCTTCTCGGCATCCAGCACCACCGATTGCACCGCATTGATCGGCAGCGCGGCAAACACGCCCGCGGTGCTGAACTTGCGGCTGTCGGCAATGCGCAGGCTGCCCAGGGTGGTACCGGCCAAGGCGCGGGCTGTCGCGCCCTTGCGGGCGGCGGGCGTGGTGTCGCGGCGGGCGCTGTCGAACTCGCGCACCAGGGCGCGGTTCAGGCGCAGGTTGCCGCTGCGGGCATCCAGCTTCAGGGTGCTGAACTGCAGGCTGGATTGCTGGTTGTTGCCTGCGGCACGCGCCTCGACCAACACCCCCTCCACCCCCCGGTGGCCCAGCGACTCGATGGTGCTGGCCACCACGCCCCAGTCGGTGGACTGCACCGTGGGCATGGCGCTGGCCAACTGGCTGAAGCGCTCCACATGCAGGTCGGTGAACACGCCCAGGTGCTGGCCCGCACGGATCTGCAGCCCGGGCATGCCACGTTTGGCCAGCGCCATGGCGGCCCCCTTGCCGGCGGTCTGCAGTGCCCGTGCCTGGCCCACCGTGGTCTGGCCCAGCCCCAGGCCGCGCAGGTCCAGCAGGCGGTCGGCGGCACCCTCCAGATCCATGGCATCCAGCATCTTGCTGCTGACGATGCCATCGGGCAAAAATGCGTTCACGGTGAAGGCGGCGCTGCGCTGGGTGGCGGCAGCCATGGCCCCCAGGTAGCGTTGGGTCTGCCCGGCCAGCGCGGGCAGGTTGGCGTTGAGCCGTGCGGCCATGCGCAGGCTGCGCCGCTGGGGCGTGGTGGCGCGGCGCATGGTGGTGTCGGCCAGCGCGACGGGCAGGCTGCTGCGGGCGATCTGCCCGGCCACCGAACCGGCCGCACTGCCGATGCGGTAGGCCGTACCGTTGACCGCCCGGGCCTCGATGCGGCCCAGCGCGGGCCCCATCACCTGCAGCAACCGTTCGGGCGGCAGGGTGTCGAAATGCTTGGCCTTCAGGGCCCGCTGCGCCTCGATGGCCAGCCGGGTCAGGTTGAAGCGCATTTCGGCCTCCTGGATGCGGCCGATCTGGCCCCAGGCGGCGTCCATGAAGATTTCCTGGTTTTGCCGCACCACCTCGGCCCCATAGCCTGCGGCCCCGCGGTAGCGCGGGTTCAGGTTCAGCCCGGCCACCCAGTGGGTGGCGGCCTCGTCCACCGCCACCTGGTGCTTTTTGGCATGCCAGCCACCGACCATCTGCGGCTTGACCTCGATGCGCCGCCCGGCGGCATTGGTGGGGCCGTCGGCCACCGGGTCGGCCACGTTGGCCTGCGGGGTGTTGACGATCAGCGCCAGGCTGTCGGCCTGCGTCGGGTCGGGTGCCGTACCGGGGGTGTAGCGGATGGGCACCAGCGCGCCTTCCATGGTGGCCACCGCACCCTGCACAAAGCCGGTCAGCACCGGGTCCACGCCCATCGGTGCGGTGCCCACGCGGCTGAGCAGGGCGGCCACCTCGGCGTTGCCCGCGTAGGCGGTGGGTGTCTTGAGCCGCCGCGCCAGCGATTCAAAGTCGCCGCCCGGCCCGGTGGAAAACTCCCAGTGGTAGTACACCGGCAGCAGCACATCCTTGCGTTGCTGTACGTCCCAGGCCGGGCCCAGGGTGGCCATGGCGGCGGGCTGGGCCTCGGCCTGGCCCAGGCCGCGCAAGCGCCCCGGCTCGAACGCGGGCACCACGCAGGCCACGTAATCGGTCAGCGGCAGCAGGCGGCGCGGGCTGACCAGGCGCGAGGCGTTGCGGGTCGGGTCGGCTTGCAGATCGGCCTGGATGCCGGGCTTGTCGTCCTTGTGGCTGACCACCTGCGCGTGCGCCCAGGACCAGGATTCGCCCAGCGGCGGCAGCTCGGTGGCCACGTCGGCGGCGGCAATGCGCACTGTGGGCAGCGGGCCCTGGGGCGGCATCTTGGGCGTGCCCACCTTGGATTTTTCCAGCACCAGCAGCACCAGCCAGGGGCGCAGGCGGTCGTCGGCATGGGCCAGGGCGGGGGTCAGCATCCACGGGAAGTCGGGCGGGTCGAAGTCCACGATGGCCAGGTAGTTGGGCTCGAAGTTGCGCGCGTGCGGCTTGGGGTCGGTGCGCAGCACCAGCCGGGTGTCGATGGCCACCACATCGCCGGGGCCGTGCAGTTGCAGTGCCAGCGGGTCGATGGGCGTGCCCGCGTGCGGCGCAGCCAGGCCTACGTTGACCTGGGCGGTGGCGCGCGCCGGAAGCAGCGGGCCTGCGCCCAGGGTGTCGCTGGCGGTCAGCGCCACACTCAAACCCCGGCGGACCCAGGGCATGAACTGGTAGGCAACTTGGGTGGAGGTGGCCATGGGAATGTCCTAAAACGCCTGTACGGTTTCAAACGATTCGACGATCTGCAGCGCCTTGCTGCTGGCCCCCACCAAATCGTGCGCGGCCCAGTACGACTGCGCGGCGGCCCCAGCCAGCGGTGTGCTGGCCAAAGTGCCGGTGGCGCTGTCTATGGTGTGCAGCGGGGCCGGGTTGACGGCGATCTTGACCTCGGTGGCGGGCTGCAGCCGGGCCGGGCGGCGCAGCTCCGAGCGCGCCGCCGCACCCAGCGAGGTGGCCCAGCGGGCATGCCCCACTTCCACCAGCGCACCGAGCGCCAGGCGGGAGCTGGCGGCGGTTTTGGGTGTGGACAGGTTGACCTCTTCGTAGTCGAACAGGTCCTTGGCGGTGCGGCCAAACTGGTACTTGTGCTGGCCCACCTGGAAGCCCGCCTCGAAACTGTCGAACGACGGGCGGCTGAAGGTTTCGTCCTCGCTCAGCTCCAGGAACTGGGCGGCCGAGAACTGGTCGTTGAGCTTTTTGTCCACCGGCGTGGTCTCTGCGCCGAAGCGGATCTCGCCGATGCTGATTTGCAGCGCGTCGCCACTGCCTTCGATGCCGTCGGTACCCAGCTTGGCCAGCTTTTTGTTCAGCGGCATGCGTTTTTGCACAAACTGCAGCACCGCGTTGGGGTGGGCCAGAATCCCGGCACTGGCGGGCAGCTTGGCGAAGCTGGCAAAGGCATCGCCCTCTTGCGGCAACTGGGCCGACCAGTTGCCGGGCTTTTGCAGCTCGGCCTTGAGCTCGGTGGCCAGCGACAGCTTGCGCACCGTGGTGGCACGGTCTTCGCCCCAGCTCTCGTCCACATGGAAGCTGAAGTCGGGCAGCGGCCAGGGCGTGTGGATTTCAGCCCGGCCCACAATGTGCCAGCGGCCCGGCCCGGCAAACAGGCCGTAGATGTCGATGCTGGCAAAGTCCAGGTCAAACACCTCCACGCTGGCCCAGACGTGCAGGTCCACCTCGAAGCGGAAGCGCGGCACGATGTAGACGATGGCATCGAACGCAAACCCGCCTTCGATGCTGGCGATGCCGATGTCGGCCCAGATGCGCATCGACGAGCCGGTTTGCACCGTGGCCGAGGTCACGGCAAAGTAGCCTCGGAACTGCATGCCCACCGGGCCGATCGACAAATCCGCCCCGATGCGCTGGAACGGGCTGGGCAGGCCGGGCGGCAGGTCGGTAAAGCGCGGGTGGAAGCCGCCGGCACTGATCAAAAAGCTGGGCCGGTCGCCAAAAATGGCGCGGAACGCAAACTGCCCCGTGAGTGCGATGAACACCACCCGCGAGTCGCGCAGCACGCCGTCGAACCAGATTTTCAGCGGGTCGAACACAATGCCGCCCGCAAAGTCCACCTGCAGCCGCAGGATGGCCAGCGACTTGTCCACCAGCGGCGGCAGTTGCACGATCACCTGGCCCACAAACACGATCTGGCTGGCTTCGATGAGCACGCCCACCCGTGCGATTACCAGGCTGGGCGTGCCCCAGCCCAGCTCCAGCATCGGCCCGATGACAAAGCCCCCGGCCTTGAACGGGAAGATGGTGCGCAGCTGGTTGATGATCTGCGGCGCGTTGGCCACCGGGTTTTGCGGAAACAAAAAGCTGTCCAGCGAGCCACTGGTCAGGCCCTGCGACAAGGTGTCCACACTCACCGTGTGCTGCACGCCCAGCAGCCCGCCAATGCCGGTGAGCGTGAAGCCAAAACCCAGCTGGATGGGCGGCAACTGCGCGGTGATGATCAGCAGCAGCGACCAGCCGCCGGGATTCTTGGTGCTGAGTAGGCCGATCGCCTTGACCCCGATCACGCCGATGCGGATGTCCAGAATGCCGCCGTACTCGCCCCGGTCGGGGTCGAACAGCAAAAAGCCGCCGCCCTTGACGATGCCCGCGTCGATGGCCAGGCCCGCGCCCGAGGGGGGCTTCAGGTCAAAGCGCGGCGCGGTGGTGCCGGCCAGCAGGTCGTCCAGCCGGAGCAGGGTGCCCAGCCGGTCGATGGAGCCCGCGAACGGTCCGATCTCCACCTGGAACGAGCCCGACAGCTCGACTTCGATTTTGTCCAGGTTGTCTGCCTTCTTCAGCTCGAAACTGAGGAACGGGATCTGTACCGGGCTGTTGGGGATGCGCTCCAGCGGGATGGTGGCCTTGAGGCCGGTGCCGTCCTTGAGCCGGAGGCCGCCCGCCATGTCGGCAATCAGCCCGAAGGTCAGCGCCACCTCGACAGACTCGCCCAGCACCGCGCCCAGGAAGGGGTCGTCGCCCACCTTGAGCGACAGCACGCTCTCGGCCAGGTCAAATTCCACCTTGGGCTGCAGGTTGTCCAGGGTGAAGCCGCCGCTCATCTTGCCGATGGTGAAGTGGGTTTGTGCCGCGTTGCCCAGCACCAGCGGCTGGTTGCGGCTAAACAGCAGGCCGATGGCCGAGGTGCCGGTGAGTACCGGCGCGGCCAGGGCGGGGAGCGGGTTGGTCAGCACCGGCAGGTCGACCTGCAGCGTGACCTTGCCGTCGGCCTTGAGCTCCAGCGCAAAGTCCTGCCCGGCACCGGGGCTGGCACGCAGGGTGGAGGTGAGCTCGGCGTACAGCAGGTGCTGGGGCAGGTCGTAGCCCAGCAGCAGGTCCAGGCTGCCGTTGGCGCCCCCGGCCAGCTGGAAGGCGCGGCTGGCCACCAGTGGCGGCAGGTCGATGCCCGGACCCCGGGGCACCAGCCAGCCTTTGGCGTCGTCCAGGTTGGGCGCGGCAAAGGCGCGGTCCAGCAGGGTGCCGATGGCCATCACCACCAGGCCCAGCGTCATCTGTGCTTCGGCAAAGGCGGCGGGGGTGGGCGGGTTGGCGGCAGTTTTGCCCAGCAGGCGGTAGACCAGCAGCTTGGCGGGCGGGTCGCTGGCGGGCTGGTCGGCATCGCCGCTGACGATCAGCAGCAGCTTGGCAATCGCATACGCGCTGGGGGGCTGGCCGGGGCTGGCCGAGGTGATGCGGTGGATCTGCTGGATGACCTTGGACAAATCCCCCAGCCCCACGCCGCCGTCGCCTAGGTGGGCCAGCAGCTCGCCCACGGTTTTCAACGCCGCCAGCGTTTCGCCCACCACCATGGCCGCGGTGGCCAGCGACTGGGCCTCGGCATTGCTGGCGTGGAAAGTGTCGGGGTTGATGGTGGCGGCGGTCTGGTCCAGTGCCAGCCCGAGCCGGGTGCGCAGCGCGTCGGCCAGCGGCGTGGCCAGCGCGGGCGGCTGGATGTCGGTTTGCAGTGCGGCCACGCTGCCCTGCAGCCACAAAAATGCGCGCAAAAAAACGGTGTCAGCGGTGCCAGCCATGCGGTTTCCTTCACGGATGAGCCAGTAAGCGCGTTTTTGGCTCTACAGGCTCATGCGAGGTTAGGCGGGGCTGGGGGCTGCGTCAATTGGCCTGGTGCGGTGGGGCGGGGCAGACGTCCCTAGTTTTGTGGACGAATGCGGACCCAGCTGGCGCAGACCAGAGTTTGGATAAAAAGTGCCTCCAGCGCTTATTCTATAAGCATGAGAAGCTATTATTTAGATAGCGTGTGCCCCGGGGCCCGGCACAGCGCCAGATGCCCATTCATGGCCCGTCCCGCCGCCAAACCGGCCCGCGTCACATCCGCCAGCAGCAACTCGGCCCCGCGCCCGGCCTGTACCAGGCCCGCCCCGTTCGGTGCTGCCACGCAGCTGAGTCCGTTGTAGGCCAGACCGCCCTCAGGGCCGCAGAAGTTGGCATAGGCCAGGTACAGCTGGTTTTCGTAGGCCCGCGTGGGCACCAGGTGCTGGGCGACGAAATCGAAGCCTTCCATGTTGGCGGTGGGCACCACGATCAGGTCGGCACCCTGTAGGGCCAGGCGGCGGGTGTTTTCGGGGAATTCCACGTCATAGCAGACCAGCAGGCCGAGCCGCCAGCCGTGCAAATCAAACAGCGGCTCGTCGCCGGGGCCGGGGCTGAACATGCCGCGGTCCAGGTCGCCGAAGAGCTGGGTCTTGCGGTAGCGGCCCAGCGTGTAGCCTTGGGCATCGATGCACTGGGCGGCGTTAAACACCGCGCCACCGTTGTGCTCGGGGTGGCCGAAGACGATGCCGATCTGGTGCTGGCGGGCGATGGCCGCCACGGCCTGGGCGCGCGGGCCGTCAGAAGGCTCGGCCAGTGCGGCGGCAGCGGGGCCGCCGATGTTGTAGCCGGTCAAAAACATCTCGGGTGTGACCAGCAACTGCGCCCCGGCAGCGGCGGCCTGGGCGGCGAACCGCTCCAGCCGGGCCAGGTTGGCGGGCACGTCCAGCGGCAGCGACGGGCACTGCAGCAGCGCCAAACGTAGATCGTTCGGCAGGTCGCTCATTCCGGCAGCTCCATGGGGCCGATCTCTTTGAACACATCGCCGGGGCCGGGGTTCTCGGCGTGGGTTGCGCCACCGAAGTGGTGCAGGATGCCCCACACCGCGTTCAGCGATGTCTGCACCGCGCCCTCCACCCAGGCGGGGGTCCAGGACACGTCGTCGCCTGCGATGAAGATGCCGCGTTCGCTGGCGGGTTTGTCGTCTTGCATGAAGTGGGCAAACATGCGCTGGTTGTAGCGGTAGTGGCCGGGCAGCGCACCCTTGAACGCGCCCAGGAAGTGCGGGTCGGCCTCCCACGAGACGGTGATGGGGTCGCCGATGATGTGGCGGGCAATGTCCACCTGCGGGTAGATTTTTTTCAAGGCATCCAGCGCCAGCTTGACGCGCTTTTCGGGGGGCTGGGGCAGCATTTTCAGCGCGTCGCCCATCCATGCGTACGACAGGCAGATCACGCCCGGTTTGCCGGGGCCGTTGTCGAACAGATAGGTGCCGCGGGTGAGGCGGTCGGTCAGCGTCATGCTCAGGGTGTCGCGTCCGGTGAGGGGGTGTTTGTCTTTCCAGAACGGGCGGTCCACCATGACGAAGGTTTTGCTGGACTGCATGTAGCGGGTGCGGTCCAGTGCCATCCACATTTTTTGCGAAAACAGCGATTCGTCGCAGGCGATCTGGGTGGTTAACAGCCAGCTTTGGCAGGTGGTGAGCACGGCGGCATAGCTGCGCGTGTCGCCCCAGCGGTCGGTGACGGCAATCTGGTCATCGTCTTGCCGCTGGATGGCCGCCACGCCCGCGCGCGGTGCGCCGCCGTGCAGGCTGGCCAGGGTGGTGCCTGCAGGCCAGTGGACGCAATGCGCGGGCGCGTGCTGCCACAGGCCCAGCGGCACCTGGTCGGCCCCGCCCACAATCAGGCGCTGCTCGTCGTCGCAGTTGGTCATCACCACGCGCAAGATTTCCAGCATGGAGTTGGGGAAGTCCGAGTCCCAGCCGCCGGTGCCAAAGCCCACCTGGCCGAAGACTTCGCGGTGCTGGAACGACAACCCGGCAAACGCCTTGGAGGTGGCCACAAAGTCGTAGAAGGTGCGGTCGTCCCACAGCGGGACCAGTTTGTTCCACAGCGCCTTCAGCGCGGGCACATCGCGGCTGCGGATGGCGTCTTGCACCGCCTCGAATTGGGCACCGTCTTCCAGCGCGCGGGCCCAGGCATCGGCCACCTCTTTGAACATGGGGGGCAGGTCGGCGAGCTTTTCGGCGTAGTAGGTCTGGCCTTCCAGATCGACCACGGTGCTGCCGCTGGCGGGCGTGAGCGGGTTGGGGAAAGGCTGGCTTTGCAGGCCCAACGCGTTGACATAGTGGTAGAACGCGGTGCTGGACACCGGGAAGCGCATGCCGCCCAGCTCGGCGATCACGCCCTGGCCGCCCTCGAACGGCTGCGAGCGCAGGCGCCCGCCCATCTTGGAGGCCTCGTACACCACGGGTTTGAAGCCCAGCTTCATCAGCTCATAGGCGGCCACCATGCCGGCCATGCCCGCGCCGACGATGGCCACCTCGGCCCCATGGTGCTGGGCGGGCAGGCTGCCTAGCCCGGCGGGGTGGGCGATCCAGTCGTCGAACGGAAACGGAAAGTCGGGGCCGAAAATGGTGACGGGTGCTTTGTTGGCCGGCGCGGCGGTGTGGTCGAGTGGCATGGAAAATTCGCAAGTGATCGGTATAGGTGTATATTTTGCTCAAAATATTGAGCGTTTGGGGAAATTATTTATGCGGGATGGTCCGTTTGATGTGGGGAGCCGCTTGCGCCAGGTGCGCATGGCGGCGGGCTGGTCGCAGCGGCAGCTGGCGGAGCGGGCGGGCGTGCCGTCCAGCCAGATTTCGACCATCGAGCAGAACAAGAGCAGCCCCTCGGTGGCCTCGCTGCGCAAGATTTTGAGTGGCGTGCCGCTGACCATGGCCGAGTTTTTCGAGCCCGACCAGCCCCAGGCCGATGCCGTGTTCCACAGCCCGGCCGACCTGGTGGATTTGACCTCCCGCCTGACGCGCCACGCCCCCGGTGCCAGCGGCGACCGCACCCTGACGCTGCGCCAAGTGGGCAACGCCCGCGCCCACAACCTGCAAATCCTGCAAGAACGCTACGCGCCCGGGGCCGACACCGGCGTGGACATGCTGGAGCACGACTCGCACGAGGGGGGCATTGTGCTCAGCGGCGAAATCGAGCTCACCGTGGGCGACCAGGTACGCGTGTTGAAGGCGGGCGATGCCTACCTGTTTGACAGCAGCCTGCCGCACCGCTTTCGCAATACCGGCGACAGCGTGGTCGAGATCGTCTCGGCCTGTACGCCGCCGTATTTGTAGTTTGCTATTGAATGAATAGCTGCTAATGCAGTACCGTCAGGCGCTGGGGGCCTGAAACGCGTGGAATCATGGTGGCGTTTCGGGCGGCAGGCGTCGTAACTGCAACGCTGACAGTGACGCATACAGCGGCGCACTCACCAAGCGTGATACGCCGCTGGCCACCAGGGCGCTGGCCATCAGGCTCAGCACTAGGCCATGGCCGTCCACCATTTCCATCACGATGATGAACGATGTCATAGGGGCTTGGGTCACGGCGGCCAGAAAGCCCGCCATGCCCAAAGCAATCAGCGTGGGCGCGTTGACGTACCCGGTCAGCAACGCAATGTCGTTGCCCAGGGCCCCGCCAATCGCCAGGGAGGGCGCGAAAATGCCTGCGGGCACCCCTGCCCAGGTGGTGATCCAGGTGGCAATGAACTTCAGCAACACGTACAGCGGTGCCGTGTCGCCGTGGCCCTCCAGCATGGCGCGGGTATGGCCGTAGCCACTGCCGTAGGTGTCGCTCTGGCTCACCACCCCCAGCACCGCCACGGCCAGCCCGCAAGCCGCCGCAAACCGCACGGGTGCAGACTGGCGAAAGCGGGTGAACACATCGGCCGAGCTGCCAGACAGCGACACCACCAGCAGCCGCGCAAACAGCCCGCCCGCCAGCCCGCAGCACACGGTAACCAGCAGGCCCGGCAGCAGCAGCGCCACACTTAAATTGTCGATGCGTATCACCCCAAAATAGGTGGTATTGCCGTATACCGACACGGCCATCAAACCGCTGAGCACGATGGCCGCCAGCAGCAGTCCACTGCTACGCTGCTCGGGCCGACGCGACAGCTCTTCAATGGCAAACATCACGCCGCCCAACGGAGTGTTGAACGCCGCAGCAATGCCGGCGGCGCCTCCGGCCAGCAGCAGGCCGTGTTCCGATACCCGCGAGTCCTTGGGCAGCCAACGGCGCGCGTGGTGCATCACCCCGGCGGCAATCTGCACCGATGGGCCTTCGCGCCCCAGCGACAAACCGGCCAGCAGGCCCCAGGCCGTCAGCAACGCCTTGGCCAGCGCCAGGCGCAAGGACACAAACAGGCCGCGGGCAGCAGGCGGCACTTCGGGGGTCAGTGCGGCCATCACCTGCGGAATGCCCGAGCCAGCGGCGCCGGGCGCAAACCGCCGTGTCAGCCAGACGATGGCTGCGGTGCAAGCCGGTGTCCACAGCAGAGGCGCCCACCAGGCCTGCGCGTCCAGCACAGAAAACAGGTGCAGGGCATGTTCCGTCAACCAGGTAAACGCCACCACCGTCAAGCCCGCTATCGCTGCAAACCCCAGCACCACGGTGCGCCCGGCCCACAAACGCCAGTCGGCCACTTCTTGCTGGAAGGCAGTGAAAACGCGGGGATGCGGCTGCATGGCTTGGACTCGGTAGGGTGTAAATTACATTTGCTGCAATGTATTGGATTGTAGGGTGTACCTGGCTCTATCATCCAACCATGCTGCCGTCACCCGATGCTTCTGAGACCTCCGCCACTACCGCCCAGGTGTTGCGGCGTTTTCGGGTGGTGTTCAACGCAGTGCGCAGCCATTTCCAGCAAGTGGAAAGCCAGGTCGGCCTGGGCAGCGCGCAGGTGTGGGCGCTGAGCGTGGTCAGAGACCATCCCGCCATCGGCATGGGCGGGCTGGCCAACAGTATGGACATCCACCAAAGTACCGCCAGCAATCTGGTCAAAGCCTTGCTGCGCAAAGAGCTGATCCGTACGGTCAAAGTGCCGGAGGATCGGCGCCACGTGCAACTGCAGATACTGCCCGCAGGACTGGCGGTGCTGGCCCAGGTGCCGGGTCCGTTTGCGGGTGTGTTGCCTTTGGCGCTGGGCAAGCTGCCCAGCGCCAGTCTGCAGCGGCTGGACCAGGACCTGGCAGAGTTGATCGTGCTGTTGAAGGCCGACGAGCAAGCCGGAGGTATTCCGCTGGCAGAGTTGTAATGCCGACGATTCAATGGGTGAATGCATCGTCTTAGCTGGCTGCAAAAATTCGGACGGTACCCAGTTGGCGGCAGGCATGCCGTCCAGCCCGTTGTCGGCCACCGAGCAGAACAAACGCCGACCTTCGGTGGCCTCGCTACGCAAAATTCTGGGTCGCGTGCCCTTGACCATGCTGGAACACGAGTCGCACGAGGGCGGCATTGTGCTCAGCGGCGAAATCGAGCTCACCGTGGGTGACCAGGTACGCGTGTTGAAGGCGGGCGATGCCTACCTGTTTGACAGCAGCCTGCCGCACCGCTTTCGCAATACCGGCGACAGCGTGGTGGAAATTGTTTCGGCCTGCACGCCGCCGTATTTGTGATTTGCTACTAAAGTTGTAGCTTCTCGTGCTGATGGAATAAGCGCTGGGGCAGGATTAGCTTGTGCACACTAAGAGGGTGTACCGTACGGGTATTCATTTTTTGAATGGAGTTTTTGTGGACTAGTATGAAGACATACCTTGGGACTGCGTCCTGCCTGTGAGGGGTGTCCTGGGGCCATATGGGTATACTGGTAACTACTTGTTACATTTCGGAGATGTTGATGCATTTGCACGAAACTCTCTTGTCACACACGCATGCAATGCTGCGGAGCCCCGTGCTGACCCGTTTGGACTGCTTGCGAAGGGCGGCTGGATGACCCCGGCCTCCACCGATACGCTCTGGGCACTCAACCCGGATGCGCTGTTGGCCATTTCGCCAACCGGACAGGTCTTGAACTGGAACCCGGCGGCCGAAACCATTTTTGGCTACAGCGAGAGCGAGGCGGTGGGGCAGTCGGTATTCGACCTGATCATTCCTAGAGACCGCGCCGACGAGGAGTTGCAGGCCCAGGCCGAGGTTTTGCGCCTGGGCATGGTGGTGTACGAGGCCGTGCGCCGCCGCAAAGACGGCACTTTGGTGCACACCAGCATTTCGACCAAGGTGGTCAACGATGCCAATGGCCATTTGGCGTACTTTCTCTCCAACCAAAAGGACGTGACCCACCTGAAGGTGCTGCGCGATGCCAAGCTGGTGGAAGCCCGTTTCCATGATTTGCTGGAGTCCACGCCGGATGCCATCGTGATGGTCAACGTGACCGGGCGCATTGTGCTGGTCAACTCCCAGGCGGAAAAGGTCTTTGGACATGGGCGGGCGGAGCTGCTGGGACAGCCGATCGAGGTGCTGCTGCCCAAGCGCTTTCGCAGTGCCCACCTGGGCCACCGCAGCCATTTTCTGGAGCAGCCGCGCACCCGCACCATGGGGGCCGGCCTGGAGCTGTTTGGTCTGCGCAAGGGCGGCGAAGAGTTTCCGGTGGAAATCAGCCTCAGCCCCATTGCTACCGAAGAGGGCACCATGGTGATGAGCGCCATCCGCGACATCACCGACCGCAAGAAGGCCGACCAGAAGTTCAAGGACCTGCTGGAGTCGGCCCCGGACGCGATGGTGATCGTCAACCGCGACGGCACCATGGTGCTGGTCAATTCACAGGCGGTGAAGCTGTTTGGCTGGAGCCGCGAA
The DNA here is from genome assembly GCF_040822085.1 of Rhodoferax sp. WC2427. Taxonomy (NCBI): domain Bacteria; kingdom Pseudomonadati; phylum Pseudomonadota; class Betaproteobacteria; order Burkholderiales; family Comamonadaceae; genus Rhodoferax; species Rhodoferax sp. WC2427. The sequence goes on along the minus strand of NZ_CP162006.1, from coordinate 3,372,662 downwards.
GAGTTGTTGGGCGAGAAGATTGAAATTCTGGTGCCTGAGCGTTTTCGCCACCAGCACCCGGGCAACCGCGGCGGCTTCTTTTCGCAGCCGCGCGCCCGGTCGATGGGGGCGGGACTGGATCTGTTTGGGCAGCGCAAGGACGGCTCGGAGTTTCCGGTCGAGATCAGCCTGAGCCCGCTGGAGACGGAAGACGGTCTGTTTGTGTCCAGTGCCATCCGCGATGTGACCGAGCGCAAACGCTTTGAGCAGACCTTGCACAATAAGAACCGCGAGCTGGAAAGCGCTGCGCTGGTCAAGGACCGTTTTTTTGCCAGCATGTCGCACGAGTTGCGCACACCGTTGAACTCCATCATCGGCTTCACCGGTACGCTGCGCATGCAATTGCCCGGCCCGCTCAACGAAGAGCAGGACAAGCAACTGCGCATCGTCCAGACCAGCGCCCGCCACCTGTTGTCCTTGATCAACGACCTGCTTGATCTGGCCAAGTTGGGCGCCAACAAGTTTGACCCGACGCGCGAAGCGGTGGATTGCCAGGCATTGCTGGTGGAGCTGGCCGCCACGCTGCGCCCCGAGGCCGAAAACAAGGGGCTGGAACTGGCGCTGCGGCTGGCCCCGAATGCGCTGGTATTGCAAACCGACCGCCGGGCGGTTAGCCAGATCGTCATCAATCTGCTGGGCAACGCCATCAAGTTCACCGAGCACGGGCGGGTGTGCCTGCAACTGGAAACCTGCCCGACTGCGGACGGCCAGGCACTGCGCATCAGCGTGGAAGACACCGGCCCCGGCATACCCGCAGCCGACCAGGGCCGCTTGTTCGAGGCGTTTTCAAGGGTCGAGGCGGCTGACCGGCGCCGATTCGAAGGCACCGGCCTGGGCTTGCACCTTAGCCGCAAACTGGCCGTGGAGCTGGGTGGGAACATCACCGTGCGCAGCGTGCATGGGCAAGGCAGCATTTTTACCCTGGAGCTCCCGCTGGAGTAGCCTATGCCCGCACATATTCTGGTGATCGAAGACGACGAGTTCAGCCGTGAACTGGTGCGCTACCTGCTGGACCGCCAGGGCTATACCATGCTGGAAGCGGCAGATGGTGGCGCGGGTGTCGAAATAGCCTTGCGTGAACACCCTGACCTGGTGCTCTGTGACTTGCAGATGCCGGTGCTCAATGGCTATGAAGTGGTACAGCGTTTGCACGCCAACCCGCTGTGGCGCGTGGTACCGGTGATTGCCGTGACCGCCTTTTCCATGCCCGGCGACCGCGATATTGCGCTGGCCGCAGGCTTTGACAACTACCTGACCAAACCCATTACTCCCGAGACTTTTGTAGAGCAAATCGCGGCCTTCCTACCGCCTGGGCTTCGGGCTCCCAGCCCGCCAGGCGCATAACTTCTACGGAATGGTCCATGGCGAAAATATTGGTTGTTGATGATCTGGCAGAAAACCGCGAGTTGCTCGTCGCGTTGATCCGCCATGGTGGCCACCAGCCATTGGAAGCCGCTGACGGCGCCCAGGGCCTGGCAATGGTGCGCGCAACGCGCCCGGACCTGGTGATCTCCGACATCCTGATGCCCACCATGGATGGCTACGAGTTTGTGCGCCAGCTGCGTGCCGACCCGCTGTGTGCGGCCACCGAGGTGATCTTCTACAGCGCGCACTACCGGGAGCGCGAGGCCCGTAACCTGGCCAAGAGCTGTGGTGTGTCGCGGGTGCTGGTCAAGCCCTGTGAGCCCGAAGAAATTTTGCTGGCGATTGCCCAGTCTCTGGCGCACATCCCTGTGGCCCAAGCTTTGACCGTGCCCGACACGCTGGAGTTTGACCGCGCCCACATGCGGCTGATGAGCGACAAGTTGTCGGAGAAACTGGACGACCTGCGCGCCACCAACCGGCGCCTGGCGGCCTTGACCGATCTGAATTTGCATCTGGCCTCGGAGCACGACCCGGTGGTGCTGCTTGGCAAGGTCTGCCGGGGGGCGCGCGACCTGATGGGAGCCAAGTACGTGTTGCTGTGCGTGCAAGGGAAGGGCCAGCCCGAGCCCGTATTTTTCACCAGTGGCATCGATGCCGCGGTACTGACCAAGCTGCAGCGTCCCGACATCGACCATGGTTTGCTGGGCGAAGTGCGTGCCCAACGCCGCTCCCGCCGCATCCGCTGTGCCGACGGTAACCCCGCGTCGGTAGGGCTGCCGCCGGGCTATCCTCCGCTGTATGCCAGCCTGGTGGTGCCGGTGGTGTCCTTGTCGCACACCTACGGCTGGATGTGCCTGGTGGACAAGCTGGGTGCGGTGGATTTCAGCGATGAAGACGAGCAGATCGTGACCATTCTGGCGGCGCAAGTCGGCCGCATCTTTGAAAACGGCAGCCTCTACAAAGAGGTGCGGGGGCAGGCCGAGAAACTGCAGGCCGAAGTGGTCGAGCGCAAGCGTGCTGCCGAAGCGCTGGTGGAAAGCAACCGACGCTTCAACGACATGCTGGGTCACCTGGAACTGGTGGCGATGATGTTGGACCGCGAAGGGCAGGTCACCTATTCCAACGACTACCTGCTGCGGCTGACGGGCTGGCAGCGGGCAGAAGTCATGGGCCGTGAGTTCTTCGGTATTTTCCTGCCGCATGCGGCAGACGCCGGACGCGCACGGTTTGCCGCCTTGCTGGCCAACCAGCCGGGCATGGCCCATTTTGAAAGTGAAATCCAGACGCGCCAGGGAGCCCTCCGGTTGATCCGCTGGAACCACACCCTGTTGCATTCGGTAGCGGGCGAGGTGGTGGGCATTGCCAGCATCGGGGAGGACATTACCGACCAGCGGTCGGCTGAGCGGCGCATCAAGCGGCTCAACCGTGTGTACGCCGTACTCAGCGGTATCAACGCCTTGATTGTCCGTGTGCGCAACCATGAAGAGCTGTTCCAGGAGGCCTGCCGGATTGCCGTGGAGCTGGGCCAGTTCAAGATGGCCTGGATCGGCCTGACCGATTGGGATGCGCTGCAGATCCTGCCCATCGCTTCGTCGAATGTGGAGCGCGAGTTTTTGGCCTATATCCAGGACAGTTTTTCCCTGCAAGATGGCGCAAAGCATGCGAATTCCATGACCGTGCGGGCCATCAAGGCCAAGAAGCCCATGGTGCTCAACGACATGAAGGAATTCTCCGGCAGCCAGTACCTGAAGGCGCACATGGACCAGGGGATCTGCGCCATGGCGGTGTTGCCCTTGCTGGTCAATGAGACGGTGGTGGGGGTATTTGCCTTGTATGCCGACGAGACCGGGTTTTTTGACGACGAGGAGTTGGCGCTGTTGTCCGAGCTGGCCAGCGACATCGGCTTTGCGCTCGACCACATCGAAAAGGCCGACAAGCTCACTTATCTGGCCTACTACGACGAAGTCACCGGACTGCCCAACCGCACCCTGTTTCTGGAGCAAGTAGGCCAGCATGTACGCATGTTTGACGGTGGCCGCAGCAGTCTGGCGTTGGCTTTGATCGATATCGAGCGCTTTCGGGCCATCAACGACACCTTGGGTCGGGCGGCGGGTGACGATTTGCTCAACCAATTGGCACAACGCATTCGCGTTGGCGGCGTGCCGCTGGAGGCGGCGGCGCGCGTGGGGGTCAACTGCTTTGGCGTGCTCTTGCTGGGGCCGCGCGACGTGGGAAGTGTGGCGCTGGAGCTGGAGCAGCTATTGCGCGACTGTTTTGCCCACCCTTACCGGTTGCAGGGCTCGGATCTGCGCATTGCCGGCAAGATTGGCGTGGTGCTGTACCCGCTGGACGGCGAAGATGCCGAAACCCTGTTGCGCAATGCCGAGTCGGCCCTGAAACGGGCCAAAGGCTCGGCCGAGCACCTGATGTTCTATGCCCCCGAAATGGACACCCGGGTGGCCGCTGCGCTCGACCTGGAAAGCCGCCTGCGTACTGCCCTGGACCTGGAGCAGTTTGTGCTGCATTACCAGCCCAAGGTGGACCTGGGCACGGGCAAAGTCACCAGTGCAGAGGCGCTGATCCGCTGGAACGACCCCAAAAACGGCCTGGTGCCGCCGGGGCATTTCATTCCCATTCTGGAAGAGACCGGGCTGATTTACGAAGTCGGCCTGTGGGCCTTGCGCAAGGCGCAGGAGGACTACCAGCGTTGGCGTGCGGCCGGACTGGAGCCGGTGCGGATCGCTGTCAACGTGTCGCCGCTGCAGCTGCGCCACCGCAACTTCGTCTCCGCCCTGGAACAGGTGATTGGTACCGACCCCCAGGCGGCGCAGAGCCTGGAACTGGAGATCACCGAGAGCCTGATCATGGAAGACGTGCAGCGCAGCAGCGCCACCTTGCTGGCCATCCGCGCCATGGGGCTGACCATTGCCATCGACGACTTCGGCACCGGCTACTCGTCGCTAGGCCAGTTGTCGCGCCTGCCGGTAGACACGCTGAAGATCGACCGCACCTTCGTGGTGGATATGGTCACCGGCCCGCGCGGGCTGTCGCTGGTGTCCACCATCATCAATCTGGCCCACGCGTTCAAGCTCAAGGTGGTGGCCGAGGGCGTGGAAACCGAGGAGCAGTCGCGGCTGCTGCGCCTGATGGGCTGCGACGAAATGCAGGGCTTTCTGTTCAGCCGGCCAGTGCCCGCCGATGTGTTTGAGCAAAAGTTCCTGTTGCCTGCGCGGCTCACTGGGTGAAGTAGTCGTCTTTGCCGGAAACCTTGTTTTGCGCGAGCCGCGGGGATGCGACCCGGTTGTAGTGGCGCTGCAAAAACCCACACAGGACCCAGGTGAGGGACAGGGTGCCGATCCAGAGCATGGCATAGCGCAGCTCTGCGGGCAGTGTCTCCGGCTGCTGGCCATTGAGCGTGGTCTCTAGCAACTGGAGAAAAATGCGGTGCATCACAAAGGTGGTCAACGCGAACTTGCCAATCAGTGCCATCGGCACCACCAGGGGCCTATAACCCGAGCGCGCCAGCAGACCCGCACACAGAAAAAGCCAGGCGAATTTACCGGCCGGCCCCACCGTGTTGCGAAAGACACTCCAGTACACCGCTGGTGGCGCAAAAGTGGACCCGTACACCGCCAGCTGCAGCAGCAACAGCAGGGCAATGCCGTACAGCCACAGCGGTTCGTTTTGGTGGCGATAGATACCCAGCCAGCACCCTATGCAACCGTTCAGCAGGAAAGGCAGCACGGGAAAGCCGCCCAGACCTTCGAGCAAAAAGAAGCGGACCGCCCAGCCACCGGTAGCGCCCGATGCCACTGCAAACTGCCCGGCCAGATTCGCAGCGATCTGGGCCAGGAGCAGTGCTGCCAAGGTCTGCCATGGCCAGTGACCGCAGCACCGAATCAGCAGCGGCGCGCATAGCAAGACCAGCACCGTGGGCAGCAGCACGCCGGAGATGGACCAAGGCGTTGTGAGGGTGATGAAGCCGATCCACCAAGCCCAGGTCAAGACCGGTGACAGGTCGCCCGCCTGGGCCAGTTTGGCGATGGCAAAAAAACTGTTGGACAGCAGCATCACCGCCAAAATAACCGCGCTGCGGCGGTGCAATAAGGCCTGGTGCCGTGCGGGAGGATGGCGAGCCGAGAATATCCACCCGATGCCATAACCCGACAAGACCACATACACCACGGTGGCCCAGCCATTGGGAAGCCACAGGTCGCCGAACAGCCAGTGCGACCGGTCTATTCCAGTCAGCGACATCGCATGGGTACTCGCCATGAGTACAAACAGCAAACCCCGGAAGACGTCCAGTGTTTTGGATCTTCTTATTGTCATTGCATTGTTGCCGGAGCATTGTTGGTCGTGGAGCGTGAAACGTGGCAAATCGTGCGTGGCCTTGGACCTATTCCAGCGTTCCTGATGGCGTAGGCGGCTGGGTGTGCAACGGTGATTTTTGGTTGGATTGGCGTTCAGGCTGTTAGCAAATGTTGTTATTTGTGATTAACTATTGCCAATCTAAAAACCCCGTCGGCAATAGGAATAAGTGCCAGCTTGGGACTTTCGTACCTGACAATGGCAATTAGTTATTACCTTTCGTCACACTCATGCAGCCCACTTCCATCCACATCGCCGCCGCCGTCCTGTTTGGACTGGCCCTGCTGCATACCTTTGCCGCCAAATGGTTTGAAGCGCTGGCCCATCGGCACCCGCGCCACGCCGGCCTGTTCCACATCCTGGGCGAGGTGGAGGTGGTGTTTGGCCTGTGGGCCCTGGTGCTGGTGGTGGTAATGGCACTGCTGGGCAGCGGGGCCGAAGCGCTGGCCTATGCCGAGTCGCGCCAGTACACCGAGCCGCTGTTTGTTTTTGTGGTGATGGTGGTGGCCGCCTCGCGCCCGGTGCTGGAACTGGTTCAGCAGTGGCTCACAGGCGTGGCCCGTGTGGTGCCGCTGCCCACCCCTCTGGTCATGGCCTGGCTGGGGTTGGCTCTGGTGCCTCTGCTGGGTTCACTCATCACCGAACCGGCGGCCATGACCCTGGCTGCGCTGATCCTGGCCCCGCTGGTGTTCCGCCCCGGTCTGCCCGAGTGGCTCAAGTACGCCGCCTTGGGTGTGCTGTTCGTCAATGTCTCGATTGGCGGCACGCTGACCTCGTATGCTGCGCCGCCGGTGCTGATGGTGGCTTCGGTCTGGGGCTGGGACAGCGCCTTCATGGCCACGACCTTTGGCTGGCGCGCCTGCATCGCCGTGCTGGTCAACGCCAGCGTGTTGGTATTTCTGTTGCGCACCCACCTCAAGGCCACGGCCGCTGCCAAGCCGACGGCGCCCCGGCCTGTGCCGCTGCTGGTAAGCCTGATCCACCTGGCGTTTCTGGCCGGGGTGGTGGTGTTTGCCCACCATCCTGTGGTGTTTATCGGGCTGTTCTTGTTCTTCATCGGCTACACGGAAGCCTACCAACGGCATCAGAGTCCGCTGATTCTGAAAGAGGGGCTGTTGGTTGGCTTCTTTCTGGCCGGTCTGGTGGTGCTGGGCGGCATGCAGCAGTGGTGGCTGCAACCCATCGTCTCCAGCCTGGCCCCGACTGCGCTATTTTTCGGCGCGCTGGGCCTGACGGCGCTGACCGACAACGCGGCGCTGACCTACCTGGGCTCCCTGATCGAGGGCATCAGCGACCCGGCCAAGTACATGCTGGTCGCCGGTGCCGTGGCCGGTGGCGGCTTGACGGTGATCGCCAACGCGCCCAACCCGGCCGGGGTGGCGCTGTTGCGCAAGGGTTTCAACGACGAGTCGATCGGTGCGCTGGGCCTGCTGGCCGGTGCGGCCCTGCCCACAGTGGTAGCCGGGCTCATGTTTTTGATCTGAATTTGCTTCTGTTTTTATAGCTGCTTACGCCCATTGGATGGACGCAAGTGGCTATTTTTTTATAAATTTCGAGTAAATCGGTATTTGTTGTTTTTTGTAAGTTTGTATAGCATCTGCCAAGCTCCAACTTTGCGACCATGGTGTATGCGATGAACTTTCTCTTTTTGCCCGCCGCAGGCTGCGCCATGGGGTGGGGGCCGCATTGCTGGTGCTGGCGGCTATGCCCGGCCTGGCCCAGCAGGTCCAACAGGTCCAACAGGTATTGCAGATTGGCCGCACGGATTCCCCTTCGCCGTTATCCGATATTGCCGAGAGCGTGGTGAAAGAGGCGTTCAAGCGCAGTGGCCTGCAGTGCGAGTTCCAGCGCGTTCCCCTGTCGCGCTCCATGATCCTAGCCAACGACGGCAGCCTGGACGGGGACGTGATGCGCATCGCCGATGCGGCCAAGACGTATACCGATGTGGTGGCGGTGCCCACCCCGGTGGTCTGGGCCGACCTGGCCATCTACAGCATGGACGAAAAGGTGGCCAACCTGCCGCGCGCCGAATTACGCCACCGCAAAGTTGGATTGACGCGGACCATATTGATGCTGCCGAAATACAGCCAGGGGATGGACGTCACGGACGCCAAGGATGTGCGCACCGCGTTCGAGATGTTGGCCAATGGGCGGTTTGAGGTGGCGATGCTGGTCTACCTCGCTGCAGAGCCGGAACTTGCCCGCCAAAGCCCGCGCAAGTTTTACCGTGGGCTGCACGCCTGGGCCACCGAGCCGCTGTATTTCCACCTGAACAAAAAGCACGCCACGCTGGTGCCCCGCATCAATGCCGCCCTGCTGGGCATGCAAAAAGAAGGGCTTGTCAAAAAGATCTTTCTTGACAAGCTAGCCGAGCTGGGCATTCCGCCGCTGAAACCCGCCGAATGAAGCAGCCAGGGGCGGGATATGCTGACTAAGCCTTCCATCCGACTCCGATTTGTGGTGCTGTTCGTGTTGATCGTGTCGGTGGGACTGGGCGCGTTCGGCGCCTGGAACTATCTGGACCGCAAAAGCGAAAAAGAGGCCGATCTGGCCCAGCGGCTCAGCCACATCGAGGCGCGCGTCAAGACCACCCTGCCCACGGCGATCTGGCAATTCAACCGCGAGCAAATCATCGACATCATGCGCTCCGAGATGAACGATGCCATCGTCACGGGCATCTTTGTGCAATATGGCAAGGACAGATCGTACGGCTTGCAGCGGGCCGGCAGCGCACTGGTGGAACTGCGGGGCCCATTGGCTGCAGACATTACCCGGCAGTTCGACGTGCTGTACCAGCCCGACCAGCCCAGGGTGGGAAGCGTCACGCTGTACGCGTCGGAGCGCGACATCCGCCAGCGCCTGCAGCACGATTTGGTGCTGCTGGTGCTTCAGATTCTGGCCATCAACTGCATGATCGTGGCCGCGCTGTACGGCATCGTCACCAAACAGGTGCTCAGTCCGCTGGGCAAGATCCGCGACGCGCTGGATGCCATTGCCTCCAGTGGCAGCAGCCTGCAACGCCACCTGCCACCCGCCGACACCCGCGAATTCCAGGCGGTGGCCGACAACGTGAACCGCTACATCGACAAGCTGCAGACGCTGATGGGCGGCACCATCGAGCGGGTGCACGCCACCATCCAGCGCATCGCCGACGGCGACCTGGGCTCGGCCATCCACACCGAACAAGAGCAGGGTGACAGCGTGCTGCACCGGCTGGTGCAAATGCGCGACAAACTCGGCGCCGTGCAGCTCTACCAGCAGAATATCCAGGCCCAGTTGCAGGCGGCCAATGAACGGGCCAACCAGGCGCTCACGCTCACCCGTTCGGGGGAATGGCATATCCGCGCCGACCAGCCCGACTGGCTGGTGTCGTCCGAGCGCAATGCCGTGCTGTGCGGCGAGCTGCCGGGGCGCTCCGAGCGGCGCCTGACGGTATCCGAGGTGTGGCGGCGTATCGACCTGGCGGACCCGCAGCTGGTCCACCGGTACCGTCAGCAGTTCGCCGATGCGCTGGCCGGGCGGCTGGACGCGTTCGAGATGACCTACCCTTTTCGCCGCCCCCTCGACAAGCGCCAGATCTGGCTGCGCACCCTGGTGCAGGCAGAAACCGATTCCGACGGCCGCCTGGTGCAATTGTTTGGTGTCAACCAGGACATCACTGCCATCAAGGAGGCCGAGATCGCCATCCGCCAGGCCCAAAAGGCGGCTGAAGAAGCCAACCAGGCCAAGTCGGATTTTCTGGCCAATATGAGCCACGAAATCCGCACCCCCATGAACGCCATCATCGGCATGTCTGGCCTGGCGCTGGCGGGCGAGCTCAGTCCACGCCAGGCCAACTACATCAAGAAGGTCAACGCTGCCGCCCGCAACCTGATGGGCATCATCAACGACATCCTCGACTTCTCCAAGATCGAGGCGGGCAAGATGACCATCGAGTCCACCACTTTTGCGCTGGAGGAAGTGCTCACCACCCTGACCAGCCTGGTGGCTGAAAAAGCCCACAGCAAAGGCCTGGCCTTGCGCGTGGACTGCGCCGCCGACATCCCCGCCATGCTCCAGGGCGACCCCTTGCGGCTGGGCCAGGTGCTGCTGAACCTGGTGGGCAACGCCATCAAGTTTACCGAGCGGGGCGAGGTCGTGGTGGGCATACGCCGCCTGGCCCCGGACGACCCTTTGTGGTCTGCCACCGGCGAACAGGTGACCTTGCACTTTGCCATCACCGACGCGGGCATCGGCCTCACGCCCGAGCAGCAAGGCAAGCTGTTCAATGCCTTCACCCAGGCCGACTCGTCCACCTCGCGGCGTTTTGGTGGCACCGGGCTGGGGCTGACCATCTCCAAAAGCCTGGTCCTCCTGATGGGCGGCAGCATTGGTGTGCACAGCACCGCCGGGATCGGCAGTACCTTTTACTTCACCATCAATACCACCCCGTCGCAGCAGCCCAGCCCTGCGCCCGCTGCACCGGGCACGGCCAGCGATCCGGCGCTGGGTTTGGCCGGCGTGCGGGTGCTGCTGGTGGAAGACAACGAAGTCAACCAGGAGCTGGCGCTGGAGCTACTCACCCAGGTCGGCATGGTGGTGGAGCTGGCCAACAACGGCCAGGAAGCCATCGACAAGGTAGACCAAGCGCCTGCGGGTGCACTCTTTGACCTGATACTGATGGACTGCCAGATGCCCGTGATGGATGGCTTCACCGCCACCCGCCTGCTGCGCCAGGACCCGCGCTGGACCCGGTTGCCCATCATCGCCATGACCGCCAACGCCATGAGCGGCGACCGCGAAAAGGTGCTGGCCGTGGGCATGAACGACCACATCGGCAAGCCGCTGGATGTGGCCGCGATGTTTGCCACCATCGCCCGCTGGGTGACGCCCAAGCTCCACTACGCACCGCTACCCCAGCAGTCCACGGCCCCCGCGCAATCCGCCGCCGACCCCACACAGCGATTCCACGGCCTGGACGGGGTACCCGGCCTGGACTGGCCCGCCGGGCTGCGGGTGGCGGGCGGCAAGGTCGACCTGTATGCCCGTTTGCTGCTGCGGTTTGCGGCCACGCAGCGCGACTTCACCGCCCAGTTGGACCAATTGCGGATGGACCTTTCCAGTCTGGCCCAGCAAGAAGCGCTGGTGCGGCATGTCCACACCCTCAAGGGGCTGGCCGGCAATATCGGCGCGCAGGATTTGCAGCAGGCCACCCACGGCCTGGAGCTGGTGTGCGCTGCGCCGCAACTGCATACGGCAGAGTTTCTGGTGCTGCGGGCGGCCACCGACGCGGCCTTGCGTGCGGTGGTGGTGGGTATCGACGCCTGGGAGCAGGCTGCGCACGCGCCACCTGCCACCGCCCCCGCCGCGAGCCCCGACTTACCCCCTGGTGTACCCCCCTTGCTGGACGCATTGGAGCGCCTGCTGCACGACAGCGATGCCCAGGCGCTGGAGGAGGCCGACCGCTGTGCCACACTGTTGGCAGGCACCCCCTGGCATTCGGCCATGGCCCAACTACTGGCCGACCTGCAAAACTTCGACTTCGATGCCGCCGCCGAGGCCCTGGACCGGTTTAAATCGGCCATCGCCGAGGCCTGATCCACTCCACTGAATGCACATCCTGCGCTTACCCACCGCTGCTCTGGTTTTGCTGCTTGCCCTGGCAGGCTGCTCTACCGCGCCGCCTTCGCGCCCGTCCCTGGCCGCTCCCCTGGGCCCGTCCCGCCTGTCGGCAAACGAGGCCAGCGACGTGACCCTGTACGCCATCAGCCTGGTCGGCACGCCGTACCGCTACGGGGGCAACACGCCCGCGTCGGGGTTCGACTGCAGCGGCCTGATTGGCTATGTGTACCAGACCCAGGCAGGCCTGGCGGCACCACGCACCGTCGCCTCCCTGGTGAACTGGGGCCAGGCCGTGCCGTCTGATGCCGTACGCACCGGTGACCTGGTGGTGTTCGCCCCGCGCGGCGCGGCCACCCACGCGGGTATCTACGTGGGCGAAGGCCGGTTTGTGCACGCGCCATCGGCGGGCGGGGTGGTGCGGCTGGACCTGCTGGCATCGGCGTACTGGGCCAGGCAAGCGGTTTCGTTTCGACGGCCTTGATGCCCGCCAGCGGGTAACCCCACGCGAAATTCTGTAACCGCCCGTTCCTACAATCGCGTCCATGCGAAAAATGAATCAATGGCTGGGGGGACTGGCGGTGGTGGTGGCCGTGGGCGGCAGTGCTTGGTGGTGGAGCCAGAACCGGGCGGCAGACCAGCCCGTGTACCGCACCGGCGCTTTGGCGCGCGGGCCGTTGCTGGCCACGGTGGCGGCCAGCGGGGCGGTGAACCCGGTGACCCAGGTGTCGGTGGGCACCCAGGTGTCGGGGCAGATCAAGGAGCTCTACGCCGACTTCAACGACGAGGTCCAGGCCGGTCAGCTCATCGCCATGCTGGACCCGGAGACCTTTGAGTACCGCGTGCGCTCGGCCCAGGCCGATGTGGACGCGGCGCGGGCGGCGGTGCTCACCGCCCAGGCCAACGCGGCGGCCGGCCGGGCCGCCATCTCCAAAGCCCAGGTGGACCTGGCCGAGGCCCAGCGCGACTTCGACCGCAAGCGCGACCTGGCCGACAAGCAATTTATCGCCCAGAGCGAGGTGGACCGCACCCGCGCCCTGGTCAACACCAGCGGCGAACTGCTCAAGCTGGCGCAGGCCCAGGCCAACGTGACCCAGGCGCAGATCACCACGGCCATGGCCAATGTGGCGCAGCGCGAAGCCATGCTGGGCCAGGCCCGCATCGACCTGGGCCGCACCCGCATCACCTCGCCGGTCAATGGCATCGTCATCAAGCGCACCATCGAGCGCGGCCAGACCGTGGCCGCCAGCCTGCAGGCCCCCGAGCTGTTTGTGATTGCGCAAAACCTGCACGACATGCAGGTCGAGGCCAGCATCGACGAGAGCGACGTGGGCCGCATCCGCCTGGGCCAAAAGGCCAATTTCAGCGTCGATGCCTTTCCCGGCCAGACTTTCGAGGCCGAGGTGCGCCAGGTGCGCAAGGCCGCGCTGAACGTGGCAAATGTGGTCACCTATGTGGCCGTGCTGCGCTTTGCCAACACCGATGGCCGCCTGTTGCCGGGCATGACGGCCAATGTGCGCATCGTCACCGACACGCGCCAGGATGTGCTGAAAGTACCCAACGCCGCCTTGCGCATGCGCATTGCCAATGCTACAAATAACGTAGCTGCTCCCGCCAATCCCACCTGCACAAACGGCACTATTTCTATAAATTCCGCACGGCGGGGCCGGATCTACCTGCTGGACGCTGCTGGCAAGCCCGTGGCCACCAACGTGTGCCTGGGTATCACCGACGGCAGCAGCACCGAGTTGCTCAGCCCCGACGCGGCCTTGCGGGATGGCACCCCCGTGGTCACCGGCAACCCGCTGGCCGGTGCGCCCAGCGCCAGCGCCCCCCGGCTGCCGTTCTGATGACCGCCCCCGCATCCATGGCTGCCACCTGGTCCATCGCGGTATTTGCCCACAACGAGGCCCCGCGTATCGCCGCCACCCTGCGCAGCATTGAGGCGGCTGCCCACGGCATGGCGGTCGAGGTGGTGGTGCTGGCCAACGGCTGCCAGGACGGCACGGCGCAGGTGGTGCGTGATTTGGCGGCAGCGTCGCCCCATCTGCGCGTGGTCGAGATCGCGTTGGCCGACAAGGCCCACGCCTGGAACGAATATGTGCACGCTGTGGCCGCCACGGCCACCCTGCATGTGTTTGTGGACGGCGACGTGCAGCTTGCCCCCGGCGCCCTGCAGGCGCTGGCCCGGCGGCTGGAGCAGGTGCCTGCGGCCCATGCCGTGGGCGGCCTGCCCACCACCGGCCGCGACCGCGAGGGCTGGAGCCAGCGAATGCTGAGCCAGGGTACGTTGGCGGGCGGGCTGTACGCGTTGCGGGGCAGCTTTGTGCAGACCCTGCGCCAGCGTGGCATCCGCCTGCCGCAGGGCTTGGTGGGTGAGGACTGGTTGGTGTCCCTGTGGGCGGGCCGGGATCTGCAACCCACCGCCATGGCGCTGGATGCCAGCGGCTACGTGGTGTTTGCGCCCGAGGCCGGGTTCGCGTTCCGCTCGCTCAGCCCCTGGCGGCTGCGCGACTACCGCACCTACGCCCGCCGCCTGTGGCGTTACGCCCAGCGCGGTGTGCAGTATGAAATGGTGTGGCAGTGGCTGCGGCTGCGGCTGCCGGAATCTTTGCCGCCGGATGTGCGCACGCTGTACGCCCAGGCCCCCACGCCCTCGCGCCTGCTGTGGACGGGCTCGGTCCTGGGTTCGCTGCTGCGCTGCCTGGCGGTGCACCAGGTGCGCCGGGTGCACAGGGGGCAAGGCTGATGCCCGTAGTTCACGCCCAGGCACTGACCAAGCGTTACGCCATGGGCAGCGACGTGGTGCACGCCCTGCGCGGCGTGTCGCTGGAAATTGCCGACGGCGACTTCGTGGCCATCATGGGCACCTCGGGCTCGGGCAAGTCCACGCTGATGAATATTCTGGGTGGCCTGGATACCCCCAGCAGCGGTAGCTACACCCTGGCGGGCGAGGCGGTGCAGGGCCTGGACGCCGACGCGCTGGCCCTGGTGCGTAACCGCCGCATTGGCTTTGTGTTCCAGCAGTTCAATCTGCTGCCGCGCGCCAGTGCGTTGGAGAACGTGGAGCTGCCGCTGGTCTACGCCGGGGTGGCGGCAGAGGCCCGCCGGGCCCGGGCCACCGCCGCCTTGCAGCGCGTGGGTTTGGGCGACCGGCTGGACCACACACCGGCCGAACTCTCGGGCGGGCAGCAGCAGCGGGTGGCGATTGCCCGGGCCCTGGTGAACCAGCCCCAGCTGATCCTGGCCGACGAGCCCACCGGCGCGCTGGACAGCCAGACCTCGGACGAGATCATGCATTTGCTGGCCGAGCTGAACGCCCAGGGCATCACCGTGGTGCTGGTGACGCACGAGGCGGATATTGCGGCCTGGGCGCGGCGCAAGATCGTCTTCAAGGACGGGCAGATAGAGGAAGATTCGGGGGCGGCCCCCACCCCGGCCCTCCCCCGGGAGGGGAGGGAGGAAGTCAGAGGCCATGCGCGCATGAACGGCATGGCCGCGCTGCGCAGTGCCTGGCGGGCGCTGGCGTCGAATGCACTGCGCAGCCTGCTGACCATGCTGGGCATCATCATCGGTGTGGCAGCCGTCATCACCATGGTGGCGGTGGGGCAGGGCGCTACCGACCGGGTGCAGGAGCAGATGAAGGGCCTGGGTTCCAACATCATGCTGGTGCTGCCGGGCGGGGCCACGGCGGCGGGCGTGCGCCAGGGCGCGCAGACCCGCAGCCGCCTGACCGAAGAAGACGCCACCGCCATACAGGTCGAGGTGCCCGAGGTGCAGGTGGCCGCACCGTCCTCGCGCACCACCGCCCAGGTGGTGGCCAACAACGCCAACTGGAGCACCACCATCTTTGGCACCAACAACGACTACCTGGAAGCGCGCGAATGGCCTTTGGAGGCGGGCCGGGCGTTTGAGGAGGCCGAGGTGCAGGGCTCGGCCAAGGTGGCCCTGATCGGCCGAACCGTGGCGCAGGAGTTGTTTGGCGATGCCGACCCCATCGACCAGACCGTGCGGGTGCGCACCGTGCCGGTGAAGATCGTCGGCGTGCTGGCCCGCAAGGGACAAAACTCCATGGGCCAGGACCAGGACGACATTCTGGTGCTGCCCATTTCCACCTACCGCAACCGGCTGCAGGGCGGGTCGCCGGGCAATGTCAAGCGCGTCTGGGCCATCAACGTGAAGGTGCGCGAAGGCCAGAGCATGCAGGTGGCCGAGGACAACATCCGCGAGCTGTTGCGCCAGCGCTTCAAGGTCGAGGCCAGCGCCGACGACACCTTCACCATCCGCAACCTGAGCGAGATCCTGGAGGCGCAGGAGCAGTCCAGCCGCACCATGACCCTGCTGCTGGCCGCCGTGGCGGGCATCAGCCTGCTGATTGGCGGCATCGGCATCATGAATATCATGCTGGTCAGCGTGACCGAGCGCACCCGCGAGATCGGGCTGCGCATGGCGGTAGGGGCACGCGGGCGCGATATCTTGGGGCAGTTCTTGATCGAGGCCGTCAGCCTCAGTGTGCTGGGCGGCGCGGTAGGCGTACTGGTGGGGGCGCTGGCCACCTGGGCGGTGGGGCGCACGGCGGGCTGGCAGGTCAGCATGACGATTTCGTCGATTGCATTGGCGGTAGGGTTTTCTGCTGCGGTGGGGGTGTTTTTTGGGTTTTACCCGGCGCGCCGGGCATCCAAGTTACAGCCCATTGCGGCTTTGCGGTTTGCATGACGGGTACATTGGGCTCAATTTCAGGAGATGGGTATGGGACACACATGGAACAGGCTGGGCCTGCTGGCGGTGGCGGGTGTGGTGGCGGGTTGTGGCGGTGGCAGCGGTGGCGATGGGGGGGGCAGTGCAGCGGTGTGCCCGGCAGGGGGCAACGTCACGGCCAAGTCCGCTAGCGTGGAAACGCCGGTGCAGGCCGAGTCGCTGCGGCAGACGGCGGGTACCTCGGCTTCGGCCTTGCAGCCGCGCCTGGTGCAGCCTGTGTCGGCCCGTGCCATTGCTTTGGGCGACCTGGCCCAGGCCAAGGTGGCGGCGGTGAAGCCTCTGCTGGCGCAACAAGGCGTGCCCCAACAGATCGGTTTGCCGCGCGATGTGGCCGCCACCGGCACGGTTGCCGCGACCCGTGCCCTGCTGCAGTGGCAGGCTACGGCGACGGGTGGCCAGGTGGCCGCCATCAGCATTGATTCAGGGTTGGCCGTCGGCCTGCGGCTGGGTGTGCTGGTGAAAAGCCTGCCTGCCTCGGCGACGCTGCGCGTCTACGCCCAGGGCGCGGCCAAGGCCTACACCATTGCCGCACAGGACGTGCTGGACAACCTTGCGCGCAACCGCGCGGCGGGCGACACCAGCGATGCGGGCCGCACCTACTGGGCCCCCATGGTGGAGGGCGCCGAGGCCACGCTGGAGATCGAGCTGCCTGCGCAGGTGTCTACCGCCGGGGTGGAAATCGCCATTCCCAGCGTTTCGCATTTGTTCAGCAGCCCACTCACCGTTGCCAAGGCTGGCAACGTGGCCAAGGCTGCGGTGGGCAGTTGCGAAGTCGATACCGCCTGCGACCCCAGCTACGCCACCGAGAGCAATTCCGTGGCCCGCATGAGCTTCGTCAAGAGCGGCATTGCCTTCGTGTGCACCGGCACGCTGGTTAACGATGCCAGCGGCAGCGGCACGCCGTATTTCTTGGGTGCCAACCACTGCATTTCAACCCAGTCAGAAGCGTCGACGCTGGAGACCTGGTGGTTCTACCGCGCCACCAGCTGCGCAGGCCCCACGCTGGATGCCAAAGCCACCACCCGCATCGGCGGCGCCACCCTGCTCTACGCCAGCGCCAGCACCGACACCTCGTTCATGCGCCTGGCCGACAGTCCACCCACCGGGGCGGTGTTTGCGGGCTGGTCGGTGGCAACCCCCACGCTGGGCGCCGCCGCGGCGAGCCTGCACTTCCCGCAGGGCAGCTGGCAGTCCATCAGCACCGGGGCGATCAAATCCTTTTTGAGCTGCACCTCGCTCAGCGCGAATTCGCTGGACTTCAGCTGCAGTGCCACCAGCCAGGCCGCTGGCAATTTCGTCAACGCCCAGTTCACCAGCGGCTCCACCGAGACGGGCAGCAGCGGTGCACCGCTGTTCGCGTCGATTGGCAGCGGCCACTACCTGGTGGGCCAGTTATACGGCGGCAGTTCCAGTTGCAGCAACCCGTCTGGCAGCAACGCCTATGGGCGGTTTGATGTGGCCTACAACGCGGCCCTGGGCCGCTGGCTGGCCCCTTCGGGTAGCTGTCCCTGATGGATTGCTACTGAAAAAATAGCTGCTTGCGCTTATTGCATAAGCGCTGGGAGCTATTTTCTCTTGAAATTTGAAAGGCCTGATGGGCCTGTGCCGCGGCTACGGGTTTGCCGGTGTTGACAACCGCGGGCAGCGCGCTAGGGGCTTTACGAACGTAATGGGTTGCCCAGTGATAATCACCCCACATTATTTATTGGGGAGAGCGTGTGGATACCATTTTGCTGATCAAGGCCGCCATCATGGGCATCGTCGAGGGCCTGACCGAGTTTTTGCCGGTGTCCAGCACGGGGCATTTGATTCTGACCGGCTCGCTTTTGGGCATGACGGACGACAAATCCAAAGTATTCGACATCGCCATCCAGACCGGCGCCATCCTGGCCGTGATCATCGTCTACTGGCAGCGCATTGCCGGGGCCATCAGCGGCTTCAGCAGCAGCGCCCGCGCACGCCGCTTTGTGTTCAACGTGGCGATTGGCTTCCTGCCTGCGGCCCTGGTGGGGTTCTTTGTCTATAAAGCCATCAAGGCCTATCTGTTCAATGCGCCGGTGGTGGCCGCGGCCTTCATCGTTGGCGGCGTGATCATCTGGTGGGTGGAGCGCCGTGCCAAGCCGGTGGTGCGCATCCAGGAGATCGACGACATGAGTGGCCTGGATGCCCTCAAGGTCGGCCTGGTGCAGTGCCTGGGCATGATCCCCGGCACCAGCCGCTCTGGCTCCACCATCATCGGTGGCATGTTGCTGGGCCTGTCGCGCAAGGCGGCCACCGATTTCAGCTTCTTTTTGGCCATCCCCACGCTGATCGCTGCCGGGAGCTACAGCCTGTGGAAAGAACGCGCTTTGTTGTCCATGGCCGACTTTCCGCTGTTCGCCGTAGGCTTTGTGGTCAGCTTCCTGAGCGCCTGGCTGTGTATCCGCTGGCTGCTGCGCTACATCTCCACCCACGACTTTGTGGTGTTTGCCTGGTACCGCATCGCTTTCGGTCTGGTGGTGCTGGCCACCTGGTACACCGGCACCGTGGTCTGGGCGGACTGATGGCCGCCATCCAGGCCGTCATTTTTGATGCCGACGGCACGCTGGTCGACAGCGAGGAGCCCGGCATGGATGTGTTGCACGCCCTGGCCGTCGCCCATGGCGTACAGGTCACCCGCGCCGAGGCCCACCAGCGGTTTCGCGGCGCGCGCATGGCCGACTGCATCGCCTGGATCACGGCCCAGTTGCCCGCCCAGGCACCGGGATTTGAAGCCGCCCTGACGGCGCAGGTGCGCCAGCAGTCCGAGATCCGCTTTCGCCAGGGACTGGAGCCTTTGCCGGGCGCGCTGGCCTTGCTGCAAGGTTTGCACATCCCGTTTTGCGTCGCCACCAACGGCCCGCGCGAAAAGGTCGAGCTGACCCTGGGCCTGACCGGCCTGCGTCCCTTGCTGGGCGAGCGTATTTTTTGCGCCTACGAGGTCGGCCACTTCAAGCCCCACCCCGGCTTGTTTCTGCATGCAGCCCAGGCCCTGGGCGTGGCACCGGCCCATTGCGCGGTGGTGGAAGACAGCCTGCCCGGTCTGCTGGCCGGTTTGGCTGCGGGCATGCAGGTGTTCAGCCTGCACCCGCAAGAGGGCCTGGCGCCCGAGGTGGCCGAGCGGGTGACGTTTATTGCGGGCCTGCAGGCTCTGGGGCCGCTGCTGGCGCGCTGATGTTTCGCAAGGCCGCTTCGATGGCCGCCGCCGTGGCCAGCGGCTTCTCCATCGGGAACAGGTGGCTGCCGTCCAGCATCATGGTGCGGCCCTTGGTGATTTTGGTGGTCAGGCCCATGCCCATCTGGCGCATTTCGGTGGAATGGGTGCCGCCAATGTAAGCCACCGGGCATTTCAACGGGCGGCGGCGCAGCAGACCTTCGAGGTGGTCGGGGAAGCCGTTGTAGATGGCCGTCTCTACCGCCCGGTCGAAGGTCAGAACCCGCTGGCCGTCGGCATCCTGGGTCCCGTAGGCGATGTAGTCCTGCAGCACCTGCGGATCCCAGCGGGCAAAGGCCTTTTTGCCTTGAAAGTGGGCCAGCGCTGCGGCCTGGTCGGCCCAGTGCTGGCGGCGGGTGCGGCTGATCTTGCCGGGCGACACCACTTCCACCATCCGGGCCCGTTTGAAGGCCCCCAGCGTGGTGGCACGCCAGCCACCGACGATGGGCGCATCCAGCAGCAGCACGCCGCAGGCCAGTTCCGGGTGCTGCGCGGCCACCATCAGGCTCAAGAATCCGCCCAGGGAATGGCCGACCAGAAAGGCCGGTTGCCCGTGCCGCGCCACGGCCTGGGCCGCAAAGTCGGCCAGTTGCTGCACCAGGTGCGGCCAGTTGTTGCTGACCGGGTACTGCGGGTCGTGGCCGAGCTGGTCGATCGCCTCTACGGTAAAGCCACGCGCCCGCAGGCTGGCCAGCATGACGCTGTAGGTGGCGGCGGGAAAGCTGTTGGCGTGGGCGAAAACGATGGGCGGCAAAGTCGACATAACCGCGATTCTGTGACTTTTGCCCGCTTTGCGCAGTCGCGCACGCGCGCCAGGCTAAATCAGGCGTTCTTGCGGCGTGGTGATCTTGCGCAGCGGCTTGCCCCGGGCTGACTCGACCATCAGCGGAATTTCGGTGTGCTCGCCGTTCCACATCGGGTCTTCGATACTGTCAAACACCTGGCGCAGCTTGTGGCCCCAGCTGCTGTGCAACATTTTCATGTAGGGGTTGTTCTCGTCGATGCAGACCACCTTGTCGGTCTGGAAGCTGTCGGCCTCGTACACCACCAGGTCCAGCGGCAGGCCGACGGACAGGTTGGATTTGAGGGTCGAGTCCATCGACACCAGTGCGCACTTGGCGGCTTCGTCCAGCGGGGTGGTGGGGGTAATCACGCGGTCCAGCACGGGCTTGCCGTATTTGGATTCGCCGACCTGGAAGTACGGGGTTTCGGGCGTGGCTTCGATGAAGTTGCCGGCCGAGTACACCTGGAACAGGCGCATGCCTTCGCCCTTGATCTGGCCACCAAAGATCATCGACACGTTGAATTCCACCCCGGCCTGGCGCAGCGAGGCTGCATCACGGTCGTACACGTGGCGCACAGCGGAGCCCAGTACGCGGGCTGCGTCGAACATGCTCTTGGCGTTCCAGATGGTGATGGGTTCGCTGGTTTCGGTTTCCTTGACCTGCTCGACCTGCAAGATCTCACGGATGGACTGCGAGATGCTCAGGTTGCCCGCCGACAGCAGCACCATGAAGCGGTCTTGTGGCTTCTCGTAGACGATCATTTTGCGGAAGGTGCTGATCTGGTCCAGCCCGGCGTTGGTCCGCGAATCGGACAGGAAAACCAGCCCGGCATTAAGTTTGATGGCTACGCAATAGGTCATGGGGGCAGGTTCACTGGCAAAGGGCTGATTTTAGGTCAGCGCGTGCGCCGACCTATGGTAGCGCCAGGTACGCATGGCGACCGACGTTGCCGACCTTGAATACCGACACCGCATCCACCAGGTCGGTGGCCTGGTTTCTGAGGGTGTTGGCCGAAGCCGAGAGCTCCTCGACCATGGCAGCGTTCTGCAATGTGGACTGGTCCATGCTGGAGATGGCGGTTCCCAACTGCGTTACGCCGGTAGCCTGGTCCCGGCTGGAGGCACTGATCTCCCCCATGATGTGGGCCACTTTCTGGATGGCATCGACCAATTCGGCCATCGTTTTGCCCGCCAGACCCACTTCCGAAGTGCCGTGCTCCACGCGTTCCACGCTGGCGTTGATCAGGCTCTTGATTTCCTTGGCGGCATCGGCACTGCGGCCGGCCAGCGAACGCACCTCAGAGGCCACCACGGCAAACCCCCGGCCTTGTTCGCCGGCGCGGGCGGCCTCTACAGCGGCATTCAACGCCAAGATATTGGTCTGGAAAGCAATGCCGTCGATCACGCTGATGATGTCGGCAATCTTGCGGGAACTGTCGGTGATGCCCTTCATGGTCACCACCACCTGGTCGACCACCTGCCCGCCGCGCACCGCCAGTGTGGACGCACTTTGCGCCAGCAGATTGGCCTGGCGGGAGTTTTCGGCATTCTCGGCAACTGCGCCATTGAGCTTGGACATATGGGCGTTGGTGTGCTCCAGTTCACTCGCCTGGAGCTCCGTGCGGTTGGACAGATCCAGATTCCCCGAGGCAATCTCTTCGCTGGCCGAGAACACGCTTTCCGAGCCTTGCCGCACCTTGCTGACCACGTCAATCAGGCCATGCTGCATGTTGTTCAAGGCCGTCAGTAGCTGTCCGGCCTCATCTTTGGTGGTGGACTGGATGGCCACGCTCAGATCGCCACTGGCGACCCGTTCAATGGCTTGTACCGCCTCCGACAGGGGGCGGGTGATAGAGCGAATCAGCAAAGTAGCCGCCACCACCGCCAGAACCAGGCCCAATACGGCGATGACCAGCATGGAGCTGCGGGCGGTGTTGTAGGTGGTGACCGTCATGGCACCTTCATCAACCGCACCCTTGTGGCTGATGTCCACCAGCTTGTCCAGCGTGGCGATGGATTTGACGAACAGCTTTTCCGCGGTGGTATTGAGCAGGCGTTTGCCCTGGTCGGCCTGGAACTGCTTGGCCAGTGCAACCACCTGTTCGTGGATCACCAGATAGGCTTTCCAGTCGGCGGTGAAGCTGTCGAACAGTTTGCGCTCGTTGTCGTCACTGATGCTGGTGGCAAAGGCTTTGCTGTCGGCCTGGAAGGTGGCTTGCACCTTGACCATCTTCTTTTCCAGCTCGGCGGCCTCGCTGTCCACGGTGCTCATCACGTACTGCAGCTCGGTCATTCGGAAGCTGGCGAGTTCGGCCCCCATCTTGTTGACCGATTCCGACTTGGGCAGCCACAGCGTGGATATCTCATCGGCATTGCGCCACATGATGCCCATCTGGACGACCGCTGTGACGGCGATGGCTAGCATGGCCGCGACCAACATGGCAAATGTGCCTGTCAGGCGGGTGGAAATCTTCATGTTGTTGAGCGTATTGATAGCAGCTTCTTTTCATGTGACAGGAACAAGGAAGGCGACCGGATCAGCTTCTCACGGCTAAAACGCCGTTCCATCGTAGGGCAACGGTTCGGAGCCAAATAGAACGATGCGACATTTACTAGCCTGTTATCGACACAAATTAATACATTTGTAACAACTTCTTAAGTTGATAGATGGCTTCCATGGCCTCGCGGGGGCTCATCGTGTCGGGGTCCAACGCGGCCACGGCGGCTTCCACCACCCCTACAGAAGCCGGCTCGGCGGCGGGCGGCGGCGCAAACAGATCCACCTGCGCCTGGTGGCCCAGCGCGTGGTCTTCCAGCGCGGCCAGGGTGTGGCGCGCATGGTTCAGCACCGCGGTGGGCATGCCGGCCAGGCGGGCCACCTGGATGCCGTAGCTGCGGCTGGCCGGGCCGGGCTGCAGCTCGTGCAGAAACACGATATCGCGGCCCGACTCGGCGGCGCTCACATGCATGTTCACCGCGCCATGGTGCTGGGCCGGGAACTCGGTCAGCTCGAAATAGTGGGTGGCAAACAGGCAGAAGGCCTGGGTCTTGTCGTGCAAATGCGCGGCAATGCCGCTGGCCAGGGCCAGGCCGTCGAAGGTGGAGGTGCCGCGGCCAATCTCGTCCATCAGCACCAGGCTGTGGGCGGTGGCGCTGTGCAAAATCTGCGCGGCCTCGGTCATCTCCACCATGAAGGTGGATTGCGCGTTGGCCAGGTCGTCGGCCGCGCCGATGCGGGTGTGGATGGCGTCGATGGGCCCCAGGCGGCAGGCGGTTGCGGGCACAAAGCTGCCCATGCTGGCCAGCAGCACGATGGTGGCCACCTGGCGCATATAGGTTGATTTACCGCCCATGTTGGGCCCGGTGATGATCTGCATGCGCTGGCGGTGGCCCAGGGCGGTGTCGTTGGCGATGAAGCTGGCGTTACTGAGCTCAGAAAGGCGGGCCTCCACCACCGGGTGGCGGCCGCCCTGGATGGCGATGCAGGGCTCTTTGGCGAACACCGGGGCGCACCAGTTGAGGGTCAGCGAGCGCTCGGCCAGGGTGCACAGCACGTCCAGCGCGGCCAGGGCGTAGGCCAGTTGGCCCAAGGCGGGCACAAAGGCCTGCAGGGCATCCAGCACCTGCTCGAACAGCCATTTCTCGCGGGCCAGGGCGCGCTCCTGGGCACTCAGGGCCTTGTCTTCAAAGGCCTTCAGCTCGGGGGTGATGTAGCGCTCGGCGTTTTTCAAGGTCTGGCGGCGGCGGTAGTCGGCGGGCACCTTGTCGATCTGGCCCTGGGTGACTTCGATGTAGAAGCCATGCACCTTGTTGAACTGCACCCGCAGGTTGGCAATGCCGGTGCGGGCTTTTTCGCGGGTTTCCAGGTCGAGCAAAAACGCGTCGCAGTTGGTCTGGATGTCGCGCAGTTCGTCGAGCTCGGCATCGAAGCCGCGGTTGATCACGCCGCCATCGCGCACCAGGGCAGCGGGTTCGTCCAGGATGGCGCTTTGCAGCAGGGCCGCACAGCCCTCGGGCGGCCGCAGTGCTGCAGAAATCTGGGTCAAAAGTGCCGTTTGCGCTGGTATGAAGGGCGTGAGCAGCTCTGCTTTTTGTAGCGTGTACTGCAAGGCCACCAGCTCGCGCGGGCGCACCTGGCGCAGCGCGATGCGGGCGCTGATGCGTTCTACATCGCCGCTACCCTTGAGCTGCTCGCGCAGGCGCTGGCCCTGCCCGGCTTCACGCAAGGTGGCAATGGCCTGCAGGCGCAGCGTGGCTTCGCTGCGGTCGCGCTGGGGTTCCAGCAGCCAGCGCTTCAGGGCCCGGCTGCCCATGCTGGTGCTGCAGGTGTCCAGCAGCGAGAACAGCGTGGGTTTGTCCTCGCCGCGCAGGGTTTGCGTCAGCTCCAGGTTGCGCCGGGTGGAGAGCGGCAGGTGGATGCCGGCATCGCCTTTTTGCACCCGGATGGTTTGCACGTGCGACAGGGCGCGGCCCTGGGTGTGTTCGGCAAAGGTCAGCAAGGCGGCCGCCGCCGCGTGGGCCTGGGGCAGGTCGTCCGCCTGCCAGGCGGCCAGGGTGGCGGCGTGCAGTTGCTCCAGCAGCTTGCGCTGGCCCAGGGCGGCATCGAACTGCCAGGCCGGGCGGGCGGTGGTGGACAAGGCCACGCCGGGCGCGGTGGCGCGCTTCAGGGCCTGGATGCGCTGCTCCAGGCTGTGGCTGGCGTCGGCGCTGTGCAGCAGTTCGCTGGGGGCGATGCGGGTGACCCAGGCTTCCAGCTCGTCGCTGGGGCACTCGGCCAGGTGGATTTCGGCGCGCGTCACGCTCAGCCAGGCCAGGCCGCAGGTATTGCGCGGCCCCTGGTGGATGGCCAGCAGCACGGACTCGGTCTTGTCGGACAGTAGCTCGGCATCGGTGAGCGTGCCGGGGGTGACCACGCGCACCACCTTGCGTTCCACCGGCCCCTTGCCCGTGACCTCGCCCACCTGCTCGCAAATCGCCACCGACTCGCCCAGCTTGATGAGCTTGCCCAGATAGCCCTCCAGTGCATGGAAGGGCACGCCGCACATGGGAATAGGCACGCCTGCCGTGTGGCCGCGCTTGGTCAGGGTGATGTCGAGCAGGGCGGTGGCTTTCTCGGCATCGCTGAAAAACAGCTCGTAGAAATCGCCCATGCGGTAGAAAACCAGCGTGTCGGGGTACTCGGCCTTGATGGCCAAGTACTGGGCCATCATGGGGGTGTGCCCCGAAAAGTCTACTTTCGCAAGTACTTGATCTGATTGGGTGACAGTGCCCATGTTGTTGATTTGATTAGGGAAAGGTCTGGCGTGGCGGAATTGCTAAGTCTTCACGAAGCAGCACTAAACAGCACTACACTCCGGCGCTAGCGTAGGAAATTGGTACTGAATTTTGCAATGCTACGCCGGGCGGCGTAACTCGAATCCGGTAAACCTACGCCGTGAGGCGTGAATGCAGTTTGATGCTCGTACTGCGAAGCTTTTGAAGCCTGGTGAGCGCATTATCGTGGACGGCTGTCCAGGCTTGCGCCTGGAGGCCAGCGCAACAACGCGCACATGGATCTACCGGTACAAATCGCCCACCGACGGCAACATGCGCCAGGTGGCAATTGGGCGCTGGCCAGCCATGTCGGCAGTGGCGGCCGCCACCGAATGGGCGGTCTTGCGCTCGAAGCGCGACAGCGGTGTGGACCTGTCCAAAGAGAAGAAGGCCGCCCGCTCCAAAGCGGCCGCCCCGAAAGCCGAGACGTACACCGTGGCTGCAGTGTGCCGCGATTACATTGCCGGGCACATAAAGCTACGCCGCAAGGCCAAGGGTGCGGCCGAGGTCGAGCGCCTGTTTAAAAAGCTTCTCGCGCCCATTGCTGACCAGGAAGCTGCGACCCTCAAGCGGTCGCAGGCGTTCTCCTTGCTCGAAGGTCTGGTAGAAACGCCTGTACAGGCCCAGCAGATCCGCCAAGAGCTCGGGGCGGCCTGGGACTACGTGCTCGATGCGGGCAGGCTGCCGGAAGATACGCCCAACTGGTGGCGCTTGATCATGCGCGGCCGACTCAAGAGCAAGGGCAAGCGCATCGAAGGCAAGCATATTGGGGTGACAAAGCGGTTTCTGTCCGATGCTGAGGCCGGTGAGCTCATTCGGTGGCTACCGAACTTCAGCAAAGCGATTTGCGACGTGCTGACCCTCTACCTGTGGACCGGATCGCGTGGGGCCGAGGTGGTGCAAATGGAGCACTGCGAGATCACAGAAGAAGTGGACGGCCTGTGGTGGACGCTGCCAAAGGCAAAAACCAAGAACGCCAGGCACGAGCTCGCCACTGATCTACGCGTCCCCCTGGGTGGGCGTGCCGAGGCGGTTGTGCGACGGCGTATGCTTCTGTCAAAGGGGTTTCTGTTTCCATCTGCTGCGGCAAAGGGCTACCTCAGCCAAAAAGCGGTACAAACGGCTGTGCACTACCACCAGCCCTATTCAAAGACCACGCCGAAAAACGTTAGGCCCAGGCTGACCGTGACGCACTGGTCCCCACACGACTTGCGACGCACGGTGCGCACCATGCTGGCCGCGATGGGGTGCCCCGACGAGGTCGCCGAGGCCTTATTGGGGCACATGCCCGAGGGAATCAAGGCGGTGTACAACCGGCACTCCTACGACAAAGAGCGGCGGTTGTGGCTCACACGCCTGGCTGAGCATCTTGAAGTCCTGGCATCGACCCCTTTGCCGCGCGTCGGCTAGTGTTGGGCGGTGGCAGCAGGTCCGACACCGGGCAGTCGTCTAGCCACGAATCCAACTCACGCACCAGGTAGCCTACGCGGCGGCCAGACAGTTGCCGTGGCTTCGGGAACTTACCTTCCCGCACCAGGCGCTCCACGGTCGTCACCGACAGGGCGACATAGGTCGCAGCATCAGGCGGCTCCAGGGCTGCTGGGCGGATATTGATGGCGATACTCATACGGCTTTGCCTTCCAGCTTTGCAGGCCGCACCTCTGCTGGCTGGGCGGCGGGTATGGGCATCACAGACAAGTCCACCCATCGCGGGTCGGCGAAGCCCGGAAACAGAAGCGTGTGGGCCAACCGACCGTGGGGTTTGATGCCCGGTTGGCCGTTGATAGTCAGGCCACAGGCATCGGCAATCATTGCCACAACACACTCCGCGCCATCTGCGCAAGCGTGTTTCTCCCATGGCACCAGCAGAAGGTCCAGATCCCGCGTGAAACTACCGTGCATCACCAGGGCAAAGCCATATTGCCAGGCAATGATGCGCGCCGTGGTGAATACCTTGGCATAGTCGGGGTCGATGATCCCGTACGGTAAGCCCTCTGGCGGCTCACCCCCTTGCACCCCAGATGCTGGCACTGCTGGCTGCGCGGCGCGAATGAAGGCTTCGACCAGGGCGGCGAAGTGCTCAATTTCAGACCATTGGCAGACCACATCGGTGGCCAGGCCTTGCAACCCAGCCTGTCGCGCAAGGCGGCTAATGTCAGCTCTGTTCATGGCGCACCCCTTCGCTTTTGGTGGGCGGGATGCCGTTGGCGGCCAGCATGGCATCCCAGATTCCCTGCATTGGCATGGCGTATCGAGTCTCTCCAATAGGAGCGTTATCGTTCAGCCACTCAGAATTTACGTGACCACCTGCCTGTTTCATCTCGGAAGTGATCGTCATTGGGACAAGGAGCCAGCCCGGCAACGGCTGCACCTCTAATGGCTGCGCGACCAATGGCTGGTCCAGCGCGGCCCGCAGCCGCACAATCTCGGCCTCGGCACGCTTGAGGGCGCGGATGTCTCTGGTGAGCTGGCGGGCACCTCTGCTGCGGCCGGTGTCGATTCTGGCGCGGATGATGTAGAGCACCTGGGCGGTTTCTGCCTCAGACGATTGCCCGGTGCCGGGCGTTGGTTTAGCTTGCGGCATGGCTACGGCTTTCGATTGATGGTGGCTTGATGCTCAGCACCTGGCCAGCGCTGCTGGTGATATGGCCCAGGGCTGTTTTGACGGCGGCGTGAAACTCGCTGGCACCCAGCTGGGTGAGTTGGAATTCGTGCAAGTTGATGGCGATGGCCAGGGTGTCCAGCTCCTCCAGGTCGAGCGGTACAGCCTGCCAGGTCTTGCACCGCATGGCTCGTCGCTCGATGGCTTGCAGCGCCAGCTCAGCGGCGTACAGGTGGGCTTTGAGGCCGCGCACCACGCCGCGTTGCTCTATTGCCTGGGCCACTTCCATGGCGCTGGCGAACTGCGTCCACTGCCACTGGGTGGCTACACCTTCGCGCAGGGCTTTGTGGGCATCCTGCAGCGGTTCCAACACGCTGGCGCGCTCGGTTGCGGTCAGCTTGGTGGCACCCAGGATGGCGGTGCTGATGGTGTCTGCGCATTTCGTCCAGCGCACCTGGCGGGGTTTGCGTAGGCCGTTCATGATTCCACCACCTCGAGCTCATTCCGATCAAAGCTGGCCATCGAACCCACTTTGCTGCCCTTGCCTGTAAACATCAGCATCCAGGCCGCCCCCAATCGACTGCGCACCAGGCCTTCCTTGCCCACGTACTTGGCGTTGGGGCCTTTCACACCCACCAGCACCCGCACACGTTGACCAATCTCAATCGCCGCCGCCGATGGTTCCTGTGCGGGCCGTTCAGACGTGCCCGCCACCGCAAGTGCGGTGGCATCAATTCCCTGCGCGTCAGCGCCCAGATCGGACCCCTCCGCCGCCAGTGCGGCGGACTCAATGCCTTGCATCGCCTGGGCGATGCCTAGAGCGGCTTCCTCCGCAGTAGTCTTGGCTTTCGCCGCAGGCGCAGCGGGGCGCGTTTTTTTGGACCCATCCGCGTTTTTGCTCTTACCTCCCCCCGCCTCCCCCTCAGCTTGCGCAGCAGGGGAGTGGGGTAGAAGCGGTTCTGCGGCTTTGGGTTTCGGCAAAAAGCGCTCTTGCGCCTCGGCTTTTATGTCCTTGATCACTGATTTCAGCTTGTCACCAAAGGCGATTTCAGCCACCAGCATCAGGCCCTCGTTCGGCGGACGGCCATGGGCATAGTGGTTGCGGCCGGAATCGCGCTGCATTACCAGCAAGGCCAGCGCCAGGTCGGGGCGGTCGGTGGTTTTGACAAAGTCCACCACCGCGCTGTGCGAAGACACCTTGCCCAGGTCCAGCAGCTTGCACAGCGCGTCGGCGTTGTCCTGGTGGATGTTGATGGCTTCGCGGCGGGCCAAATAGCGGCAAAACTCCATGCTGGACATTACCGGCACATCGTCTTTATTGACGGCATGCCAGGTATCCGACAGCAGCGTGTCGCGCCAACCTTGCTCAAACTGCTCTGTAGCCTTGGCCTGGGCTTTTGCTGCTTTCTCGTCGGCGAACTGCTGGACTTCTTTGTCCACCGTCTTGGTGGCTGCTGCTGCCTGGCCCTGCACGGTTTTGAGCAGGCGCAGCACCACCTCGTTAGCCAGCACCGCAACCAGCGTGCCTTTAGAGTAGGGGTGCTCGATCATCACCTGGGCAATGCCTTCCACGTCCATTTGCTTGCCGATGATCTTGCGCAGCGGCTGGTTGGTGGGGCTGTCGGCTGCATCGTCCAGTCGGCGGTAGCCTTTGAACTTGGCGTTGTAGCTGTGCTGGGGCATCAGCTCCTGGGCTTCCTTGCCCGCGATGATGGTTTGGCCCTTGGCCTGGGCCTCGGCGACCATGGTGGCGTTGTGAGCTTCTTCTTTCTTGTGAAAGCAGGGTGGATCGGTGCACACATCTGCATTCTTGACGTCGGCAAACAAGTCGGGCTCGTGGCCGGTACGCTTGGCGCAGGTCTTGCAGCTACCTGCGTTGGGCACAAGGTCCACACGCAGAATGTCGAACTTGGCCGTGTCCAGCTTGAGCATGTATTTACGCTGGATGTAGGCCGCAGCGGCGCGTTGCCCCATGGGTGCAGTTTCGCCCGTGCTGTAGTCGTGAACGCCCATCAGGATATCCTCGATGGCCTTGATCTGCAGCTTGTGGTCCGGGATGCGGGCAATCAGCAGGGCGCGGCTGGAGTCGATGCTGCCATCACGCAAACTGCTGCGCGCTTCCTGGCACAGGTCCAGCAGCTTGAGGCGGGCGTAGACGTAGCTGCGGCTTTTGCCAATCTTGTCGCCAACCTGCTCGGCGGTGATGCTGCTGTGCTGCATCAGGCGCTCGTAGCCCTCGGCTTCTTCCAGGGCGGCGATGTCCTCGCGCTGGAGGTTTTCCACAATCTGGATTTCAAGCACCTGGTCGTCGGTGAGGTCGCGCACCATGGCCGGGATGGTGTCGCGCTTGGCGGCCAGGCTGGCACGGTAGCGGCGCTCACCGGCGACAAGTTCGTATTCGGGGCGCGGGCTTGTCTTCGAGGTGTCTTCAAGGCGCGACGCAGGCAGCGGCCGCACCAGTATGGGCTGGTGCACGCCGCTGGAGGCAATGCTGGCGGTAAGCTCTGCCAGGCGCGCAGGATGGAAGGTCTTGCGCGGATTGGTCAGGCTGGGGGTGATGGCCGACAGGGGGAGGTCGGCGAAGGTGGGGGCGTTCATAGGAAGGAGCCTGGTGAAGATTCAATGTCCTCAAGAATCACGTTTGTGTCTTTGAGGAAACCCGCTTCGGCCGCCAGCTTGATTGCACCTTCGATGAGCATCGGCCAGTAGTAGTCTTTGTTTGCTACTGCGCCAGCCGATATCAAAGCTGTCTCAAGGTTGCCCAACATAGCCACGATGACATTGGGGAGGTCATTTAAGTCGAGTTGCTCGTGCTGCCGAACTAATCGCGGTTGGCGATTGGGTTTGGGTGGGCCTTTCATTTTGGTGTTGCTCATGCTGTAACTCCAGTGACGGCAGGCACTAAAGCCAGCACGCGGCTCTGCAGCTGCGCCAGGTCGCCGCTGTTGTCGATGGTCCGATCGGGCCAGAACTGACCGCCATCGGTTTCACTCTTGTGCGCACCTGGCGTAGCGATGGTGAAGCCGCGGTTCACCTGCCAGATGTAGCCGCCGTGTTCGCGCACCAGGAGGGCCTCGTTCATGAAGCGCACGTCGGTTACGGCTATGCATTGCCCCTGCTGGCTCAGGTGGCTCAGTCGCCGGTTCATGGCCTTGGTCCAGTAGTGCGGGTCCTGGGCGCGGCGGTATTCGGTGCCCCAGCGCTGCATGATCCAGCGGGGCGAGCGCGGCAGCGTCATGTCCAGCAGCGGCGTTTTGTTGTAGTTGATCATGCAGGCCTCGAAGTCGAAGTCGCGGCAGCGCGATAGCGCCAGCTGGGGCGTGGCAGCTTCTTTGGTGGCGCGGTCGGTCAGCACCTCAATGGGGATGCCAAACGCGTCCATGATTTCCTGGCGCAGCGGGTCGGCAAAGGCCACGGGCACGTAGTTGCGCTGCTTGCGCAGGATCTCGGCGATGGTGTCTTTGCCGCTGCCCATCAGGCCGGTGAGGCCGATGATGCGGGGGTAGTGGGCAATGAAGGGTGCGGTGGTAGTCATTGGAGGCGCTCGATGGTTTGGGCGTGCGGCAGGCGCACGTGCATGTGGATGAGGGTGGAGGTAATGCGGACGTGGTCGCCGCGCTTGAGGGTGGCGGCCAGCTTTTCCGCCAGGTGGCGGGTGGACTCGGAAAACACCTGCTCGACGTGCAGGGTCTGCTGCAGGTCGGTAGCGGTGCGCAGCTCCAGGCTGAGCACGGGGAACACGTGATCCCCATCGCCCACCGGCTTGTTGCGCACCTCTGCATTGCGGGTCAACGTGGCATCCAGCACCACGTGAGGGGCCTCGCGGTGGGTGGGTGCGGCGCCAAACAGATCCGCTTCGGGCTGCAGTGCAGACGTGTGGACAAATGCGTTCATGGCTGCACCTCGGCGCGGTTGGACTGCTGTGCGTCGAGCTGGGCCGTCTGCACATCGGTTGCGGTATCGCGCTCGACATCCATGGCGCTGGGGCCGTCCAGCAGGTAGGTAGAGCCCAGCAGCAGGGCCGCCAGGGCGGAGACCAGCCATTTGGTCAGGGCGTTCATGCTGCGTCTCCCCATAGTTCATCCAGGTTCAGGGGAGGAATCAATGGCGAAGTGCGCGGCACGCGAGCAAAGTCAGGCCAATACGTGGTCCATTCCACATTTGTTGATTCGGTAGGTGTGGCGGCACACATAGCCACGCTGGCCAGGTCGTCTTCGGGAAACGCGACGATGCTCCAGCAGGTGCCGTTCCACCAGCGCCAGGTGCGGGTGCTGCGGCCGCTGGAGGCTTGCCACCAGCCGATGTGGGGCGGAGGACCGCGGTGCCAAGTGCGGGTGGGCTTGGGTTGGCTCATGCGCCATCACCCTGCGCCACTGGGGGCGCTTCATATGTCAACGTGCCCGCAAATTCCTTTCGGAACAGCGCCAGGTCCAGCCTGTAGTTGATCGCGTGCGCAGCGGTCAGGTCTTCGAACGACTGGCTGCACTGGTCGAAGTAGTACGCTAGCCGGGGATCGCGCTGGATGCGTTGCAGCAGCGAACGGATGGCCTTGAGATTCGCGTGGAAAATTGTGGCGTCCTGCTTGTCATGCATCTGCCATGCCAGTGCCGCCCCAGTGCGCATGCACTCCTGGGCAAACTGTTCATGGTCGATGGGGCCGTCCAGCGCTTCCGCCTCAGCAGTGACCAGGCACTGCATGAACGCTGCGGCCTCGATGGAAGAACGTAGCGTGGCGAAGAGCTGCCGGTCTGTGCTGGCGGCAGCACCGGGCGCGGGGGGCGTTAGGGGTGCAGACGCGGGGTCTGCGGGTTGTGTGGTGGTTTGCATTTCAGCCTTCCGGGTTGGGATGGCTGAATTATCACGTACGTGATTTAAAAGTCAATCACGAAAGTGATTAAATTTCAACAATGCAAAAAGCCCGCAATCAGCGGGCTTCTCGAAGCAGGTGTTTTTACGTCGCGCTTAGGGAGTCAAGCCAGATGCGCTCGGGGATGATGAGAATGGTATGTCCCGCATCTCGTAGTTCCATGGCTTTCTGGATCTTTCGGCCGTGGTTAGTGTTCACCCATGCTGGGGATGCATGTGTGCCGACAACCAGGTGGGAAACTTTTCTGGTGACAGTGGGGTGCGTCAAGATTCCGGCTTTGGTGCAAAGTTGGTCGCAGGCGTTCCGGGTTCCGTACATGAACTCACCGGTAAGGCATAACACAGCATCCTGCACTGCCAGGCTGCTGACTTGATCGAACGGCAGGTTATCGGTAGTTGGGGATACTGAGCCGGTTTCCGCAAAGTCACTGCCCACCAGGCTCTGCAGGTTGGTGAGTAGATGGGCCTTTTCTTCGGCTGTAATCACGCCATCGCTCAGCACCTCGCTCAACAGCCGAGCAATGGCGGAACCGGGCCATGTTTGTGTGACTTCCGCGTTGGCTGTCAGCCAGGTGTGGAGCATGTAGATCTCAGCGTCTACAAGTTGACCGTCGGCGACCAGGCCCATCACCAGACCACTGAGCATTTGTGTGGCCCGGGTGAGGCTCCGGTTTTGGATCGAGGCAGCGATTCGGAGATCTGTTGCCATGGGGCCTCTAGAGTTAGGGTTCTGCGGTGGAGAGTTTGGCCGAGTCACGGGTGTAGGTGACTGGCACGCCTGTGCGGGTACACACCATCTGCAGCTCTAGTTCGGTGTCCAACACCAAATCATTGCCGCGCATGCCGAGCCACATTGCTACGTACAGCAGAGCGCCGACTTTGTTGGTGCCCTTTATGGCGGTAGATACGCCGCCTTTCCAGGGCAGCACTATCAACTCACCAGCCGCGGCGCGTTGCGCCAGGTCGGGTGCTTCTTTAGCCTTTTCAATGCCGCGCAGCCAAGCGCACACTAGCCCAAAATCTGGGCCATTCCAGCGTGCGTCAAAATCGGTGGGAACAACTGGAGGGTTGGCGATGCGCTGGCAAACAAGCATGGTGCTGGACAGTGTGAGGTAGTTGGGGTGTCAGTTCGGAACGATGGATATCACCTTGTCCATGCGGATGATGTTCGCAGTGGGCTCGGTGATTTTCTGGTGCGCTGCATTCAAAGACTCAAGGCACACCATGCCATCGCGAACCCAGACAAGGCGTTTGAGGGCCTTGCGTTCGTTGGTGAAATGAACCACGCACAGATCTGGCGGTTCGGCTGATCGAGCGGGCGAAGCAACAACATCCCACCCAGCCATGATGGTTGGCTCCATACTGTTGCCACGCACCTTGACCGCATAGGCTTGCTCATCACTTTTGGTGGAGACGTAGGCGATTGGTTCAGATTCTTGCAATGTCGGCGCGGGGTCGTAAGTCTCGATAAAGCCATTGTCCCCACCTTGAACCACACCAGCGCGGTGCGCGTATTTGATGATTGCGGGCCTGGCCTCTTCCGTCAGGTCGCCAGTGTTTAAGTGTTGAGGGCCTTTGCCATCCCTGAGCCACTCCGGATGCACCCGCAGTGCTTTGGCGATCGCAAGAAGTTCACGTGGGTTTTTGCGGAACCCGCTTTCTACGTTGCCAATGGTTCCTTGGGATACACCCGCGGCTTTCGCAAGGTCGCCCTGGCTCATCCCAAGATGTTCCCGTGTTTGTTTAAGGCGCTCTGCAATTGTGATCACGAAAGTGATTTGACTAGAAATATTAATCACTTTGGTGATTGTTTTGTTATCACGTTCGTGATTTAATGGGGGGATGAAACCTCTACTTGAAGCTATCAGCATCATCGGCTCCCAGCGTGAGTTGGCGAATGTTTGCGGTGTTGTCCAGTCGGCCGTGGCAGGCTGGTTCAAGCGCGGTTCGGTGCCCGCAAATTACTGTTGGCCCATCGAGAAAGCGACAGGCGGAAAAGTCACCCGCCGCGCTCTTCGCCCCGATGACTGGGCGCAAATCTGGCCAGAACTCGCCTCGGCCGCCCCTACACAACCTGAGGGAGCCGCTCATGTGTAGTGCGTTGGCAAATCTCGAGTGGGATGGAGTGCCCCGCCTGCAGGCTTGGTTAGATTTGATTATTGGGTGATTTTGCGTGTTCATGCCCGAATCATGGGCGTTGTTAGCTATTTTATCTATAGCAAAAAATTAGGGAATTTGCCATGCTTATGAATCCGCTGGATGCAGCTTTCAACACCGTAAATGACTACCCGGGCGGTGCGGGTTCCTTAGCCCCCCGCATGCCGAACAAGAGCGCGTCTACCTTGGCGCATGAGTTGCGCGGCCAGGGTTCGGCCAAGCTGGGCCTGGTGGATGCGGTAAAGATCATGGATCTGGCCGACAACAACCTGATCCTGTTGGCTATTGCCGCGCACCGCAACTGCGCGGTGGTGCCACTGCCCGAGGGGCTGGATGCCGTGGGAGGGGCAGGGCAGCACTTGCCCGCGCTGCTGGAGCGTCTTGCAGCCGTGGTGTCCAGCATCACCATGGCCGAGTTGGACAATGTGGTCACTGCCAACGAGCTGGCCGATGCCGAGCGCAAGTGGGGCGCGCTGACGGTGTGCGGCCTGGATATGCTGCGCACCATGCGCCGGCGCCATGAGGCGGGCTTGCCTACAGGGGTTGGCGCATGAGGCCCGTAGGCGAAGTGCGCGAGGCACTCCTTGCTGCGGCGGTGGCGCTGGCTACAGACGAGCAAGCACCCACCGTACGTGAGCTGGCCCAAAAGGCGCGCGTAGGTCAGCTGGCCGCACGTCGCACGATAGACAACCTGCGCCGCGCAGGGCTGTTGCATATTCCCCGTATGCGCAAGGTGGACTACCGCAATTGCCCAGTGGCCGAGTACGCCTGCAGCAAGATGGCTACCTTGAAGCCTGCGGACGGTTGGGCCGCCTGGCGTGGTGTGTCGATTTGCACGCCACGGGCTGAGGCAGAGTAATGGCGGGTGACATACCAGGGCGGGCACCCCTGCCGCCCTTGAACATCCGCGCCCTGGCGGAGGCTTTGCTGCCCAATGCGGACATGCTGGTGAACCTGTGGTTGCCCGGCGGCAAGGTGAGCAATGGCGAGTACCTGGTGGCTAGCTACTGGCGGTCTGAGAAGTCCCCCAGTCTGAGCGTGCGCCTGACCGGCGAGAACGCGGGCCGGTGGGCCGACTTTGGCGGTGACCACCGGGGCAATGACCTGGTGAGCTTGTACGCCTCCATCCACGGCATGGACAACGGCCATGCGGCGGTCGAGCTGGCCCGCCAGTATGGGCTGGAACAGGTGGCGAATGTGCAGGGCAAGCCTGCTGCATCGGCCCAGCCACGGCCTGCACCTGTGAAGCTGCCAGCCGTGGCAAAACCTCAAGCTGACAAAGAGGGGTGGACACCGATCGCCCCTGTGCCTGGCTACGCGCAGGAACCCGATCACAAACATTTTTACCGCGACTACCCGCCCCAGCATATAGCCCGGTATGCACGGGACGGTGCGCTGTATGGCTTTGTCGTGCGCTTCACTAAGAGCGATGGGGGCAAGGCCACGCTGCCCTATGTGTTTTGCGCAAGCAGTAAGGATGGCGGTAGCAAGTGGATTTGGCGGGGTTGGAATGACCCCCGGCCGCTTTACCTGCCCGGTGGCACGTCGCCCGGCCAGCGCACCGTGGTCCTGGTGGAAGGGGAGGTCAAGGCCGAGGTGTTGCAGCTGCTGCTGGACGCAGGCGCACCAGGTGTGTACGTGGTGGCAAGCTGGGTGGGCGGTTGCAAGGCCTGGAAGAAGGCAGACTGGAGCTGGCTGGCTGGCACCACGGTGCTGCTGTGGCCTGACTGCGATGGTAAGCGCGCAAACCTGACCCAAGCCGAGGAAGCTGCCTGCTCGGATGCAATCGCGCTGGAAGCCGCGCGCGCAGCCAAGCCGCTGCTGCCCGCTGACAAGCAGGGCGGTATGGCTGCGATGCTGGGCATTGGCGCGCTGCTGCGGGATGCACACACCTGCACGGTGCAGCTGCTGCCCATTCCCGCACCTGGTGCAGTGGCCGATGGCTGGGACTGCCGCGATGCCATCGAGGTGGACGGCTGGGATTTTGAACGCGTGCTGGCCCTGTTCGGCCAGGCGTATGCCTTGCCGCCTGGTGGCGGCAGCGCGGTGCCGGTTGCAGAAAAAAAACGCGAACGTCTCGTTAGCACTGAGGGCAGTGGTAATGATGACGGCGCAGCCGAGTGGATCGGTGGCAAGTCGGTGCCCATGTGGCTGCTGCCGTTTTACAGCGAGCGCCGCCACCGCTGGGAAACTTCGCGGGAGCTGGTGATTGCGGCGCTGCGCACCGACCCGGCTTTGTGCGAGGTGCTGGCGTACAACGAATTGACGCACAACATAGAGGCGCGGACCTTGTGGCCTTGGCCGCATGCCCAGGTAGGCGACATCACCGAAGAGGTGGATTTAATGTTGGGGGAGTACCTGACATCACGCTACGGGCTGCCCAGCATGAACCGGGCATTCTTGAAAGAGGCTATCACCACGGTGGGCTACTCCCGCCGCTTCCACCCCATCCGCGAGTATTTGAAAGCGGTGGTGTGGGACCAAAAATCACGTATCGATAAGTGGTTGGTGCATGCCCTGGGGGAGTCGCCCGATACCTTGTCCGCACCCATGCTGGAGTATCTGCAGCTGGTGGGCCGCTACTGGCTGCTGGGCATGGTCAACCGGGTGATGGTACCCGGCTGCAAGTTCGACTACTGCCCGGTGCTGGAGGGCGTTGGTGGCCTGCGCAAGTCCACCCTGGTGGAGATCCTGGCCGGGTCCAAACATTTCAGCGACACGCCATTCCAGGTGGGCAAAGGCAAAGAAGCCCAGGAACAGGTGCAGGGCCTGTGGGTGTACGAGATTGCAGAGCTGATGCATTTCAGCAAGACGGAAGTGGGCGCTATCAAGGCGTTTATTTCGTCGAAAGTGGACCGTTTCCGTGCGGCGTATGCCGCCACCGTGGCAGCGCATGCCCGGCAGTGCGTGCTGGTGGGTTCGACAAATGAGAATTCATATCTGCGCGACCGCACAGGCAACCGTCGGTTCTGGCCTATCCCCGTCAAGCACCAGATCAATACCGACTGGGTGGCCAAGTACCGCGACCAGGTGTTTGCCGAGGCCTTTACGCTGTTCGGCCAGGGTGTGCCCTATACGCCGACGGCGGACCAGGAGCGCCGACTGTTTGCGCCAATGCAGGCCAGCCGCTTGATGGAAACACCGGTGGAGAGCGAGCTGCTGCATTTGTTGACGCGCTCGCCGACCCCGACTGGATCGGGTCTGCTGCTGAATGAATTCACCCAGTATGTAACGCTGAGCCAGTTGACTGCAGCTCTGGGGGCGGATGCGGCCAAGGCGAGCCCAGGCCTTGCCCGTGAGGTCACGGCCTGGATGATCTCCGAGGGGTGGGAGAAGGCCAAGAAGCAGGTGAACAACGTGCGGGCGCAGGTGTTCGTGCGGCCACGCAATTGGCCTGCTACCGATGATGGCGATGAGATGGTGGCAGCGCAGCCGGAAGGTGGCAGCGCGGTCGCAATAGATGAGGACGCAGACGATGTGCCGTTCTGACCAACAGGTCACGGCGCAACAAACGCGCCGTGTTGCAAGCACCGAGGGAGGCGCGATTCGCGTCGGTGCGCCCGAAGGGCTGGAGGGTGCTGCGATGCACTTCCATTGTGGCGCGGTAGCGGGGAAGTCTGCGCACGGACCTATGACGTAAGTGTCCATGTGTCCACGGTGTCCATGGTTTTCTATGGACTCTGTAGCAAATCCATATTCCCCAGTTTGAGGGGTTGGAGCTGCTGCATTGTCTGGAGGATTGTGGCCCACGGTGGATAGGCAAGGCGGGCAGGCGTGGTGGGCGCAGTGCGCTCGCGCTCGCGCTCGACGCGGTTATCACTCCCCCATATCTCAATAGAAAAGGATGGACACCATGGACACTTCAGCGGTAAAGCAACCAGTGGGCGACAAGGTTGAACTGATCAAGACCCGTATGCCTACGGTGTACAAGATGATCCAGGACAAGGCGGCAGAGGTAGGCAACGATGCCTATGTGTGGGTGAGGCAAGGGCTGCGCGGGGAGGTCAACCGGTTCTATGCCATGGAGCGTGGCTACGTGGTCGGCACGCCGTTCAATATCTCTGCCATCAACGCCGCGGTGGCGGTCAACATGGTGCAGTTCGGGGTGGATGCCTGCTGCATCTGGCCGATGGAGGTGACCCGTGGCGCGCATTGAATGGGTGAAACAGAAGCTGGTCAACTGGGCGCTGTGGAAGGCCCGTAATGAAGGCGGTGGCCTGGGCTTTGCCACCCGGTCGGTGCTGCTGGCGGAGGCATCGGACACCCGGTACGCGGGCAACATCATCCCGGTGTTGGAGATTGATGGCGAGCAGACCAACGTTGCTGTCGAGTCCTTGAAGCTGACCAGGCCACGCTTGTACCAGACGCTGCAGTTGATCTACATCGAGAACACCGGCATCAAGGGCGCAGCGCGGGCGCAGGGCATTGCGGTGTCCACGGTCAGCGCGCTGCTGGAGGCTGCGGACCACGCGCTGTCGGCCTGGTTTGGTGACAAGGCCGAGCGCGACAAAGATAAGGCCAGGGGTTTTACGTCATAGAGTTTGTTGCTACATTTCTGGCAAGCTGCTTCCAACGTGTCTCCTGATCCGAAGCGGTAACGCCTCGTGTCTTAGCCCTCACCTCTGAGGGCTTTTTTATTTCCCCCTCCATGCCTCAAGCCGCCGCCAAGCCCTGCAGCCATCCTGGTTGCGGTGTGCTGGTACGCGATGGATCGTCGCGCTGTGCCAAGCATCCGCGTCCCCAGTGGACCAAGAAGCCCACCGCCACCAAGCGCATCACGGGCCGCAAGCTGCAGGCCATGCGCGCCGATCTGTTCCGCCGTGCGCCGCTGTGCGTTGCCTGCAAGGCCTTGGGTGTGGTGATGCTGGCAACCCAGCGCGACCACATCATCCCGCTGGCCGAGGGAGGTGCTGACGATCAATCGAACGAGCAAGGCCTGTGCGATGCATGCCACGACGCCAAGAGCCTCACAGAGGCCAGCAGGGGCCGACACCGGGCGTTTGGAGGGTAGCCAGACCCAGGCCAAAAGGGTAGGGGGGATCAAAAGTCCACCGCTTTTCAACCGGAAACCGAACGGTTAGCCAAATTTTTTCGTGCGGGAGTATTGGGGAGGGGGGGGTACCCCCCTGCCTAAATGGCTGCCGTCCACACGTCTGCACTCACTACTTTTACTGGATGTTCTATGGGACAACGAGGTCCAAAGCCGTTGCCTGCGAATGTTCACCACCTGCGTGGCAACGCCAGCAAGAAACCGCTGGCTGCAATTCTTGACGAGTTCCGGCCTGAGGTCGAGATACCCGACTTCCCGTCGTGGATCTGGCCCGAAGCGAAGAAGGAATGGAAGCGCATCACCGTCGAGCTGGAACGCTACGGCCTGGTGTCGAAGCTGGATCGGGCTGCTTTGGTGCTGTACTGCCAGGCCTGGGCCAAGATGGTTTGGGCCGAGCGTCAACTGTCGCGTGCAATGAAGCTGGCCGACGATGCCATGGCGAAGGCCGAGGCCGCTGGCCTCGAATACACCGGTGGCGACGGCTTGATGATCAAGACGGCAAACGGCAATTTCACGTACTCGCACCATTGGGTGGTGGGAAAGCATGCGGCATCCGAGGTTAAGCGCTACCTCGACCTGTTCGGCTTGTCGCCATCGTCCCGCTCCCGGGTTACCACCAGCGATAACCGCCAAGGCGGACTTTTTGAGGAAGGCACCCAAGACGAATGGAACGCGCTGTGAACTTGGACACCCAGTTCGCAGACGTTGCCACCGCGTACGCTAAAGACGTTGTCGCCGGGCGCATCATCTCCTGCAAGTGGCACCGCCTGGCATGCCAGCGCCACATAAAGGATCTCGCTCGCATCGGTTCCGAAGGGTTCCCCTATGTGTGGAACCCCCAGCTCCAGAACAGCAAGGGCCGTCCGTACCGCCCCGCCGAGAGAGTCTGCAAGTTTGCTGGCCTCATGCCCCACATCAAGGGCGACTGGGCCGCCCGCAGGCAGCTGATCAAGCTGGAGCCCTGGCAGGTCTTTATCCTCACCAGCATATTCGGGTGGGTGCATGTCACCACCGGCAAGCGCCGCTTCCGCATCGCCGACATCATCGTCCCGCGCAAAAACGCGAAGTCGACCATTGCAGCCGTCATTGGCCTGTACATGCTCGGCCCCGACGAAGAGTTCGGTGCCGAGATTTACTCGGGCGCCACATCGCAAGACCAGGCGATGGAAGTATTCCGGCCCGCGCTGCTCATGGCCAAGGCCACGCCGCGCTACTGCCAGACGTACGGCGTCACCGTCAACGTGTCGAACCTGTCGATAAGGGAAAACAACTCCAAGTTCGAACCCGTCATCGGCAACCCTGGCGACGGCGCATCCCCCAGCTGCGCTATCGTTGACGAGTACCACGAGCACCGAGAATCGGCGCTCTTTGACACCATGCAGACCGGCATGGGTGCCCGGTCGCAGCCACTGATCCTGATGATCACCACAGCAGGTGCTGACATATCCGGCCCCTGCTACATGCACCAGGTCGAGCTGCAGAAGATCCTCGAAGGCGTGGTCGAAAACGACCAGCGCTTCGGCCTCATCTTCACGATGGACGACGGCGACGACTGGACCAGCGAAGACGCCCTGCGCAAGGCCAACCCCAACTACGGCATATCGGTAGACGCTGAGTTCCTGAAGCTCCAGCAGCGCGATGCCCAGTCCGACCCGCGCAAGCAAAACGTCTTCAAGACAAAGCACTTAAATGTATGGGTAGCCGCCGCCTCCCCGTGGCTCAACTTGTACAACCTCCAGCAGGCCGGCGACACCACCCTGACCATTGACAGCCACAAATGGGACGGCAGCGCCATCGGCCTCGACCTTGCCAGCAAGCAAGACATTGCCAGCGCTGTCACCCTCTGCTGGCTCGGCGAAGCCAAGGCTCGCCACTACTACGCCTTCTCCAAAAACTACATCCCGGACGCCGCGCTAGCGAAACCCGAGAACGCGCATTACCAAGCATGGGTCAACGCAGGGCATCTGATCGCTACGCCCGGCAACATGATCTCCCTGTCTCAGATCGAAGAGGAAGTGATCGAGACCACCAAGGCAATCGGCACCAAAGAAGTAGCGAAAGACCCTTGGGGCGGACACCAGATGGGTGCCAACCTGGAAGAGCAGGGCATCACCGTGGTGGACATTCCCCAGCAGGTCCGCTACCTCAGCGAGCCTATGAAAGAGATTGCCGCCCTAGTCGATTCAGGCCGCTTCCACCACGACGGCAACCCCTGCTACGTGTGGCAGCTCAGCAATGTAGAGGTCAAAGAAGACCGCAACGAAAACGTATTCCCCCGCAAATCGCGGGCCGCCAACAAGATCGACGCTGCCATTGGCACCATCGTCGCAATGAACCGCGCCTTAGCTGCAGATCCAGCAGACGACGGTACATCCTTTTGGGAAACAGCATGAACAAATTCACGGAGCAATTAAAGAAGTTGCCAGCCGTAGCAGCCGCATGGCTGCCCGACACCTTCATCGCCTGTGGCGGTGCATCCCTGGTCTATGGGGTAGGCCTCATCTATCTGCCAGCGGGCTACATCGTGGGCGGCGTACTGGCCCTTGTCGGCGGTGTCCTGATGGCCCGAGGTGCTACGTAATGGGATTCCTGGCCCAAGCCGTATCGGAGCGAAAATCCAGCCAGCTCACCTACCAGCAGATTGCCAGTTTGATCGACGGCACTGGCGGTCGCACCGTAGCGGGCGTGCACGTAAATGAAAAAACGGCGCTACAAGTCTCCACGGTGCTGGCCTGCGTCAAAGCCATCGCTGATGGTTGCGCCACGCCCCAGCTGCACGTCTACCGCCAGAAGCCAGACCGAACCCGCGAGCGCGCCCTCAACATCCCGGAATACCGCCTGCTGGCCCGCCGCCCCAACGAATGGCAGACAGCCCTCGAATGGCGTCGCATGATGACTGTTCACGCCTGCCTCACCGGCACCGGCCTGTCCATCAAGGTACGCGGCGATAACCGCCGTCTGCGTGAGCTCATCCCCGTGGCCCCCGGTAGCTGGAACATGCGGCGCACCTCGCGCTACGAACTACTCTACACCTGCTGGGATGAATTCGGCATCATCGGCGAGTTCTCGCAGGACGACGTGTTCCTCCTCCATGGGCTGCAGTGGGAATGGACCAAGTCCCTCAACCCCGTCATCCTGGCCCGCGCAGCCATCGGCCTGGCCATGGCGACCGAGAAAAGCCAGGTTGCCATGCACAGCAATGCTATGCGGCCCAGCGGCGTCTACTCGGTAGAGGGCAACCTCAGTCCAGAGCAGCACGAAAAACTTACCGGCTGGCTGAAGAAGCAAGGCGGGGTTAGCAACGTGGGCAACCCCATGGTGCTCGACCGCGCTGCCAAATGGGTCAGCACCGCCATGACCGGCGTGGACGCCCAGCACGTAGAAACCCGCCGCCTGCAGATCGAAGAGATCTGCCGTGTCTTCGGGGTGTTCCCCATCATGATCGGCCACTCTGACAAGACCGCCACCTTCGCCAGCTCCGAAGCCTTCTTCTCGGCCCATCTCATTCACTGCCTCACGCCCTGGCACAACGCCTGGACCCAGCGTCTGGACGAAACCCTGCTCGACGGCTCCGGCCCCCTGTTCGCCGAGTTCGACACCCGCTACATGCGCTCCGGCTCAGTAAAGGACCGCTCGCAGTGGACCCGCACCATGGGCGAAATGGGCATCTACACCCGCAACGAACTACGCGAAGAAGAAGGCAAAGACCCCTTGCCGGGACTTGACGAGCCATTGACCCCTATGAACATGACCCAAAAACCCCAAGGAAACAGCGATGCGAACGACGACACCGCGCCTTGAGCGCAAATCCAGCGCCCCAGCCATGGGCACCCGCGAAACCCGCTCCTTTGTCCTCAGCCTCAAGGCCGTGGGCGAGGACGGCACCGTCGAAGGCTACGGCAGTGTCTTCGGCGTGCGTGACAACTACGACGATGTCATCGCGCCTGGTGCCTTTCTGGCGTCGCTCAATGCCCACAAAGCTGCAGGCACCATGCCTGCCATGCTGTGGCAGCATAACGCCAGTCAGCCCATCGGCATCTGGATGGACATGGTCGAAGACTCCAACGGCCTGCGCATCAAAGGCAAGCTCGCGCTGGAAACTGTCCTCGGCAAGGAAGCCTACGCCCTGCTCAAGATGGGCGCGCTTACCGGCCTGTCCATCGGCTTCATCTCCAAGCAATGGGCATACGACCGCGAAACCGACGTCCGCACCCTCACCGAGATCGACCTGTGGGAGGTCTCCCTGGTCACCTTCCCCGCAAACGAAAAGGCACGGGTCACTAACGTCAAGGCGTCCAGTAGCGACCTGTTCCTACCCAAAGATGCCGAGCGAATCCTGCGCGATGCCGGATTCAGCAAAGGCGACGCTACGGCCTTCGTGTCGCGCGTCATGCGGATGGGAGAAGAGCGGAGTGATTCCGTCGATTCGACCGCCAAAGCCATGAAGGCAGCCGACAAGCTCCTTCTCTCTCTGTCCACCACCTGAAAGACCCAATCGTGAAAAATATCTCCCTCATGGCCATCATGGCCCTGCATTTCGCCGCATTCAGTGCCAAG
Organism: Rhodoferax sp. WC2427; assembly: GCF_040822085.1. Lineage (NCBI taxonomy): Bacteria > Pseudomonadati > Pseudomonadota > Betaproteobacteria > Burkholderiales > Comamonadaceae > Rhodoferax > Rhodoferax sp. WC2427. The sequence continues at coordinate 3,327,970 of NZ_CP162006.1, read as the reverse complement.
ACCGAAACTCTCGGCGTGTACGAAAAGCGCGAAGACCCCAGCATCAAATCTGTGGCCGACGCCCTGGACAAGATCGCCACTGCGTTCGACGAGTACAAAAAGACGAACGACAGCCGCATCGAGGCCATCAAGAAAGGCCAGGGCACTGCCGAGCTCGACGCCAAACTTGCCCGCATGGACGAGCACATCAACTCCATCACCGATGCAAAGACCCGCCTGGAGCGGATGGAAACCAAGCTTGCCCGCCCCGGCGCGCAAAGTGGCAACCGTGAAGCCCGCGAATCCGCGGAATCGGTGGAGTACAAAGAAGCCTTTTTCGACTGGGTGCGCGCTCCAGGCGATGGCGAACGCCAGCAGCGCGCTACCCAGGCACAAAAGGCGCTGGAAGCCAAGCAGCGCGCAGATGGCCGCGAAACCCGCGCTACCCAAACCGTCACATCGACGGGCGCTGCAGGCGGCTTTGCACTGCCTGAAGAAATCGAACGGAATATTGCCCGTTTGTCGGTCGACATGTCGCCCATCCGCCAGCTCGCAACTGTCCGCCAGGTCGGCACCACCGACTACAAAGAGCTGTTCGATGTGAACGGTGCCACCTTCGAGTGGGTTGGTGAAACGGATACCCGCAACCAAACCAACACCCCCGACCTGGCCGAGTGCGCGCCTACCTTCGGCATGGGTTCCGCAAAGCCCCAGGCATCGGAAGAATCCCTGGATGACCTGTTCTTCAATGTGGAAGACTGGCTGATTTCGTCTGCATCGGAAGCTATCGCGGCGGGTGAGGGCGCTGCCTTCATCTCCGGCAATGGCACTAAAAAGCCCACCGGCTTCCTGGCAGGCCCTGCTCCAGTCGCTACGGCAGACAGTGCCCGTGCCTTCGGCACCCTGCAGTACATTGCATCCGGCCAGGCCGCAGCCATGCCGACCAGCACGGACTTGTTCTACGACATCATTTATGGCCTGCGTGCACGTTATCGCACCAACGCCCAGTGGGTCACTAGCAAGCTGATCCTGGCCGCTATGCGCAAGTACAAGGACACCACCGGCCAATACCTGTGGCAACCGGCCTTGTCGGCCAGCCAGCCTGCCAGCTTCCTGGGTTACGGCATCACCGAGGCGGAAGACATGCCCGCAGTGGCCGCCAACTCCTTTCCCCTGGCGTTTGGTGACTTCAAGGAAGGCTACCTGATCACCGATATCAAGGGCCTGCGCATGACCCGCGACGAGATCACCACCCCCGGTTTCGTTAAGTTCTACATCCGCAAGCGCATGGGCGGCAAGTTGCGCAACACCCAGGCCATCAAGCTCCTGAAAATCGCCACGGCTTGACCCGTACAGCGCTGCAAGCAGCGCCAGCCAGCAACCTAAAGGCCCCTTTACCGGGGCCTTTTTTATGGAATCACCATGCCAAAGCTCAATGTAATAGAACCGTTCAAGTGGGCGCACCGCCACGTCGACATCAAGGAATACGTCCCTGGTGACACCATCGACACCACGGATGCCGACCTGATCCGCGTAGCCGTTGATGAAGAGGGTTGGTGCGAGGTCGAAAAATCCGCAACCGCCCCATCCACTCCACGCCGGGCGCCATCGGTTCCCAAGAACAAGGCTGTCCCACCCGCACCGGCCAGCTTTGCCGCCCGCGTGGATGGTGCGGATACCCGTACAGACCAACCTGCCGCAGCCGTCAAGACCGACGTCCCTATCGAGTCTGATACCTCAACCGTGGCATCCGACCAGGCTGAAGACCCCGCAGCGACCGAAACCCAGCAACCCACCTAAGCCACCGCAGCAGCGCCCCCACGGAGATCCACATGGCAGACAACACCTTACGCGTGCGCTACATCGGCGTCGAAGAGCGACTATCCGAAGTAGGCATCACAGGCAAACAGCAAGTCTGGTTGCGTGGCACCAGCTCGTTCGTGCCCATGGCCGATGCCGTGCTGCTCGTGTCCAGCGGTAAATTCGAACCGTCCGATTCGCCCATGTACATCGGCGTGCGCACAGCATCAGAGATCACCGCCATCAACGCGGCCATCCTGGCCGGCACCATCGCCTACCCGGTCGGCTCGACGGTTCTGAATTCCACCGTCAGCGCTCTGTGGCGGGTCTCTGGTCTTGGTGCTGCAGGAGCATTCGCTTCGGTGGATGGGGGTGGGAATTCCTCGCCTATCGTTGCAAAAGACGAGGGCACGACCATTGCCTCATCCACTATGTCGCTGAACTTCGCTGGAGCCGGGGTTGTGGCTACCGCAGCCGGTGGCGATGTGACGGTGACTATCCCCGGTGGCGGTAGCAGCCTGCCTACCGCGCCCGTGCAGGTTGGTGGGTCTCGCCCGCTGGCATCGACGGACAACGGCTTGGTGCTGGAGTGCATGGCAACCGCCACCTTGACTGTTCCCGCTGGACTGCCTGCTGGGTTCCGCTGCGTAGTAATTCCTTTTGGTACTACCTCGGTGGCGTTCACTGGTACGACTGGTAACGGCGCAGCTACGACACTCACCCGCGCAGCTTCGGGCAACTTTGCTTTTGGCATCACTCAGCGTGGTTCGAACGTCAACAGCTACGTCGTGGATGGGGTGTAACCCATGGCGGCCTTAAATTTTGCAGCATCCGGCAATCAGCTCGGAGATTTCTATTGTGACCTGACTGGCGCCGCATGGACGATTGGATTTTGGACGAAACACAGCGGTAACGCGGCGGCTGGTGGGGGCATCGCATTCCAGACCCAATCGACATACCCAGCCAGTCTTTCGGCCACTATGGCGGCCAATGATCAGCTGTCGGTCTACGACACCGGCAACAGCATCACAACAGTAAATGACCGCCGCCGCTTGTGGCTGAACGGTACAGACAAAGCAGGGAATCGGATTGGAAGCTCTGTCGGCTCCGCGCCAGCACCGATGTACACGAGCTACGGGAAGCGTCAGTATGAAACCGGTGATACAGGGACTGTTCTAAACATTGTCCGCTGCGTTTCCGGTGTCGTAGAGCTGTGGATCGTTAAGCCTGGGCAGAGCCCTGAAAAGATGGGCAACTCTGTCAATGCGTGGACTGGGTTCGCAGCGATACAAATCGGGCAGTTTGGATTAAGCAGCTACGGCGGCACACTGCCATACGCGCACTCTGTTGATGCACCGTTTCACTTTTCCGACAAAGCAGTAACTGTGACTGAGATGGCGCAGATAGCCGCAGGCGCATCACCAAATTCACTGGACAAAACGACACGGGCCGCACGCGGGATGATTCGATTCCGCACAGCGAGCTCAACGAGCGTGCAGGACACCATGGCGATCTGGGTGCCTACCGCAGGGACTACAGTTACTTTCAACGGCACGACGGTGACTTTTGTGGCGTCTGGCGCGACTGGCAGTCAGGTCAATATTGGTGCAGATGGTCCTGCGACAATGACCGCACTTGCCGCATTCCTGAACGCGAGCGCTGACGCGAATATCAGCGTTGCGACGTATGTGGCAACCGGTAGTTCTGCGCTGCGCATATTCCACAAGACGACAGGGAGCGTTGGAGAAGCGTACACCTTGGCTGCCAGCAGTAGTAATGTGCGCCTTCCACTGTCTGGGACTCTTGCGTATGTCGAATGGGAGTACAACACCCTTAGCTCGACCACATTGAATCGCGCGCAGTATGGTGGCGGCTACATCGCCCGCACTGCATTTTCTTGGGCAGCGTCTCCCGGCGTGCTTGTCGATTCGACCGAAAAGCCCAATGCTGTATATGTTGACCCTATCCCGCCTGGGCGCGTGGTGCAGCACATCGGCGGCGTTCGGGATGTACCGGTAAGCGGTGTTTACCTGGGTTCCGCACCATCGGGAGTTCTTGTCGAGCTACGCAATGCGTCAAACGACGCTGTTGTTGTCGCCGAAGCTGCGGTAGCGTCCTTTACTGCATCCGCAGGCACATGGTCCGGAGTTTTGACGAATGTGCCGAAGGGCAAGCGCTGGCTTTCTCTGCGCATGCGAAAGGTGGGTGGGACCGACTACCTACAGACAGGTGTTACTTTTGGCGTCGGTGAGTACGTCGAGTTTGCAGGTCAGTCGCTTTTCCTCGGGTGGCCTGTTGCTCCTTCAGCCCTTGCCCCGAACACGTATGTTTCCAACTACCTCTCTGCCACCAATCTGTACGACGACACCACAGCCTACTCGTTCGGAACCTTTGCGCCCGATGCAAGCTGGCACCGTCAACTGACCACTGCAGAGGCGAGAGACACTGAAACCTATTTTGGGAACTATCTGAGCGAGACTGCAGATTGCGTGGTGGGTATCTACAACCGCTGCCGAGGCGGCACCAGCATTGACGTGCTCAACGCCGATGCTGAGTGGTCCAAGCGCGCTGCGGACTTGGCTGCCTCAAAGGCGCTAAGTGTCGGCTGGTTCATCTGGGCTCAGGGTCATGCGGATACTGCGTTCACTTCCACATACGGCCCGAAGCTGGATGCTGTCCCCGTCAAGATGCACGCAAACTACGGTGCAAATTGCGTTCTCGTGATTCCGCCGACCAGTAACGTGATGGAGTCTGTGGATGGAACCGCCGGTATTTGGGCGATGCGAAAACTGCAAGTAGAGTGGCTGCGGGCAAACGCCGCCGATCCGTACATCATTTCAGGCGGACAGTTCACCGATTTTGATCTGACGAACGACGGCGTGCATCCGGCAACCCCGGCCCTCAAGCGCTATGAGGCAGACCGACTACTGCGGGCGCTGCTATTTAAGATTGGTGTGGGCAGCACAATCTCAGCGGACGGGCCCTTACCCGTCTCTGCGGTGCGCACTGGTGCAGTCATTGACGTGACATTTGCCTTGGAAGGTGGCTTTGCGCTGCAAACCGTCGGAGGCGCTGCCCCGTCCGGTTTTGATGTGTCCACCAACGGATTCACTAGCATTCTGGCAATCAGCTCCACGGCCATTACCGGCAGCAACACGGTCCGCATCACGCTGGCAGCAGACCCTGGCGTGGATTGCGATGTGCTGTACCTCTATGGTCGCCCGGGTAAGAGAGGTTCCGTGGACACCACTGGCCGGGCGGCGCAGACGCAGCTTTTTGCGGACGCGCAAGCCTCGGTGTTGTACGACACATCGCCAAGTCTGCTGGGCCTACCCAAGTCTGGCAAGCCAGCTCAGGGAACTTACACGGCGCTGTCAACCGGGGCCGCACAGTTCACGATCCTGCGAACCACGTCACTGCTTGCTCTGATGTGCCGTTGATGATGCTGCGGCAATTTCTGCGTTCATCCCTATGTGCTCTCATTGTGGTTATTTGTCAGGTCCCAAACCCCGTCCTCGCGGCGATACATGCTGACCCGCGTCTGGTACGTGAGCCCAGTTACCACATCACCGTAGGCGATCAGCATCTGCAGTACGCAAATATTCGTTCCATTGAGGATAGTGTTTTCGTAGAAATCGAGGCCTGCAAGAGGTGCGTGGATTTTGGTGTCACCGGTGGTGAAGATAATGCTGGTGCTGACAACTACTCCTTCCGCAGGTTGGTTGGTGTCATAGTAGAACGTGATCTCATCCTCGCGGTAGATGGGGCGGATTACCACGCGTACGGTAGTTCTGGCGGGGCGTACACCAAAGTTTTTTACAACTATGACCAGGCCTGTGGGAAGCGCGGTTTCCGTGCTAGGACTAAGGTAGAGAACGCCGGCGCAACCAACCCAGGGCCTGTCTTTGTCCATAGAGAGCTGGTTGGCAGTAGTGGCCGCATCGGCTGCCTGTTTGGCAAGTGTGAAGGACCTTCGGGTATATATGATCGTTGCGAACAGGCCTACGGTGCCAGCAATCGAGATTCCGAGCGTCCACTTGGCATATTCAGCCTGATCTACGGCAGCATCGGCGGAGCGTTCAGTGGCTTTGAGGTTACGCTCCTCTCGATTGTCAGTCTCATATTTTCCTTTTTGGCTGCCTGCGCTTTGGTTGTCGGTCTGGATGGGCGAAGCTGGAAACGCCGCACTTTGGGCTGGGTGGGTGTCGGCACTTGCCTGTGCCTGGCGCTGTGTTGCTTCAGTCAAGCTATGACCGGCAGCCCCGTTGCCTTGTTTCGGAGTGCTCTGAGCGTAAGCAGATAGAGAGATGGCCAGCAAGATGCCAGCGGCAATAGCGTAGATTTTGTGCATCACAGCATTTTGCTGGATGCATTCCCATCCCCTTGCCGGGCACCCACGGAGAAATCCATGTCTAAAAAGAAGGTGACCGCACAGCCCTTGTTATGCCGTGCTCTACCCGCCGCTGGTTGAGATCGACCGCAGCGAGAAGTGGATGAAAGTGAAAAGTGACTACGGACAAAAACGCTGGTTGACCGAGACTTGCGGCATCAGGAATATGACGAAATACTTTACATGTCCCTAAGAAACACTCGCTAAGTCATTGAATTGATTTGCTGGATCGGATCTTGCTTGAAAGAAACATAACCACAAAGGGCATATGAAGTTTCCTCTTTTCTCATCTCTCGTGCTGATCGCAGCGTTGACAGTCGGCTCTGCCAACGCTTCATTGGTTGGCAGCAATGTTAGTGCGAGTGGGCCCGGACTATCGCCAGCTAGCGCGACAGTTGGAAGCGGCGTCGAATTTCAATGGAAACCGGGCCAACTGGCCAGCAATGTTGACTTCGGCGCGGACACGCTGACTTTTACGGCTCTTTGGGGCGTCGGTTGGGGGGGCTTCGGCGACTTTACTTTTTCTGGCTTTGATGTGCCGATCACCGGCTTGTCCCTGCTTTCCAACACGGGCTTTAGCGGGGATATGCTGAGCGACTTTAGTTTCACCAGCGACAGCATCACAATTCATTGGAACAACGGAAATGCATCCAATGCCGGGAAGCTTGTTTTTGCGATCAGCTCGGGCGCGAACGCGGTGCCTGAGCCAGGGTCGTTGGCCCTTCTGGGTCTGGGACTTGCTGTACTTGCAGCGACGCGCAAACGAAAATTGGGCTGACCCGCAGCTTCGTACCACTGACCCGCTTCGGCGGGTTTTTTCATGGACTAACCGCATGTTGCCCATCCCCTGCCGGTAAGTACCAGCACCCAAGCCGCCCGTGGCAACACCGGCGGCTTTTTTGTATCCAAAATATGCCCACCAAAACCCTCGTCAAGCGCGAACTTCCCCTCACGCTGCTGGAGATGCGCACCCACCTCAAGCTCGACGACCCTGACCAGGTCAACGAGCTGGATGCCCTCATCCTGGCCCGCTGCGGTGCCGCGTGCGACTTCGCCCAGCACCACACCCAGCAGGCCATTGGTAAGCAGACGTTGGAGCTGGCGCTATCGTGCTTCCCCGCATGGGAACTGCCCTTACCCTTTTCCCCAGTCACATCGCTCGCGTCCATCAAGTACGTCGATGCGGCCGGTGTAGTGCAGACGTGTGGACTCAACAGCTACGCGCTGAACGACTACGGTCGGCAGCACCAGGCCATCCCCGGCTACGGCACCATTTGGCCTATCACCCGCGCCCAGTGGGATGCGGTCAAGGTGCAATACGAGTGCGGCTACACCGCCGCGACCCTGCCTGATGCCATCCGCTCCGCGCTGCTGTTGATCCTCACCCACCTGCACGAGAACAACCAGGCCGTGTCCACGCTCAAGCTGGAGGAGATACCCCTCGGCGCTGTGGACCTGCTCAACACCGAAAAAGTCTGGGGGTTCTGAAATGGAAATCGGCAAACTCAACCGTCTGGTGACTATCCTGCACCAGCAACCCGGCCAGGATGCCGCAGGCCAGCCCAGCAGCGCCTGGGTGCAGTTCGCCAAACCCTGGGCCAACATCAAGCACCTGTCCGGCGCTGCCGCCATCCGCGCTGATGCCGAAACGTCTGTCGTCCAGGCCAGCATTCGCATCCGGTACCGGCTGGACATCACTGCTGCCATGCGCGTCCAGCACCGCGCCAACATCTATGAGATCAAAGCCGTGCTACCCGACGAGCAAGGCAAACAGCATATTGACCTGGTGTGCGAGCTACTGCCCGCGAGCGTGGGGGTCTGATGGCTGATATTTCCATGTCCTTTGACGATGCTGACCTGCTGGCCCAGCTCGATGCCCTTGGTGGTGGCCTCCAGGCCACTGTGCGCCCCGTCGCCCAGGCCGGTGCACAGGTGTTTTACGAAGAGGTCCGCCTGCGCGCCCCCGTGGGCACCAAGGTGCACGGCTACAAAGGCAAGCCTAAAGCCTTTGCCCCCGGCAACCTGCGCGATGCGATCTACCAGGTCTACAGCAAAGACCGCAGCGTCGAAGGCAAGGCCTACTACCAAATCAGCTTTAACCGCAAAAAAGCCTACTACGGCGGCTTTGTAGAGCACGGCACCGCCAAAACGCCCGCCCAGCCATACATCCGCCCGGCCTATGACACCCAAAAGCAAGCTGCCCTCGACGCATCGCACATGAAGCTGGTCGAGCTGGCGCAAAAGGTAATCCATGGCACTTGAAACTACCCTGGCCACGCTGCTCGGCATGCTGTGCTCGCGCGTCTATCCTGACATAGCGGGCGACCCGTTGCCGCCGCGCCCTTACATCACCTACCAGCAGGTGGGCGGCGTGGCCGTCAACTTCCTGGAGCGGGCTGTGGTCGGTAAACGCAACGCCCGCGTGCAAATCAATGTATGGGCCGATACCCGCCTGGCGGCCAGTGCGCTGGCGGGTCAGGTGGAAGATGCCATCAAGCTCTGTACCGACTTCCAGGGTGAGCCCTTGGCCGCCTGGGTTGCCGTCCACGAACCAGATCTAAGGCTGTACGGCACCAGGCAGGATTTCACCATCTGGTCCCCCGCGTGACATAGGCCGCAAGGCTACCCAGTTTCCCCCAGCCGCGTGACATAGGCCGCAAGGCTACCCAGTTTCCCCCAGCCGCGTGACATAGGCCGCAAGGCTACCCAGTTTCCCCCAGCCGCTGCACTCACCCGCAGCGGCATTTTTATTGCCCGCAATGGCAACAGCAGCCCGCTTTGGAGCAGTTCAAGGCGGGTTTTTTTATGCCCGCTTGCCGGGTGCATCCCAAAGAAAGGCCTCGAAATGAGTGTTTCACTCCCCAACGGCATCGTGCTGGCAATCGCCACGGCATACGCTGCAGCGCTCTCCGTCACCGCCGCATCCAATGCGTCCGAAGCGGTTTTAACCGTAACCAATACCTACACGGCGGGCGACTATGTCGAATTCGTCAGCGGCTGGTCACGTGCCAACAACCGTATCTTCCGCGTCAAGTCGCCCACCGGTGCCAACCTGGTGCTGGAGGGTTTCGACACGTCCAGCACCACCCAGTTCCCGGCGGGCTCGGGTGTCGGCACCGTGCGTCGCATCAACACCTGGACGCAGGTCACGCAGGTGCTTAGCTGCACCAGCTCCGGCGGTGATCCGCAGTACCAAACCTACTCCTTCCTGGAGCAGGACTTTGACAGCCAGATCCCCACCACCACCAGCGCGCAGTCCATTGCGCTGGAAATTGCCGACGATCCCACCCTCGCCGGTTACCAGGCCCTCAAAGCCACCGCGCTCAGCCGCTCCAACACGGCCATGCGCGCCACCTTGCCCCAAGGCGGTTTCATCCTGTACTCGGGCATTTTTGCCTTTGACGAAACCCCGTCGCTCAGCAAGGGCAACCTCATGTCGGTCAAAGCCGGTATCGCCCTGCAGGGCCGTCCGGTGCGCTACGCAACTTAAATTCATCCGTTGCCCAGGGCCCCTTTATTGGGGCCTTTTTCATGCCCGCGGGTCATTCCCAGTCGGGCCTTTTTCTTCTCCACCACACCACAACATCATGGCAAAAATCAAACTTGGCTCGGCTCCCAAATCCTTCACCCAAAAAGTGTCATTCCCGCTGCTCAAAGGCGGCACGGGCGACGTGGTGATGGACTTCAAATACCGCGACCGCGCTGAATTCGCGCAGTTCATCGACGAAATCTACCCCGGCATCAAGTCCCCACCGACCCCCTCCACCGAGCCTGGCTTCGATGTAGTCGAGCAAGACCGCAAGACCCAGGCCGATGAGGTCCGCTACATCATGGGCTGCGCCAATGGCTGGGACCTGGAAGAAGACTTCACCGAAGCCAACGTCAAGGCGCTGGTGAATGAATTCCCCGCTGCCGGTTCCGCCATCCCGGCGGCCTACCGCATGGCCATCAGCGAAGGCCGCGTAAAAAACTAGAAGAGGTCGCCACAGCCCTCTACCAAAAACAGGCCAGCGCGGAAGAGATCCATGCCGCAGGGCTCACCCAGGCCGACCTGGATGCCGACATCGTCCTGTACTGGCCTGAAAACGCCCGGGCGGTGGAACTGCTGCTGGTGCTCGGCACGCAGTGGCGCACCGGCGTGAATGGTGCCTGCGGCCTCGACTACCCCGCCATGTATCCGCTGATGGACCGCATGGGTCTACCGCCCAACGAGTGGGCCCTGCTCTTCAGCGAAATGCGCATCCTTGAAAACGCAGCCCTGGCTGCAATGAACCACAAAGACTGAAACCATGGCTGAAAAAGACCTCTCTGCTGTCATCGACATCAGTGCCGATGCCACGGGTGTCGAGGCGGGCATCGGCACCGCCAAAAAGTCCATCAGCGGTTTCCGTGCTGCCGTTACCGAGGCGGGCAAGGCTTCCAGCGATGCCTTGGCAAAATCCGGTGACGGTGCCGCTGCAGCTGCCGCCAAAGTAGATGCGGCCACCCGCAGCCAGGTCAACAGCCTGCAGCGCAAGATCGCGGTGACCGAGGCCGCTGGCAAGGGCGAGCGTGCTTACCAGGAAGAACTGGCCCGCCAGCGTGGGGTTAAGCTCGACATTATCAAGCCCTACCTGGACCAGCTCGATGCGCTCAAGGCCAAGCAGCTCCAAGCCGCGCAGGCTATCGCGGGCGGTAGCGCAGCCCTCGGCACCATGGGCATCTCTGCTGCGCAAACAGCCGCCGCCCTGCGTGGCATACCCGCCCAGTTCACCGACATCATCGTCGGCTTGCAGGGCGGCCAAAAGCCCCTCACCGTCCTGCTGCAGCAGGGTGGCCAGCTCAAAGACATGTTCGGTGGTGCAGGCAACGCCGCCAAGGCCCTGGGCGGCTACGTCCTGGATCTGGTCAACCCGTACGCCTTAGCCGCCGCTGCCGTCGGCCTGGTGGCTCTGGCGTACTACAACGGCTCAAAGGAGGCAGAGAACTACACCAAGGCCTTGATTCTGTCGGGCAATGTTGCAGGCACCACCACAAGCCAGTTGCAAGACATGTCCAGGGCGCTGGCCGAGGGCAACTACACCCAAGGCAAATCGGCCGAGGCGCTCGCATCGTTGGTGCAATCGGGCGCTGTTGGCCGCGCCGACTTGCAAAAGTTTGCCGCTGTGGCCATTGACGCGGAGCGCGCCATTGGCCAATCCCTGGACAAGACTGCCCAGGCCTTCACAGATCTGGGGAAAGCCCCGCTGCAAGCCACCCTCAAGCTCAATGAATCGCTGCATTACCTGACGCTGACCACCTACGAGCAGATCAAATCCCTGGAAGAGCAGGGGCGCACCACCGAGGCCGCCCGGGTAGCCCAGAATGCTTACGCCGATGCCATTGGCAGCCGGTCCAAGCAAATCACGGAAAACTTGGGTGGGCTTGAAATTGCCTGGAAGGGTGTGGGCTCCTTTGCCGCCAAGGCCTGGGATGCCATGTTGGGGGTTGGCCGCCCGCAAACCGGCTCTGACCAACTGGCAAGCCTCAAGGCCTCGCTGGAACGGCTGAATTCCGCAGGCGCACCTGGCCTGCCAGTGGCAAAAGCGGACTACGAAAAAGAACGCCAGTCACTCATCGCGCAAATTGCATTGATCGAGCGGCTGAACGTCGTACAAAAATCGACGGCCGAATCGGACGCACAGCGCGTCAAACTGGCAGAGCAGAAATTTGCGTGGGATAAGCAAATCGACCAGTTCGAATCCAATGCCTCCAAACGCCAAAAAGAGATCGCCAAGGCGACGACCGAAGGCCAGGCGCTCATCGCCGCGGGTCTGATCACTGAAAAAGACCTGCGCACCCAAATTGCCAATATCGAGAAGAAGTACACCAGCCCAGCCTCCGGCGGTGAATCCGAACTAGCTGGCATCAAGGCCCGCACCCTTGAGCAACAGCGCTACCTCAACCTGCTGCGCACCCAGGGTGCTGAAGCCTTGAAGCTGACCGACGGCGAGAAGCTGGTCATCAAAATCAAGCAAGACCTGACCACCAGCATCAGCGGCCTGGCACGTGCCGACAAAATGCGCTCGCTGGCCGCAGCCGAAAGCCAGGCTGCTGTGGATAAACAGGTAGAAGGTGAGCTGCTGCGCATCGACGGCCTGAAGAAGTCCAAAGAGGCCTATCTTGCCCTGATCGACCAGACCCAAAAATCAGCCCAAACCCTCGGCACCCAGGCCGATGAACTCGCTGCCTCCAATGCCATGTGGGGTGCGGGCAAGGTGGCCATTGAGCAGTACCGTCTGGCCCTGATCAATGCCAAACTGGCCGAAGTCGAAGGCGGCAGCGAGGGCTCCTACGATCCTGCCTATGTGTCGGCGCTGCGCCTCAAAGCCGCCGAGCAGGCGCGCCTGGTTACCCAGGCCCAGGTGGCCGACTTCAAAGCGTTGAACCAGCAGGCGCAGGAATATGCCCGCACCGTGGGTGAAGAAGCTGTCGCCTATGCCGATGAAGCCAAGCTGGCAGGCATGACGACGCTGGAACGGCAGAAGACCCTGGCCATCCGCAAGGTGGATCTTGAAGTCGCCAAGCAGATCGCCGCCATTGACCGCTCCGGTGCCACCGAAGCCGACAAACAAGCGCTGCGCGACACCGTGAATGCTACGGCGCTACAAGACAAGCAGGTCGCGGTGGCCAAGGTGGTTGCCGACGAGTGGAACAAAACTGCCGACAGCATCAACCAGTCGCTGACCGATGCACTGCTGCGCGGTTTTGAGGCTGGCAAAGGCTTCGCCCAAAACCTGCGTGACACCCTGGTCAATATGTTCAAGACTCTGGTGCTGCGCCCAATCATCAGTGCCGTGGTCAACCCGGTTGCGCAAGGCGTGACCTCGGCACTGGGCATAAGTGGCTCGGGCGGCGCGGGTGGACTGCTCAACACCGCCAGCAACGCCTCCAGTTTGTATTCGGCCTATACCGGCATCACGAACGGGACCGGGATGGTCGGTGGGGCTTTGAGCTATGCCTCTACGGCTCTGGGTCTGGGTGCATCGTCCGGTTCTGCTGCCGTGATCGCAGCGGGTACGGAAGCATCTGCAGCTGCTGCCGCCGCCGGTGCATCTGCCGCGGAGGCTGCTGCAGCTGCAGGGGTAGCGTCTGGCACCGCAGCAACCGGAACGGTCGCCGGAGGCGTTACCGGGGCACTGAGCGCTATTCCCGTTTATGGCTGGGTAGCCCTTGCGGCAATTGCCGCCTATTCCATCTTTGGCGGTAAGGGCGGCGGGCCCAAACAAGGCTCTTATGCTGGTACCGGGGTCACCAGCCTGGCAGATGCCTCCACCTCGGATGCCGCCAAGGCCGTGACCAGCAGCATCGAGGCCGGATTTAAAGTTACCGCTGCACAATTGGGTGATACCACCAGCCAGCTCCTGTCTGGAGTGGCATTTGCCATGGATCCCCAGGGCACTGCGCGAACCCAACTGCAGGTGGCTAGCACCGTCAACGGGGTAGAAGCCTACAACCGTGGCGATCGCCTGGGCGGTATTGAAAACGTAGACCGTGGCAACGAAGCCCTGCAAGCCGCCCTTGCCGACGAATCCATCCGTGCCGTTTACGCTGGATTGGAAAAGTCCAACATCGCTCAGCAAATCAAGGACTACCTGGCCGGCGTGGATATTGGTTCAGACAGCAAGCTGCTGCAGCAGCGCATCAATGAAGCCTTGCAGGTGAAGGTCCTCAGCCAGGCCTATGCTGGGCTCGACAACAATCTCAGCAAAGTCCTCGACAGCAGCACCAGCGCCAGCCAAGCGCTGCTCACGTTGTTTGGCGGCCTGGATGCATTCAGCAGCAAGTTCGACAGCTACTACCAAAATTTTTACAGCGACGCCGAGCGCAATGCCAAGACGGTAAAGGACTTGGAGGCTTCGTTTGCCACCTTGGGCCTAGCCCTACCCACCACCCGCGACGGCTTCCGTGACCTGGTGGACTCGCAAGACCTGGCCACGGCATCGGGCCAGGCTACTTACCTGACACTGCTGAACCTAAGCGGGGCTTTCGCGGCCATCACGCCCACGGCAGATGCCGCTGCCGCTGCCGTAGAGGCTGCGGCCAAAGTACAGGCCGATGCACTGCAGGCGCAGGCCGATGCTGCCGCCAAGGCGGCCGCTGAGATCAAGAAGGCTTTCCAGTCAGCCAGCGACAGCATCGTCGCAGAGGTAAACCGTATCAACGGGGTCCTGGCAGGCACAGGCACGGTGGGTTATGCCGCGGCCCAGTCGCAATTTGCGATTGCCACAGCCCAGGCCAATGCAGGCGACCAAACCGCCGCTGCAGCCCTACCGGGTCTCAGCAAGACCGTGCTCGATCTGGCTGCGTCTAACGTCAGCACCGCGCTGGACCTCAAAACCATCCAGGCGCAGATGCTGGCCAGCCTGCAGGCCACCAATGCCAGCCTGGTGGCTAAGTATGGCCTCACGGTGCCCAGCTTCGCGGTGGGCACCAACGTCGTGCCCACCGACATGCTGGCACAGATCCACACGGGCGAGCGCATCATCCCCGCGGCCGACAACCGCGAGCTGATGCAGCGCCTGAATGGCCCGGCTGCCAGCGGCGACAGCCAGGCCGTGCTGCTGCGTGTTGAGCAATTGCTCATGAATATCAGCGCTGAAACCCGCTCCACCGCGGTCAGCAACACCAGCATCTCGAAGGTGTTGCAGCGCGTCACCCCTGATGGCAATTCCATCGCAGTCCAGGTAGTCACGGCATGAAAGTTATCAAACCGACCGACATCAGTGCGGCCATGCTCACCAGCACCACGGCGCTGGAGCTGGCCCCCGCCGCCTACAGTGCGGGCACCAGTTATGCAGCGGGTAGCAATGCCAGCGTAGCGGGTGCGGCGGGCCTAGTCAGTGTGTACCAGTCGCTCCAGGCGGGCAATGCCGGGCACCCGCCCGCCAGCTCCCCCTCGTGGTGGCGCTTGCTCTGTACTGTGTACCAGGCGTACAGCGGTGCCGCCACCTACGCCCTGGGAGACCGTGTGCAAGACAACGTCGCCCACCTGGTCTACCAGTCTGCCGCGGCGGGCAATATCGGCCAGCCGCTGGCAGACCCCACTAAGTGGACCCTGGTGGGTGCCAATAACCGCTGGGCCATGTTCGATGCAGCCGTGGGCACCGCCACCGCGGTGGCCTCGCCCCTGGCGGTGGTGCTGCGCCCGGGTTCCGTGTCTGGCATCGGCCTCATGGAGCTTGTAGGCCGCCAGGCAACCATCACCATGAAAGATGCACCCGGCGGCACCATCATCTACAGCCGCACGATCGACCTGGATGGCTCCGTGGTCGAGTCGGTCTACGACTGGTTTTTTGCCGAATTCGAGCAGCGGTCCGACATTGCATTTACCGACTTGCCCGGCCAGTTCGAAAGCTGCGAGCTGGCCCTCAGCATCACCGCCAGCAGCGGCAGCGTGGCCTGCGGCGTATGCAAGCCTGGTCGCACTATCGCCGTTGGCCGCACCCTGGCCAAGCCACAGGTGTCCATCATCGACTACAGCGTCAAGGCTACCGATGCCTTCGGTGCTACCACCATCGTTGAGCGCTCTTACCGTAAGCGCGCCACGTTCCAGGTGCTCACCGAGAAATTCCGTTTTAACGGCATTTACCGTGCGCTGGCCTCGTTGCGCGCCACGCCCGCGGTGTACGTCGGCGCGGAAGAACTTGGCTACGAGCCGCTGCTGCTGTATGGGTTCTTCCCAGACTTCACCATCAGCGTCGAGTACCCCGATTACCACCTCTGTTCCCTAGAAGTTGAAGGCCTAATCTAATGATCAACCCGCTACCCTCCCTGGACCGCACCAGCGCCACGTTCAAAACCGATCTGGACACGTTCTTTCTGACCCAGCTACCCGCCTTCAGCACGCAGGCCGAGGCGGCTCGCGTGGCCATTAATGCTGCCGCCGTGTCTGCATCCGCGGATGCCGATGATGCCGACCTCAGCGCCGCCGCCGCCTTGGGCAGCGCCAACGCTGCCGCGGCCTATGCGGGCGCGGGCCGCTGGGTAACAGGCGTTGTCTATGCCGCCGACGTGGTGGTGTGGAGCCCAGCCGACCAGCGCCTGTACCGCCGCATAGCGCTCGGCAGCGGCATCACCGACCCCAGTGGCGACCCTTCACACTGGAATCCTATCTCCATCCAATCGGTAGCCAATGGCGGCACAGGGGCCACTACAGCGGCCGCTGCCCGCGCCAATTTGGGGGCGCAAGTGGATCTGGGAACGCCTGCCGCGGCCCGTGCAGCGCTGGGTGCCCAGGCTGAACTGGGTTTTGTCGCTGGAACACGGCTGCTGTTTGCTCAGGCTGCCGCCCCAACGGGTTGGACCCGGGATGTCACTGATACGGCCAATAACCGCATGCTGCGGGTCGTGGCTTCTGGGGGCGGGGGTGTTGGCGGGACTATGGACCCTACCTATTGCAACGTCGTGGCGTCGCACACGCACGGCTTTTCGACAGGAACCATGAGCGCAGACCATAGCCACGGCATTGGTGACCCGGGTCACAACCATGTGTCTGGCGTGCCGTACGACAACAGTGTTTACGGAACTGTGGGTATCAGTGCCGTGAATGGGAAGACGGGTGTGCAGGCGTATGGAACAAGCCCCTTGACCAGCAGTTCGGGTACGGGTGTTTACACCGTTGGGGCTTCCGCCAACCATACCCACTCAGGCGGAACAGACAACGGCTCAAGCCAAACCAACTGGACCCCGCGCTATCTTGATCTGATTGTTTGTACCAAAAACTGAGGCCCCTATGACCGATACCACCACCAACACCGCCCCCGCAAAAGAGCCGGAACAGCTTGTAACCGGCTACCAATGGGGCGCTGATTTTTCCTACATTGGCATGTACCAGTTCCCGGACAACATGGACCGAGAACCTGTCCACCTACCGCCAAACACCACACTGCAAGCACCGCCTGCAGGGCTAGCAGCTGGTAAAGAAGCCGCTTTCGACACCACAGCGGGCGCATGGGTGGTTCGCGATGAAGACCTGTCGTGGATGGATGCAGAATCCCGCGCCCGGTTGCTAGCCGCCCAAGCCGCAGAGGTGCAGCCATGACCATCGAAACCATCCTGACCTGCCCTTTGGGCTCCAAATGCGAAGAGATTCGGGACAACAAGATCCACCGTTGCGCCTGGTTCACCCAGCTTGCGGGCACCAACCCGGCGACCGGCGAGCAGGTGGACGAGCGCGGCTGCGCTATCACGTGGATGCCCATCCTGCTGGTGGAAAACTCCAAGCAGCAGCGCAGCACCAGCGCCGCCGTGGAGTCGTTTCGGAACGAGGTGGTCGCGGCAAATGAACAGGCCAGACACCAGGCATTTCTACCCCGCCTTGCACCGGAGATTTTGGGATGAAACACCTCAAACCGATCCTGATCGCGCTGCTGATCCAAGTCGTCGCCTTGTTTGCCCCGGTGTTGGTGCTGCTGGCCTTGCCGTTTGTCCGTTGGGATGCAGATCTCAGCCTGGACCCCAGTGGTCGCTACCCCGCCACCCGTGGCGATCTGCCGGGCTGGATGGCCTGGCTGGGCACGCCCGATGAGCGATTGCCGGGCGGGCTGTACGAGCCCGCCGTCCTCTCCATCTACAAGCGCTTCGGGCGTTTTTTTTGCGCCTGGTACTGGCTGGGGGTGCGCAACCGCGTGCATGGCTTCGCGGCATGGTTCGGCGTGCCCACCGCTGCAGGCTGGCCCGGTGCGCCTGGCTATTACGAGCGCGGCGGCCTGTGGTGGCTGCGGTATCCCCTGCTGGGCGGGCGGCTGGCCCTCAAGGCGGGGTACCGCATCTACACGTTGCCGGACAAGTCGTTTCTGGCGGTCCCCGTTTTCACCATTACGAAGGCATAGTGCGATGGCAGAACCCACTATTTCCGCCGCGGCCACCTTCGTCGCCGTCGGCGCAGCCATTCCCGTCCTCACCGCCTTTGGTGTGCCGCTCGGCCTGCGGGCTGATGTGCTGCTGGCTGGTTTCCTTGGGGCGGGGGCCGCAATGGTGCTGCTCAACACAGTGCCTTCCAGCGGCGATACCCTCCCCAACCTATTGGCAACCACCGTGCGCCGCGGCTTCGTGGCGGTGGCCAGCTCGCTCACGGCGGGCTACATGGTCCCAGTGTTCGCCGAAAACTCGGCCATCGCCAGCCAACTTTTTTACAGTTTCCTCATCGGTGCGGGTGCACAAAAAATATTGTCAGTGGCCGTCGAGCGTTTCGCAGGCAGGGTGGAGGGCAAGCCATGATTGCCCTCCACCCCGATGTCTTCAGCTTCATTCCGGTCTGGCTTCTCAGCATGCTGCACTGGTTTGCAGGCCTCATCGTCTTCGCCGAGTCGCTCAACAAGCTGGAGCGCACAGCGCCCTTGGCGCCCGGCCTGACCCGCCCCCAACGCATCGCTGCCTGGCTGAAGTGCGCGGCCTGGCTGCTGCTCAGCGCGGGCGGCGCGGGCGCACTGGTAACTCCCCTCATGCGGCTCGAGCCACCCACCCTGCAAGACGTTGCCCTGATCCTGGGCTTCGCCATTCTCATCATCCGCACCCGCTTTAAAGAAGGCTGACCATGCAACTCACCGAACACTTCTCCCTGGCTGAGCTGCAGGCCAGCACCAAGGCTGCACAACTGCGCATTGACAACGCCGCCCCGCCCGAGGTGCTGCCCCGCCTGCGCAAGTTGGCCGACCTGCTGGAGCGCGTGCGCACCTATCTGGACACGCCCATCAGCGTCACCAGTGGCTACCGCTGCCCGGCGCTTAACAAAGCCGTCGGCGGGGTAACCAGCAGCGACCACATGCTCGGCATGGCCGCCGACATCGTGGCACCCGGCTACGGCACGCCGTACGACATTGCCAAGGCCCTGGCACCCCAGGTGTCGGTGCTGGGCATCGGCCAAATCATTTTGGAAGGCGTGCGCGGCAAGCAGTGGGTGCACATCAGCACCCGCGTGCCCGACAAGCCTGCCAACCGTGTGATCACGATTACCGATGCTGGCGCGCAGCTCGGCATCCAGGCGCTGGTATGAGTACCGCCGCCAAGCTGGTGCTGGCCTTCGCGCTGTTCGTGGCGGGGCTGGCCACCGGCATTAAGTACCACGCTGGCCTCATCGCCCAGCGCGACATGGCAGCCGCCAGCGCCCGGCGGGCCGACACCATCCGCCAACATCAATACAGCGACGGTGCAGGCGGCGAGCACGCCGCTGTGGTCGCCCAACTATCCAACCAACTAGGAAACGCCCGTGAAAAAATTGCAACGCTATCTGGCCGCGAGTGCCTTGATCCTGGCACTGTCGGCGTGCTCAACGCCATCGGTGGTGAGCCAGTGCGAGCCGCTGCCAGCGAACCTGCGGGTACGCCTACAGCCGCTTCCGCCGGTGGAGGCCTCCGGTTTTCGACTGACCGAGACACCGCCCGGGCTATCGCCGTTTGCCGAGCCCGCTACGCCGAGGCCGTGAGCCAGCTGGACCAGATCCTGGACATTGAGGCCGCGCGGCACGGGGGGCCAGAGTGACTTGGCACGCCGAGCCCATCACGCTGACTTTGCGGCGCTTTGAGGATGGCAAGAGCTATGCCGCCCGCGACAAGTTCGCCAGCGTGGCCACTGCGCAATTGCTGGGAGGCAAGCGGGCGTACATTTCGGGATTCCTGGCCGACGGTAGCCGAGCGCCCATCAGCCGCCCGGACTGGCTTGACCTGGGCCAGTTGCTGCGCGACAAATACGGCATCCTCAAGATCGAGAGCGAGCGGCACGCGGTCGAGAAGTCCTTCGATACAGGGCCCGCTCCGCTGTAGAGTGATCACGCCCGGTCGTCATCCTCCGGGTCAAACCCGCTGCCACCGCTTCTACGCGGCGGGATCATCTGTACAAGTAGTGTCAGATCCGCCGGAGTCAGCGCGCAAAGCCAGGACTGTGGATGCCGGTCGATCCGGCCTTTTCGCCCTCGGCCATGCTGCTCGTAGCCGGTGAGGTGCATCCCCACGTTGATCTTGGCGACCTTGGCATTCACAAGTTCGGGCAACACCTCCTTGCTTTCCTTGTCGTAAAGCGAGGCGCAAAGAGCGTCTGGCCCAAAGTGGTCGTGGGATGGCTTGCGAAGGACAAGGCGGCCATAGACGGGTGCATGCGTCTGCACAGTCAGCTGAGTCAGTCGCAAACCGTTGATGCGAAGGGGGTAGACATAAAAAAACACTGCATAAATATACAGTGTTACTGGTTTCTTGGCGGGCGTAGGTTTTGGCGTAACTCTATCGCCTCTAGGCCAATTTTCCCTGCTGAAGGCACCAAGCCATCATGGGCGTGTGGACGGCAGCGGGCACGTCGGTGGACAGAGCAATCGGCGAAGTGGGGGCTTTGGCGCTCAAGATCGTGGTTCCAGGAGGTGCGAAGGGGTGCAAAGGGGGTGCGAAGGGATGCGGGCGGGGGCCGATTATCGGCGACGGCTGCTAGCCCACTGCGTGCTGCATCCACCCCACAAACGCCTCCACCAGCGCCCGGTTCTCCGTACGCTCGGGCAGCACGCAGTAATAGGCCCGGTCATGGACGCCGCCCGTCGGCAGCGGCTGCGCGCAGGCCAGCACCAGTTCACCCCGCGCCAGCTCGGCGTCGACCAGTAGGCGCGGCACCAGGGCCAGGCCCAGGCCGCAGGTGGCGGCCGCGGCGGTCATGGAAAACAGCTCGTAGCGCGGGCCGCGCCGGGCCAGCGGGGCGGGCACACCCATGGCGTCGAACCACTGCCGCCAGCCGTCGGGGCGGGTGCTTTGCTGCAGCAGGGGGAGTTCGGCGATGGCTTCTGCGGTGAATGCGCTGGCACCGTTCAAAAGCGCCGGGCTGCACACCGGCACCATGTCTTCACCCAGCAGGCGCACGGCGCGGGTGCCTGCCCACTGCGCCACCTGGTCGGCCGTGCCGCTGTACAGGGCGGCGTCAAATGGCGTGTCGGCAAATAGGAAGGGGCGGGTGCGGGTTTCGATATGCACCGTGGTGTCGGGGTGCAGGGCCGTCCAGGCGGGCAGGCGCGGGATCAGCCAGCGGGTGGCGAAGGTGGGCACCGAGGCCAGGTGCAGCGTGCCGCCGCGGCCCTGGTGCGACATAGCATCTAGCGTGTCTTGCTCCAGCCCGCGCAGCCGAACTGCTACCTGCTGCGCGTACTCGGCCCCCTGGGGGGTGAGCGCCACGCCGTGGCGGGTGCGGCGAAACAGCGGCACGCCCACAAAGGCCTCCAGCGCGGTGATCTGGCGCGACACCGCGCCCTGGCTCAGCGCCAGCTCTTGCGCGGCCCGGGTGTAGCTCTCGTGGCGGGCGGCGGCATCGAGGCAGGCCAGGGCTTGGAGCGAGGGGATTTTGCGGCGCATAGTGTGAGAAATATACACAATATGGTGTAGGCACAACGCATTATTGATAGCTGCTTACGCTCAAAGAATAAGCGGTAACCCTTGAAATTTTCTAAATCCTGAAAACTTTAAGTATCTTAAAAACGCATAACTGGGTGCAAACAAATCGTTTGCCCGCATGTCCCCGCGGGCACTACCATGGCGCTTATTCCCCAGGAGACACCCCATGGCCCACGCCGCATTCCAATGGCAAGACCCGTTCTTGCTCGACCAGCAACTCAGTGATGACGAACGCATGGTGCGCGATGCGTCGGCGGCCTACTGCCAAGACCGGCTGTTGCCCCGCGTGCTGCAGGCCTTTCGCACCGAAAGCACCGACCCGGCCATCTTCCGTGAGATGGGTGAGCTGGGCCTGCTGGGCCCCACCATTCCCGAACAGTACGGCGGCCCCGGCCTGAACTACGTGGCCTACGGCCTGATTGCCCGCGAAGTGGAGCGCGTGGACTCGGGCTACCGCTCGATGATGAGCGTACAAAGCTCGCTGGTGATGGTGCCGATCTTTGAATTCGGCACCGAAGCGCAGCGGCAAAAATACCTGCCCAAACTGGCCACCGGCGCGTGGATTGGCTGCTTCGGCCTGACCGAGCCCGACCACGGCTCCGACCCCGGCTCCATGGCCACCCGCGCCCACAAGGTGGCGGGCGGCTACAAGTTGAGCGGCTCCAAGATGTGGATCTCCAACAGCCCCATCGCCGACGTGTTTGTGGTCTGGGCCAAAGAGGTGGACGCGGCGGGCAACGTGGGCCCCATCCGCGGCTTCATTCTGGAAAAAGGCATGGCGGGCCTGAGTGCCCCGGCCATCCACGGCAAGGTGGGCCTGCGCGCCAGCATCACCGGCGAGATCGTGATGGACGGGGTGTTCTGCCCCGAAGACAACGCCTTCCCCGAGGTGCAGGGTTTGAAGGGGCCGTTCACCTGCCTCAACAGCGCCCGCTACGGCATCGCCTGGGGCGCACTGGGGGCGGCCGAAGACTGCTGGTTCCGTGCCCGCCAGTACACGCTGGACCGCAAGCAGTTTGGCCGCCCGCTGGCCGCCAACCAGCTCATCCAGAAAAAGCTGGCCGACATGCAGACCGAGATCGCCCTGGGCCTGCAAGGCTGCCTGCGCCTGGGCCGCATGAAGGACGAGGGAACGGCCTCGGTGGAGCTGACCTCGCTGCTCAAACGCAACTCCTGCGGCAAGTCGCTGGACATCGCCCGGCTGGCGCGCGACATGATGGGCGGCAACGGCATCTCCGACGAGTTTGGCGTGGCGCGGCATCTGGTGAACCTGGAGGTGGTCAACACCTACGAAGGCACGCACGACATCCATGCCCTTATTCTCGGGCGCGCCCAGACCGGCATCGCCGCCTTTGGAAACTGACGTGACCGCCGCACTGAGCCACCTCAAGGTGCTGGACCTGTCCCGCGTGCTGGCCGGGCCGTGGTGCACCCAGATGCTGGCCGACCTGGGGGCCGATGTGGTCAAGGTCGAGCGCCCGGTGGTGGGCGACGATACCCGCCACTGGGGGCCACCCTTCCTGCAAGACGCGGACGGCCATGACACCGACCAGGCCACCTATTTCACCGCCTGCAACCGCAACAAGCGCTCCATCACCATCGACATCGCCCAGCCGGCAGGCCAGGCGCTGATCCGGCAGATGGCCGCGACCAGCGACGTGCTGGTAGAGAACTTCAAGGTCGGCGGCCTTAGCGCTTATGGGCTGGACTACGCCAGCCTGCAGGCCCTCAACCCGCGCCTGATTTACTGCTCGGTCACCGGCTTCGGCCAGACCGGGCCGTATGCCGAGCGTGCGGGCTACGACCTGATGGTGCAAGCGATGAGCGGCATGATGTCCATCACCGGCCCGGCGGGCGGCGCACCGCAAAAGGTCGGCGTGGCGGTGATCGACGTGTTTACCGGGGTCTACGCCTGCAGCGCCATCCTGGCCGCCATCGAGTCGCGCCACCGCACCGGCGTGGGCCAGCACATCGACATGGCTTTGCTCGACGTGGGCATGGCCATCCTGGCCAACCAGGCCGCCGGTTTTCTGAATACTGGCAAGGTGCCCCAGCGCCAGGGCAACACCCACCCCAGCCTGGCCCCGTACCAGGACTTCCCCACGGCCGACGGCGCGATGCTGCTGGCCATCGGCAACGACGGCCAGTTCGCCCGCTTCTGCGCTGCCGCCGAACACCCCGAGTGGGCCACCGACCCGCGCTTTGCGACCAACACCCAGCGGGTGCGCCACCGCACCGAGCTCACGCCCGCGCTGGAGGCCATCACCCGCAGCCGCAGCACCGCCCAGTGGATCGCCCTGCTGGAGGACAAAGCCGTGCCCTGCGGCCCCATCAACACCATGGACCAGGCCTTTGCCGATGCCCAGGTGCAGGCCAGGGGTTTGAAGGTCAATCAGCCTGTAGCGCCCACAGGACAAGCCCAGGCAGCTATTGAAAACATAGTAAGCGTAGCCAGCCCCCTGCGCCTGACCGCCACGCCACCCGTGCTGCTGCGCCCGCCGCCGGGCTTGGGGGAGCACACCGACGAGGTGTTGGCGGGGTTGGGGCTGGATGCGGAGGCGATTGCTGCGCTGCGGGCGGCGGGGGTGGTGTAGGGCTGTATATCCTGTATATACTCGGGCTTTGCAGGAGAAAATCCCATGCTGACACGCGTGTTCAAAAGCGGCAATTCGCTGGCCGTGCGCATCCCCAAAGAGCTGGGGTTTGTCGATGGCGCGCAAGACGTAGAGGTGGAGCGCGTGGGCAACACCCTGGTGCTGCGGCTGGTGGCGCAGGAAACTATCGGAGACCTGGGCGACATCCTGGCGGCGTTTCCCAAGAGCTTTATGGCCGAGGGGCGGGAGTTCCATGAGCAGGCCGAGCGTGACTGGAGCGGCTTTGGCCTAACGGCTGGCGGCAAAAAGCCCGACTGAGCCATGCGTTACCTGCTCGACACCAATATCTGCATCTACCTGATTGCGGCCCAGCCGCCCGAGGTGCTGCAGCGCTTCAAGTCGCAGCCATTGGGCGATGTGGTGATGTCGGTCGTCACCTACGCCGAGCTGTGCCACGGCGTGGAGCGCTGCACCGCACCCGACCGGGAACTCGCAGCCGCCGCCCTTCAGCGCCTGATCCAGCGCGTGCCGGTACTCGCCTTTGAAACCCATGCTGCCGAAAGCTATGGCGTGCTGGCCGCCGCCGTGCGCGACCGCCGCCGCGATGCCATGGACCGCCTGATCGCCGCCCACGCCCTCAGCCTGGGCCTCATTGTGGTGACCAACAACGAGGCGGATTTCAAAGACTACCCTGGGTTGGAGGTGGAGAACTGGGTGGGGGACAGGGCGGGTTTGGGCTAAAGCGGGAGCTCCGCCGCGTTTCATCGTGGTGCCAAGGTGATACCTTAGCTTACCGGCCCTTGGCCCAGAAACGCAAATGGGCGACCGAAGCCGCCCATTTCATTCAAAGTGCCTTACTTTGCCGTAGGCATCACAAATTCAGCCCCCTTGGCAATGCTCTCGGGCCAGCGCTGCATGATGGACTTTTGCTTGGTGTAGAAGCGCACGCCTTCTTCGCCGTAGGCGTGCATGTCGCCAAACAGGCTCTTCTTCCAGCCGCCAAAGCCGTGCCAGGCCATGGGCACCGGGATCGGCACGTTGATGCCGACCATGCCGACCTGGATGCGGCGGCTGAATTCGCGGGCTACGTTGCCGTCGCGGGTGAAGCAGGCCACGCCGTTGCCGAATTCGTGGTCGTTGATGAGCTCGATCGAGGTAGCCAGGTCTGGCACGCGCACGCAGGCCAGCACCGGGCCGAAGATTTCTTCCTTGTAGATGCGCATGTCGGGCGTGACGTGGTCGAACAGCGTGCCGCCCAGCCAGAAGCCTTCGCCGCAGCCGTCGCCCGCCTGGGCGCCGTCAAAGCCACGGCCATCGGCCAGCAGCTGTGCGCCTTCTTTCACGCCTTGCTCGATGTAGCCGGTGATGCGGGCATGGGCGGCGGGGGTGACGATGGGGCCCATTTCGGCGGCCAGGTTGGTGCCGTTGAGCACTTTGAGTGTCTTGGTGCGGGCCAGCAGCTTGGGGATGACCTTGTCGGCCACGTCGCCCACCAGCACGGCCACCGAGATCGCCATGCAGCGCTCGCCAGCGGAGCCGTAGCCTGCGCCGATCAGCGCATCCACCACCTGGTCGATGTCGGCATCGGGCATCACCACCATGTGGTTCTTTGCGCCGCCCAGGGCCTGCACGCGTTTGCCGTGGTGGGCACCGGTTTCATAGATGTAGTTGGCGATGGGTGTGGAGCCCACGAAGCTCACCGCCTTCACGTCGGGGTGCACCAGCAGCGCGTCCACGGCTTCCTTGTCGCCCTGGACCACGTTGAACACGCCGTCCGGCAGACCGGCTTGCTTGAGCAAATCGGCGATGAACAGGCTGGCGCTGGGGTCGATGGGGCTGGGCTTGAGCACAAAGGTGTTGCCTGCGGCAATCGCCACCGGGAACATCCACATCGGCACCATCACGGGGAAGTTGAACGGGGTGATACCGGCCACCACGCCCAGGGGCTGGCGCAGCGTCCAGTTGTCGATGCCGGTGCTCACCTGGTCGGTGAAGTCGCCCTTGAGCAGCTGCGGAATGCCGCAGGAGAACTCGACGATGTCGATGCCGCGCGAGACTTCGCCCTGGGCATCGGTAAACACCTTGCCATGCTCGGCGGTGATGAGGTGGGCCAACTCGTCCTTGTGCAGGTTCAGCAGCTCCAGAAACTTGAACAGCACGCGGGCACGGCGGATGGGCGGTGTGTCGGCCCACTTGGGGAAGGCGGCCAGCGCCGATGCCACGGCAGCATCCACGTCCTGCTGGTTGCCCAGGCGCACGTTGCGGCTGACCTTGCCGGTGGCCGGGTTGTAGACCGGCTGGGTGCGGGTGCCGTGGCCGGTAGTGCGCTCGCCTTGCAGGTACTGGGCGATTTCGGTGGAGTCGGTAGCGGTGGTCATGGAGTGTCTCGTGGTGTGGAGTGAGGCTGCAGTGTAGGCACGCCACCCCTGCCTCACAAGCCCGAAACTTTGAATTGATTGTTCGCAATGGTGAACAATAGGGGCATGAACGAGCAGAAAATCAACGAACTCTGGAGCCATCTGCACTGGCTCACCGTGCTGGCCCAGCAGGGCAGCTACACCGCGGCGGCCGCCCGGCTGGGCGTCAGCAAGGCGGCCATGAGCCAGCGCATGGCCGACCTGGAGCGCATGGCGGGTGTGCCGCTGGTGCGCCGCACCACCCGCAGCGTGCGTCTCACCGAGGCGGGCCAGCGCCTGGTGGACGACACCCGCGCCTCGTTCGAGCAGATCGCCCAGAGCTTCGCCCAGGTGCGCGACCTGGCCGACGCGCCGCACGGGCTGTTGCGGGTGACCGCCCCGGTGGCCTTCGCGCGCCAGCAGCTGGTGCCCCGGCTGGCCGACTTTTTGCGCGAGTACCCGGATGTGCGGCTGGAACTGGAGCTGTCCGACCGGCTGTCCAGCCTGGCCACCGAAGGGTTTGATCTGGCCATCCGCCACACCGCCGCGCCGCCCGATACCCATGTGGCCTGGACGCTGTGCGCCACCCGCTCGCTGCTGGTAGCCAGCCGCGCCTACCTGCGCAAACGCGGCACGCCGCTGCGCCCCGAAGACCTGCGCACCCACAGCTGCCTGCACTACCCGCGCGCGCAGGACACGCCCGCCTGGACTTTTGCGCAGGGCGACGAGCGGGTGACGGTACCGGTCTCGGGTGTCTTGTCGGCCAACAACAGCGAGGCGCTGCGCGATGCCGCCGTGGCCGGGCTGGGGATTGCACTGCTGCCCGACTTCAGCCTGCCCAGCAGCCTGCGCGGCAGCAAGCTGGTGCCGGTGCTGCCCGACTGGCAGCTGGTGGGCGGCTACGCCGACCAGCTCTACGCCATCCGCCCCTACACCGCCCATGTGCCGCGCGCGGTGACGGCCTTTGTGAACTACCTGCGGCAGGCGCTGGCAGGGGGCTTTGGCGCGGGGCTGGCCGACCCGGTGGATGCGGATAAATAAGGCAGTTTGCGCTTATCCTTATTGCATTTGTTGCTATCAA
This sequence comes from Rhodoferax sp. WC2427, assembly GCF_040822085.1. Classification (NCBI taxonomy): domain Bacteria; kingdom Pseudomonadati; phylum Pseudomonadota; class Betaproteobacteria; order Burkholderiales; family Comamonadaceae; genus Rhodoferax; species Rhodoferax sp. WC2427. The sequence continues at coordinate 3,300,350 of NZ_CP162006.1, read as the reverse complement.
ATAAAAAGCAAACAGGTTGGCGGTGTGGCCGATGGTCCGGCGTTCCACGGACCCGTCGGCAGTGGGGGCCGCCCTGCGGGTTGCAGGTTTGCACTAGTGGTTCCGAAACGCCGTTCACTCTATTATTGTGACTAATTGTATTTTTGCCCTCGGCCAGAGTACGCCTTAGTTCCATTACGGGTCGCAATGACAACCATCGTCGGGGCGGTGCACAACTTGATACGTGTTGCGATGTGTGGCGGTGATAGGCGCGGCCGTTGCCAGCGACTCTGTCAGCGCCTCCTGGGCGGAGGGCTTTGGGCCTTGTGGGTGCTGCTGGTGCCGGGTTTGCCGACGGCAAGCGCCGCCGAACCGGGCGCGAAGGGTATGCCGGTGATCGTGGTGCTGCATTCCCAGAATATCGGTTTTCCGGTGTTTGACGCGGTTTCGCAGGGCATCCTTGCCCAGGCGCGGGAAGAAAAGTTCAATGTTGCGCGCATCTTTGTTGAATACCTGGACCTGAGCCGGCGCCCCACGCCGGCCGACCGCAGCGCGCTGGCCGCCCACCTGCAGCAAAAGCTGGGGCGTGAAAACGTGGCGATGGTGGTTGCCGAAGGCAATCTGGCCACGCGGTTTCTGGCCAACGAAGGCCGGGAGCTGTTTCCCGACGCCACGGTGCTGAGCACGGCCCGCGAGGCGGTACCCCCCACGCTGTTCAGCCCGCACGCACAGGTACACATGCCCATGGGAGTCGACTACGACAAGGCGGTGCGCTTGGCCATGACCGTCATGCCCCAGGTGCACCGGGTGCTGGTGGTGGTGGGTGCGTCGCTGAGCGACAAACCGTTTTTGGACGACATGCGCCGGGTGGAGCCCCACTTCAAGGGCCAGTTGGAGTTCGAGTACACCGACCGCCTGGCGCATGACGCCATACTGCAGCGCGTGGCGCAGGTGGACCGTGGTACGGTGATCTTCTACCTGAGTCTTTTCGGCGATGTCACGGGCATGGCCTACGTCCCCTTTGATGTGCTGGCGCAGGTCGTCGAGGTTGCGGCGGCACCGGTGTTCGGCACCACGGATGCCACCTTGAAGCAGGGCGCCACGGGAGGCCTGGTCTTTTTGGACAACGCCTTCGGCCGGCAGGTGATGCGCCTGGCGCTGCGCACTCTGCGGGGCGAGCTGCCGCCGGGGGGGCCGGGGGGCTTCATCCGGGCAGACAGCACGCCGCTGTTCGATTGGTTGCGGCTGCAGCGCTGGCACCTCGATCCCGACCTGTTGCCCCCGGGCAGCGTTGTGCTGAACCGGCCACCGACGCTGTGGGCGCAGTACCGCACCGAGGTGCTGGCGACGGCGGCTGCGTTTCTGGTCATGGGTTTTTCCCTGCTCGGCCTGGCGATGCAGGCGCGGCGGCTGCGCCAGGCCGAGCTGGACGCCATCGAGAGCGAGACCCGGCTGCGGGTGATTATCGAGACCGCGCCCGATGCCATCACCGTCTTTGACGCCGACCAGGGCCACCTGGTGGATGCCAATGCCAAGGCGGTCGATCTGTTCGGCTGCGACCGCGCAACACTGCTGGCCGGTGGCATGGAGCGCCTGTACGGCGAGGGGGTTGACGGTGGCGGGGCCATCCATACCTCGATCGCCGAAAACACCCGGCGCGCGCTGGGCGGCGAGGAAGTCCGGTTCGAGCGCTCGGTGGTGAACGCCCGCAGCGGCGAGCTGAGCCGTTGCGCCGTGCACCTGGTGCAACTGCCGTACCGGGGGCAAAGGTTGTTGCGGGCCTCCTATACCGACATCACCGAGCGCAAGCTTATCGACTCGGCCCTGCGCTTCGTGGCCGAGCACAACGGCAACGCCGACGACCACGGCGTGCTCCTGGCGCAATTGCTGGGTTTCCTGTGCAAGGCGCTGCAGTGCGAAGGCGGCGTCGTCGTGCGTTGGGTCGACGACGCGCGCGCCGAAACCGCCATGGTGCTGCACGACGGCGAGGTGCAGCCGAACTTCGGCTTCCTGGCGCAAGGCAGCGGTTACGAGATGCTGCGCGAGAGCAAGCGCACGGTGGTGATTCCGCGGGCGGTTTGCGAGACGCTGCCGGATAACACCCTGCTGCGGGACTGGCGTGCGCAAAGCCTGGTGGGGGCGATGCTGTGGGACTCGCAGGGCGCGCCGCTGGGCTGCATCACCGTGGTCGGACGCCAGCCGCTGGCCCGTCCCGAACGCGCCACCGCGGTGATGCAGACCCTGGCGGCGCGCACCGCGCAGGTGTTGGAGGCCATGCGCAACGAGGCCGCCGTGCTGCGCTACCAGGCCGATCTCGAAAACCAGGTGGCGACGCGCACCGGCGAACTGGCCAACGCCAACACCGCCTTGTCCGCGGCCCTGGACGCGGCGGAGTCCGCCACCCGGGCCAAGTCGGACTTTTTGGCCAACATGAGCCACGAAATCCGTACCCCGATGAACGCCATCATCGGCATGGCCCACCTGGCGCTGCGCACGCCGCTGGCGCCCAACCAGCTCAATTACGTGCAGCGGATCGACCAGTCGGGTCGGCACCTGCTGGCGCTGATCAACGACATCCTCGATTTCAGCAAGATCGAGGCGGGCAAGCTCAGCGTCGAACAGCTCGAATTCGACCTCACCACCGTGCTCGACAACGTGGTCAACTTCGTCAACGAAAAGGCCGCCACCAAGGGCCTGGAACTGTTGCTGGACATCGGCGCCGACGTGCCGTGGACGCTGGTGGGGGATCCGCTGCGGCTGGCGCAGATCCTGGTCAACTACGGCGGCAATGCGGTGAAGTTCACCGACAGCGGCGACATCACCATCTACATCCGCAATCTCGGGGAAGACGCGGGCGGCCTGCGGTTGCAGTTCGGCGTGCGCGATACCGGCATCGGCCTCACGCCCGAACAGCTCGGGCGGCTGTTCCACAGCTTCGCCCAGGCGGATGCCTCGACCACGCGGCGCTACGGCGGTACCGGGCTGGGGCTGGCCATCGCCAAGAGCCTGGCCGGGCTGATGGGCGGGGAGGTCGGTGTGGCCTCCGAGCCCGGGCATGGCTCCGACTTCTGGTTCACCGCCTACCTGCGCAAGGGCCAGGGCCAGGCCATGCGGCAGCCGACGCCCGACCTGCACGGACTGCGCGTGCTGGTGGTGGACGACAACGACAGCGCCCGGCTGATCCTGGCCAATATCCTCGACACCATGGGCTTCGTGGTCACCGCCGTCGACGCCGGGCAGGCCGCCGTGCAGGCCACGCAGGCCGCAGATGCCGCGGGCACGCCGTTCGCCTGGGCGTTTGTAGACTGGCGCATGCCCGGGCTGGACGGCATCGAGACCGCGCGCGCCATCCGTGCGCTGGGCCTGGTGCGGCCGCCGCGGCTGGTGATGGTCACCGCCTTTGGCCGCGAGGAGGTGATGGCGCTGGCTACCGAAGTCGGCATCGCCGAGGTGCTGGTCAAGCCGGTGAACGCCTCCACGCTGTTCGACGCCGTGATGCAGACCCGGCGGGTGGGGACGCGGTCGGCAGGGGGGGCGGTGCGGCTGGGCGCCGCGGCGGGCGACCAGCCGTCCCTGCAGGCGCTGGCTGGCGCGCGCATCCTGCTGGTGGAAGACAACGAGATCAACCAGGAGGTGGCGCTGGGCCTGCTGGATGGCTACGGCTTCGCGGTCGAGGTGGCGGACAACGGCCAGATCGCCCTGGACATGGTGCAGCGTGCCGACTACGACATCGTGCTGATGGACATGCAGATGCCGGTGATGGGCGGCGTGGAGGCCACCGAGGCGATCCTGCAACTGCCCGGGCTGGCCGACCTGCCCATCGTGGCCATGACCGCCAACGCCATGCAGCAGGACCTGGCGAGCTGCCGTGCGGCCGGCATGGTGGATGTGGTGACCAAGCCGATCGACCCCGCCGCGCTGTGGCGCGCCTTGCTGCAGTGGATCCGGCCGCGCGCCGGTCTGGGCAGCGGTGCACCCACCGCCGCGCCGCTACCTGCTGCGCAGGGAGACCAGCGCCTGCCGACCATAGACGGGCTCGACGTGGCGCGGGGTCTGCGCCAGATGCTTGGCCGGGAGAGCCTGTACCTGTCGATGCTGGCCAAGTTCGCCACCAGCCAGCGCGATGTGCTGCAGCGGATCGCTACGGTGCTGCCGGACGACGCCGCCACGGCCGAGCGCCTGGCCCACACCTTGCGCGGCCTGGCTGGCAGCCTGGGCGCCACCGCGTTGCAGGAGGAGGCGACCGCGCTGGAGACCGCGATCCGCCAGCACCAGCCCCGGGCGGCCATCGACGGGCTCATCGGGGCTTGTGCCGCCCGGCTCGACCCGCTGGTGGCCGGCCTGGCGGTCCAGTTGCCCGGGCTGCAGGACGGGCCTGGCGATGCGGTGGCAGGCGCCTTCGATGCCGACCAGTTCAAGGCCGTGCGCAAGCAGCTCGCTGGCCTGCTGGCCGAGGACGACCCGCGCGCCGCCGATGTCTGGCGCGACCATACCAGCCTGCTGCGGGTGGGCCTGGAAGGACGGTTTGACACCGTGGCGCAGGCGCTGTCCGATTACGAGTTTGAGGTGGCGCTGCAAGCCCTCGAAGATGTGGCCTGAAATTTAAGACTCAAATCGGCCTCCTGTGCTTATAGGATGAGCGTAAGCAGCTCCTATTTTTGATGTCAAAAACAGGAGCAAAGCGTTTCAGCTGTCGAACTCAGTTGTCAATCACCCGCCGCGCAAAGCCCTGCAGGTAGTCCATCAGCCGCGTGGCCCCGCCCACTGCGGCCGCCTCGTCGCCGGTGGCGATGCCCTGGGCCAGCTCCAGGTGGGCCTGCGCGGCTTCCATGATGTCGCCCGCGTGCTGGTAGGCCACCCAGAAGCGGCGGCACTGCACGATCAGCGGCACCACGGCCTTGACGGCGGAATGGTTGTGGCTGGCCTGGTGGTTCACCTGGTCCAGCGCCAGGTCGGCGGCCATGTAGTCGGCCAGGTTGCCGCGCGCCGCTGCCTGCACCATTTTCTCGGCACAGCGCACGATGTCCTTGCGCTGCAAGGCGGTGGCGCGGCGGGCGGAGCAGGCCGCTATCAGGCATTCGAGTACGCGCCGCGTCTGCACCACATCCAGGTGGTCGGCCAGGTCGATGTTGGACACCAGCAGGCCGCGCCGGGGCTGCTGCACGATCAGCCCGATCGACACCATGCGCAGCAGCGCCTCGCGCACGGGGGTGCGGCCCAGCTGCGTCAGTTCGACCAGATCGCCCTCGACCACCGGGCTGCCGGGGGCCAGCTTCAGCGTGGAGATCAGCGTCTCAATGGCGTCGTAGGCCAGGTCGGCAGCGCGGCGCTTGGGCGCGGGGGAGGGCGGGGCTTTGGGCATGGTGCTTGGGTTTTGTACAACCCGATGGTAATCTCAAAAAAATATTTTAGATATGTTGCTAATATATTAATATTGCAGCCGAGAACCCACCACCCACCCATCTAACCAGGATTTACACCATGACACTGCCCCGCTGGAAAGGCATCTTCCCCGCCATCACCACCAAGTTCCACGCCGACGAGAGCATCGACGCCGAAGGCACCGCCCGGCACATCGAGTTCCAGATCGCCAACGGCATCCACGGCCTGGTCACCTGCGGCTCGCTGGGCGAGGCCAGCACCCTGACGCTGGAAGAAAAGCTGCAGGTTGCCGAGATCGCCCTCAAGGCCGCCAAGGGCCGCATCCCGGTGCTGGCCAATGTGTCTGAGACCAGCACCCGTGAAGCCCTGCGCTACATCGAAGGCGGCAACAAGCTGGGTGTAGACGGCTACATGGTCATGCCCTCCGTCATCTACGTGGCCGACGCCCGCGAAGCCATGCTCAATGTGCGCACCATGGCCGTTGCGGCGCAAAAACCCATCATGGTCTACAACAACCCGGTGGCCTACCGCGTGGATTTGAAGCCCGAGCACATGCAGGAGCTGGCCGACTGCGAATGGATTGTGGCCATCAAGGAAAGCACCGACAACATCCGCCGCATCACCGACCTGCGCAATTTGCTGGGCACGCGTTACCAGCTGTTCCTGGGCGTGGACGATCTGGCTTTTGAGGGCCTGGCCCTGGGCTGCGACGGCCTGCTGGCCGGTGTGGGCTGCGCCTTCCCGCGCGAGACCGTGGCCTTGTACGACCTGATGCAGGCTGGCGAGTGGGCCGAAGCGCTCAAACTCTACCAGTGGATGACCCCCATGCTGCACCTGGACGTGTCTACCAAGCTGGTGCAAAACCTGAAGCTGATCGACCTGCTGGTGGGTGTGGGCAGCGAGCACATGCGCCGCCCGCGCCTGCCGTTGATCGGCGAAGAGCGCGCTTATATTGAAGGCGTGGTGGCCAAGGCCCTGGCGACCCGGCCTACCAAGTACCAATCGGTCATGTAAATATGCAACGCATCCAGATCATTGATTCCCATACCGGCGGCGAGCCTACCCGGCTGGTGGTGGGCGGTTTCCCCGACTTGGGGCAAGGCAGCATGGCCGAGCGCCGGGCCGTGCTGGCCGCGCAGCACGACCAATGGCGGGCCGCCACGGTGCTGGAGCCGCGCGGCAACGATGTGATCGTGGGCGCGCTGCTGTGCGAACCGGTGGCTGCCGATGCGGCTGCCGGGGTCATCTTCTTCAACAATACGGGTTACCTCGGGATGTGCGGCCACGGCACCATCGGCCTGGTGGTCAGCCTGGCGCACATGGGCCGCATTGGGCCGGGCGTGCACAAGATCGAAACCCCGGTGGGCACGGTGGAGGCCACCTTGCACACCGACGGCTCGGTCAGCGTGCGCAACGTGCCCGCCTACCGTTTTGCCACGCAGGTGGCGGTGGACGTGCCGGGTTACGGTGTGGCGCATGGCGACATCGCCTGGGGTGGCAACTGGTTCTTTCTGGTCAACGACCACGGCCTGCGCGTGGCCAGCGACCAGTTGGCGGTACTCACCACCTACGCCTGCGCGCTCAGCGCGGCGCTGCGGGCCCAGGGCATCACCGGAGCCGATGGCGCGGAGATCGACCACATTGAATTGTTCGGACCGGACGACCAGGGTGCCGACAGCCGCAACTACGTGTTGTGCCCCGGCATGGCCTACGACCGTTCGCCCTGCGGCACCGGCACCAGCGCCAAGATCGCCTGCCTGGCGGCCGACGGCAAGCTGGCCCCGGGGGCGCTATGGCAACAAGCCAGCGTGATCGGCAGCCGCTTCGAGGCCTCGTACACCGTGGAGGGCGGCCAGGTGATTCCCACCATCCGGGGCCGCGCCCATGTGTGCGCCGAGTCCACCTTGCTGATTGCCGAAGACGACCCGTTTGCCTGGGGAATTTCTCTGGCATGAACCCGGACGTCATCGTCATCGGTGCGGGCATCGTCGGCGCGGCCTGCGCCCACGCCCTGGCGCAGGCGGGCCAGCGCGTGCTGGTGCTGGACGCGCGCATGGGTGGGGCCACCGGTGCGGGCATGGGCCACCTGGTAGTGATGGACGACAGCCCGGCCGAGCTGGCGCTGAGCCAGTATTCCGTGGCCCAGTGGCGGGCCCTGGCCCCGCAGATGCCCGCAGACTGCGCCTTCAGCGGCTGCGGCACGCTGTGGGTGGCGGCCGATGCGGAGGAAATGGCGGCGGCCGAAGACAAGCACCAGCGCCTGCACAACCATGGCATTGCCTGCCATTTGCTGGATACCCAAGCGCTGGCCCAGGCCGAACCCGCCTTGCGCCCCGGCCTGGCGGGCGCGCTGAAAGTACCGGGCGACGGCATTGTCTACGCCCCCAACGCCGCCCGCTGGCTACTATCAAAATACGAGCATCTCGTGCAGGTGGAATGGGCGCAAGTGGCCGAAATCGATGGCAAAAAAGTGCAACTGGCCGACGGCAGCACGCGCCAGGCCCCGCAGATTTTGCTGGCCAACGGCATCCACGCCACCACGCTGTGCCCCGGCTTGCCCATCCGCCCCAAAAAGGGCCATCTCCTCATCACCGACCGCTACCCCGGCACGGTGCACCACCAACTGGTAGAGCTGGGCTACGTGACCAGCGCGCACCACAGCGTGGGGCCGTCGGTGGCTTTCAATCTGCAGCCGCGCCCCACCGGGCAGTTGCTGCTGGGGTCGAGCCGCCAGTTCGACACCATGGACACCACGGTAGAGGCCGAGATGCTGCAAGCCATGCTGCAACGCGCACTGACGTATATGCCCGGCCTGGCCGACCTCAACGCCATCCGCAGCTGGTGCGGCCTGCGCGCCGCCACGCCCGACAGCCTGCCCATCCTGGGTGCCCACCCGCAGCGCGACGGCCTGTGGCTGGCCGTGGGGCACGAGGGCCTGGGTGTGACCACGGCCCTGGGTACCGCCCATGTGCTGGCCGCCCTGATGACCGGCGGCACGCCGCCCCTGGATGCAGCGCCCTACGGCCTGCAACGTTTTGCGGAGGTGGCATGCGCGTGAACCTCCACATCAACGGCCAGCCGGTTTCTGTACCCGCAGGTTGCTCGGTCGCCGCCGCGCTGGCCATCGCGGGCAACGGTGTGGCGCGCACCTCCGTCAGCGGTGAAGCCCGCGCGCCGCTGTGCGGCATGGGCATCTGCCAGGAATGCCGGGTGAGCATCAATGGCGTGCGCCGACTGGCCTGCCAAACGACCTGTAGCCCAGGCATGCGGGTGGAGGCCACGCGGTGACCCAGTGCGACATCCTCATCATCGGCGCAGGCCCTGCAGGCATGGCGGCGGCCTTGGCGGCGGCTCCCAGCGGCGCGTCGATTGCCATCGTCGACGACAACCCCGCGCCCGGCGGCCAGATCTGGCGCGACGGCCCCAACGCCCAGGTGCCGGTCGCCGCACAGCGCATGCGCGAACAACTGACATCTTGCAGCAATGTGCGCATCCACAGCGGGGCGCGCGTCATATCCGCCCCGGCTTCCCGCACCTTGCTGCTGGAAGATGCCGAGCATGGCTGGACCCTCCAGTGGAAAACCCTCATTCTGTGCACCGGCGCGCGCGAGCTGCTGCTGCCGTTCCCCGGCTGGACGCTGCCGGGCGTGACCGGCGCGGGCGGCTTGCAGGCGCTGATCAAATCCGGCTTGCCTGTGGCAGGTGAACGCATCGTGGTGGCGGGCAGCGGCCCCTTGTTGCTGGCCGCGGCGGCCTCGGCGCACAAGGCAGGGGCCAAAGTGGTGCGCATTGCCGAGCAAGCGGGGCTTGGGGCCGTGCTGGGCTTTGCTGCGAGGCTGGCCGGGTCGCCGGGCAAGGCATGGCAGGCACTGACGCTGATGCACCCGCAGTACCGCACCGGCACCCATGTAGTGGCGGTGCAAGGGCAGGGCAGGGTGCAGTCGGTGCAATTGCAGCAGGGGAGCCGCCGGGTCGAGATCGCCTGCGACCGCCTGGCCTGCGGCTTTGGCCTGGTGCCCAACACCCAGCTGGGCCAACTGCTGGGCTGCCGCCTCACGCCGACCGGGCTGGCGGTAGACGACTGGCAGGCCACCAGCCAGCCGCACATTTACGCGGCAGGGGAGTGCACCGGTGTGGGCGGCAGCGAGCGCGCCCTGGTGCAGGGCCGCATCGCCGGTCTGGCCGCCGTGGGCAACCAGACTGCAGCCCAGGCACTGTGGCCCGAGCGCAGCCGCTGGCAGGCCTTTGCCGGGCAGTTGGCGCACCGCTTTGCACTGGCTCCGCAACTGAAAGAATTGCCCCAGGCCGACACCCTGGTCTGCCGCTGTGAAGACGTGCCCTATGCTGCGGTGCAAGCCTGCACGGGCTGGACCGATGCCAAGCTGCACACCCGCTGCGGCATGGGGGCCTGCCAGGGCCGGGTTTGCGGCACGGCAATGCAGTTTCTACGCGGCTGGGAGCAGCCTGCACCCCGCAACCCCCTGGCACCCGCGCGCATTGGCACGCTTGCTGCTATACCGCTAAAAGGAGAATAAACATATAAGTTTTGCTTCTAGTTGTTCATATTCTCTACATATAGAAACACATTTCCCCCGTTGGAGCGGTTCCCGCACTACAGTGCGACCGTGACAAATCCCTTGTTCCACAACTTCCACTTTAGGACACCGTCAATGCCATCCACATTTACAAAAATCGCCCTTGCATGCGCCGCCACCATGGCCCTCGCCGGGGGTGCTTATGCCCAGGAACAAACCGTCAAAATCGGCGTGACCGGCCCCCTGTCGGGTCCCAATGCCTTCATCGGCAAGGACAACGAAAACGGCGTCCGTCTGGCCGTGGAAGACCTCAACGCCAAGAAAATCGTGGTGGGTGGCAAGACCCTGAAGTTCGAACTGGAATCGGAAGACGACCAGTGCGATCCCAAAGCCGGCGTGAGCGTGGCCCAGAAGCTGGTGGACGGCAATGTGAAGTTTGTGATGGGCCCGTACTGCTCTGGCGTGGCTATTCCCGCTTCCCGCGTGTACAGCCAGGGCAATGTGGTGGTGTCTACCGTCGGTAGCAACCCCAAGGTCACCATGGGTGGCTACAAGAATCTGTTCCGCATCATGGCGGGCGACAACGAAATCGGCGCACGCCTGGCCTTCTACGCGGCCAACATCATGAAGGTCAAGAACGTGGCCGTCATCGATGACCGCACCGCCTACGGCCAAGGCCTGGCAGACGAGTTCAGCAAAGAAGCCAAGAAGCTGGGCCTGAACATCGTGGGCAATGAGTTCACCACCGACAAAGCCACCGACTTCTCCGCCATCCTGACCAGCCTGAAGGCCAAGAACCCCGACGTGATCTTGCTGGGTGGCTACGCACCCCAGGCCGGCCCCATGCTGCGCCAGATGAAGTCGCTGGGCATCACTGCCAAGCTGCTGGGCGGCGACGCGATCTGCACCGCCGAACTGGGCAAACTGGCCGGTGAAGCCGCCACCGACACCGCTTTCTGCGCCCAGGGCGGCGCGGTGCTGGACAAGACTGCTGAGGGCCCTGCCTTCAAGGCCAAGTACAAGAAGCGTTTCAACATCGAACCCGATGCCTACGCGCCTTCGTTCTACGACCAGACCATGTTCGTCGGCCAGTCGATCCAAAAGGCCGGTACGGTCGATCCTGAAAAGGTCGGCGCCGAGATCTACAAGACCTCGTACAAGGGCATGTCGGGCACTTTCGCCTTTGACGAAAAGGGCAACCTGAAGGCCGCCCCGATCACCATCTACACCTTCAAGGCGGGCGCTCCTTCGGCTCTGGGTACGTACTGATCCCGGTCTGACCGTGTGATTTAAAAAGGCCGCTTTTGCGGCCTTTTTCACGCCATGTGTAAGGTGATGTTGCCCCTACACAAGAAGTTGTCAAGCCCATTGGTTCAATCACGGGCCGTAGATGGATTGAAAAGCAGATTTGTATTCCCACCGGGCTTGGGTTAAATTGTCACTGCCTGTGCAAACAGGCGCTCACCGGTAGGAGCCAATGCCACCTGACACTGTGCGATGGTGGTGTGCAGCAGCCCCGGTACTTAATGGAAGCAATCTCTTGCTTCCAACGCAATGGGGGACATCAATCTCTCCCTTGCAGCCCCGACGGCATGAACCGCAAGTTCGCCGTCAAGCCCGGCACCCGATGCGAATCGGATGCCGGGCTTTTAGTTTTTGGCACACCCCCTGGCTCCTGGCGCACATTCGCTTGCAGACCCTGCGCGGTCTGGCGGCAAAATGGGTGCTATGACATTTATACAAAACAAGTGGCTGCGCCGTGCGGCTTGGGGTGTGGCGGGGCTGCTGGGCCTGTGGGCTGTCACCTGGCTGGCGGTACCTGCACTGGTGAAGTACGAGGTGGAAAGAATCGGCAGCGCCACACTGGGCCGCACTGTCACCGTGGGCCGTGCCGACTTCCACCCCTGGACCCTGTTGCTGACCCTGGACGACCTCTCCATTGCCAGCGCCAAAGATGCCACGCCCCAGGTCCACATCCAGCGCGTCCTGCTCGATGCCGCGCTGTGGCAGTCGATTCGTCGGCTGGCGCCGGTGGTAGACGCAATCGCCGTAGACCAGCCCACCATCAAGGCCACCTACCTCGGCGACGGCCACTATGATTTCGACGATGTGCTGGCCAGGCTCAATACCCCGTCCGACAAGCCCGCGGGCGCACCGCCCAGCTTTGCCATCTACAACATCGCGCTCAAGGGCGGTTCGGTCGATCTGACCGACCAGACCTTCAAGACCACCCACACCCTGCGGGACCTGAACCTGAACCTGCCGTTTCTGAGCAACCTGGATTCGCAGCGCGCCATCCAGACCGAGCCGCACCTGGCCTTCAAGCTCAACGGCAGCAGCTTTGATTCTGCTGCCCAGTCCATCCCGTTTGACCCCAGCCGCAAGACCCACGCCCGCATCCGGCTCGACCAGCTCGACCTGTCTCCGTACCTGGCCTATCTGCCCGCCAGCCTGCCCGTGCAGTTGCAGGGCGCAGTGCTCAGTGGCGACCTGCAATTTGCGTTTGAGCAAACCCCCAAGATGTCGGTGGTGCTCAGCGGCACGGTGCAGGCCGAGCACCTCAAGATCGCCAACCCGCAGGGCGACAAATGGCTGGCACTGGACTCGCTCAAGGTGGCGCTGGACGAGCTGCGCCCGCTGGAGCGCAGCGTGAAGATCAGCGAGATCGCGCTGGGTGCCCCGGTGGTCGATCTGCGCCGCGACGCAGCCGGCCAGCTGCAATTCACCTCGCCCGCGAAAATTGAAAGTACTATAAAAAAAGTAGCTGCTCCCGCCGATGCAGCAAGCGCCAGCGCCGCAAAAGACTCCAAAGACGAAACGGGCTGGAAAGTCAGCGTCGCCAAGCTGGCCCTGCAAGACGGCACGCTGCGCTGGTCGGATGCCAGCACCCGCCCCACCGCCGAGGCGGCCTTGCACGGCGTGGCGCTGGAGGCCTCGGCCATCACCTGGCCCTTCACCCAACCGCTGGCGTTCAACGCGTCGGCGCAGGTCGAAGGCGGTACGGCTTCCACCACACCTGCCGATTTGAAGCTCTCGGGCACCGCCACCGATGTCGAGGCCACGGTCGATGCCACCCTGGGTGGCCTGCCGCTGGCCATCGCCGCGCCCTACCTGGCCAACACCCTGGAGTCCCGGCTCAGCGGGCAGCTGGGGGCTGATCTGCAGGTGCACTGGCAGGCCGCGGGCGCGCTGCTGGTCACGGCCAAGCAGCTCACGCTGGACCGACTGGCCCTGGGCGAAACGCCCGCGAAGGGCAAAGTGGCCGCTTCCAGCCTGTTCAGCCTGCGCCAGTTGCAGCTCAGCCAGGCGGTGGTGGATGTGTCCGCGCAGCGCGTGCAGATCGGCAAACTGGTTCTCACCGAGCCGCGCACCAAAGTGGAGCGCAGCACCGACGGCCATTGGATGTTTGAGCGCTGGCTGAAAACCCCGGCGGCCAGTGCCGACCCGAAGCTGTCCCGCCCCGCGCCCGCCAGCGCTCCCTGGTCGGTCAGCATTGCCGATCTGGCGTTGGACGGCGGTGCGCTGTCCTACCTCGACCAGTCGACCTACCAGCCGGTGGCCATGGACATCAGCGCGCTCAGCGTACAGATGAAAGACCTGGTGCCCGGCAGCGCCAAGGCTTCGCCCTTGAACATCAGCGCCCGCATCGGCGCCGAAAACACGCGCAACACCGAGCCGGGGCGGCTGGCTTTCAAGGGCACGCTGGCCCTGCAGCCGCTGGCCGTCGTGGGCCAGGTTGATCTGCTGCACCTGCCGCTGCATGCGCTGGAGCCGTATTTCGGCGCGTCGCTCAACGTGGACATCGTGCGCGCCGACACCAGCTTCAAGGGCCAGGTGGCCTACACCGCCAGCCCGGCCGGCCCGGTGCTCAAGGTCAAGGGCGACGGCACGCTGGAAGACTTCCGCGCCAACAACGGCGTGGCCATGGTCGCCATCCAGGCCAGTGCCCCCGCGGCACCCAGTTCCGCACCGCTGGGTGCTGCCGCTACGGCAGCGAAGGTGGCCGATGCCTCCAGCGAACAGGCCCTGCTGCGCTGGAAGCTGCTGAACCTGCGCGGGGTGGATGTATCCATGTCGCCCACCAGCCCCACCACCGTGGACGTGAAGGAAACCGCCCTCAGCGACTTCTATGCCCGCCTGGTGCTCAACGAAAACGGCCGCCTGAACCTGCAAGACCTGGTCAAGCCCAGTCCGGCCGACACCGCTTCTGCTACCAAAAAAGTAGCTGCTACCGCCCCCGCCATAAGCGCTAGCGCCCCCAAAGACATCAAAACAGAAACCGAGCCCGGCGGCGCGGTGGTGCGCTTTGGCGGCATCAGCCTGGTCAATGGCCGGGTGCTGTTCACCGACTATTTCATCAAACCCAACTACAGCGCCAACCTCAGCGCCCTGACCGGGCGGCTGGGCGCGTTTGCGTCGGTGCCCGTGGCTGGCACCGTGCAGATGGCCGACCTGGAGCTGCGGGGCCGCGTGGGCGACTCTGCCGTGCTGGAGATTTTGGGCCAGCTCAATCCCCTGGCCAAGCCGCTGGCGCTGGACATCAAGAGCAAGGTCACCGACCTGGAGCTGCCCAGCCTGTCGCCGTACAGCGTGTTCTACGTGGGCCACGGCATCGAGCGCGGCAAGCTCAGCATCGACGTGCACTACGTGGTGCTGCCCAACGGCCAGCTCACCGCCACCAACAGCATCGTCCTGAACCAGCTCACTTTTGGCGAACAGGTGCCGGGCGCGCCCAGCAGCCTGCCGGTCAAGCTGGCCGTGGCCTTGCTGGCGGACAGCAATGGCGTGATCAACCTGGACCTGCCGCTGTCGGGATCGCTGAACGACCCGCAGTTCCGCATCGGCCCGGTGATCTTCAAGATCCTGGGCAACCTGATCACCAAGGCCATCACCGCCCCGTTCAGCCTGCTGACCCACGCATTTGGTGGCGGGGCGGATGCGCTGGGCACGGTCAACTTCCCGCTGGGCAGCGCGGCCCTGGGCCCCGACGCCCGCGCGGGCCTGGACAAGGTGGCCAAGGCCCTGACCGACCGGCCCACCCTGAAGCTCACCGTGGTGGGCAGCGCCAGCCTGAATGCCGAGCGCGATGCCCTGCAGCGCGAGAAGCTGCAGCGCCGCGTCGAGGCCGAAAAGCGCCGCAACACCACGCTGAAGGGCACACCGCTGGAGGCCCCCAAGGAGGAGGGCGACGGCAGCGCGCCGGACGATCCCGCCACCACCGCGGTGTCGGACGCGGAATACCCGGCGTTGCTCAAGGCCATCTACAAGCGCGCCAGCTTCCCCAAGCCGCGCAACGCTCTGGGCCTGGTCAAGGACCTGCCGGTGCCCGAGATGGAGCAACTGCTGCTGGCCAATATGCCCGCCGACGGAGACGCCATCCGCCAGCTCGCCGTCCAGCGCGGCGTGGCCGTGCGCGACTACCTGGCGGCCAAGCAATTGCCGCTGGACCGGCTGTTTCTGGGCGCGTCCAAAACGGTGGACGAAGGCAGCGGTTGGAAGCCCCAGGCCGACCTGCAACTGGCCATGCCGTGATGCCAATCTGCGCTATTTACAACTCCGCCTGAAAAGCGGCGAAAATAGCGGTCTTGCCCGGATGCGGCCCCAGTGGCCGTTGGGCGCTTGTGGCCGAAGGGCCACTTGTTTATTTACCTTTAGCGGATACCGGCCATCTGGTGAAAACCTGGCTGGTGTCCGCTGGCTAACCTCCAAGAATAAGTCCATCCATGTTTGGTTTCTCCACTCCTAAAACCGTGCCTGCCCCTGTGTCTGAAAAGCCTGCTGTGACCACCAAATCCAACGAACCGCATCCGCTCGACGCCCTGACCGGCGGCGCTTTCTCGGCCCACACGGCGGGCGAGCGTGCCCAGCGCATCCGCGACTGGCTGGTCACCAACCCCAGCTACGAGCAGATGCATGAAGTGTTCCAGGAACTGAACGGGCGCGACCGCGGGGCCGCCAAGCCGCTGCGCGAAAAGCTCGACGAACTCAAGCGCACCAAGGGTGCCGAACTCATCGCCGCCGAATGGGCCCGCAAGGCCACCGCGCTGCTGGAGTTGCCGCGCCTGAACATGGCCGATGCCATGGCCTGGCAGCGCGATGCCGCCAAAGCCGGTGCCCCGCTGAGCAAAGAGCCACTGGCCGCCCTGCGCGTGCAGCTGGCCGACCGCGTCAAAGGCATTGAAGACCTGCAACACCGCGTGCAAGTGCAGCGCGAAGCCGCCGTGCTGCTGGCCCAGCGCATCGAAGTGCTGTCCACCAAGCCCTGGCGCGATGCCCAGACCGCCCTGGAAGTGCTGCGCAACGACGTACAACATTGGCAAGACCAGGCCACCGCCCTGGCCGCCGATACCAACTGGAGCAGCGTGGACGGCAAGTACCCCACCATGCTGGACGCCTCGCGCGGCCAGTTGCTGGTGGTGTGGGAAGCCTTCCAAAGCGCCCTGGCCCTGGCCGTGGCCGCCGATGCCGATGCCGCCGCGCCGCTGCCCCCGGTGAACGTGTGGGCCGACGAGGTCCGCGTGGCCCGTGGCATCCCGCTGGAAGCCGCCAAATCTGACAAGCCCGCCCGCGCCCCCAAGGCGCCGGTAGACCCGGCCCTGCGCGAGGCCGCCAACCTGGCCGTGCAAGCCGCACTGACCAAGGTCGAGCAAGAAGTGGCCGAAGGCCATGGCAAAGCCAGCGCCGGTGCCGCCGCCGCCCTGCGCAACGCCCTGAAAGAACACAGCCGCCTGGTCGACGACAAGCTGGGCAATGCCGCCCAGGCCGCCCTGGCCGCCGCCGGTGAGTTAGAGGGCTGGCAGCGCTGGCGCGCCGACCAACTGCGCGAAGAACTGCTGATCAAGGCTGAGGGCTTGTTGAAACGCCCCGAAGGCCACGCCCTGGGCGGACGCAAGATGCAAGACACGCTGCGCCAAATGCGCGAGCAGTGGAAGCAAACCGACCAAGGCGGCGTGCCCAACCACGCGCTGTGGAAGCGCTTCGACGAAGCCTGCAACGAAGCCTACAAGGTCGTGGAAGCCTGGCTCGACAAGGTCAAGACCGATGCCGTGGCCCATAAAGCCCAGCGCCTGGCCCTGATCGAAGAAGTCAAGGCCTGGGCCGCCGAGAACGTGACGGCCAAAGACGGTGACTGGAAGGGCTTCTCCCGCATCCTGCACCAGTTTGGCGACCGCTGGCGCGATGCCGGCCACCTGGGCGAAAAAGCCTTTGCCGAAATGCAGCCGCTGTGGAAAGAGGCCATCGGCCAGGCCGCCGCGCCACTCGAGAACTTGCAAAAGGCCAGCGTTGAACGCCGCCACGCCATGATCGAAGAAGCCAAGGTACTGGGTGCCGCCCCGGTGCTGCGCATCGACGCCGTCAAGGCCCTGCAGCAGCGCTGGCAGGCCGAGGCCCAGGGCGTGCCCATGGACCGCAAGTTCGAGCAAAAGCTGTGGGACGCGTTCCGCAAGCCGCTGGACGATGCCTTCAACCGCAAGACCGAAGAGCGCGAAAAATCCGCCTCGGCCCTGAGCGACCGCGACCGCATGGTGCTGGACGCCGCCAAGGCCCTGGATGCCGCCAACGCCACCGGCGATGCCCAAAAGATCCGCACGGCCGTGGCCGGTCTGGAAGCCGCGCTGCGTGGCCAGGCCCTGGCGCAGGCTGCGGTGCAAGCCGAGAAAGCCGAAGCCGTGGCCGAATCCGCCGTGCAGGCCGAAGCCCAGGCTGCTGCGCCGGTGTCGGAAGTTTCTGAAGAAAATCAGGCTCCAGCGCCCGCAGAATCAGCGCAGGAAGCTACAGAAACCGTAGCATATGCCGAACCCGCTGCCGAAGCCGCTCCGGTCGAACCGCCCAAGCCCGTGCGCAAGCCGGTGGTGGCCATGCGCGGCGACGACCGCCCCGGCATGAAGAAAGCCGAGCCCGCCGCCGCCGCAGGCCGTGGCGGCAAATTTGGTGACCGCAAGGACGGCCCACGCGGTGCGCCACGCCCTGGCGACAACAAGTTCGAACCGATCCGCAGCGAGCGCGGTGACCGTCCATCCCGTGACGGTGGCCGCTTTGGCGACCGCCCCGCGTTCGAAGACCGCGGCCCCCGCCTGGGTGACGCGGCCTTCCGCGCCCAGCGCGATGCCCTGGAAAACGCCCAGCACGCCCTGAAGAAGCTGGCCGCCCAGGCCCACGGCGAGGTCCTCACCGACCTGCTGACCGCCTGGGAAAAGCGCGATGTCGAGCAGTTGCCTACCGCCCAGGCCCTGGGTAGCAGCGTCAACGCCGCCACCCGCACCGCCTGGTCGCAAAGTATTTCTGCTGCCCCCAAGGCCGATGAAAAAACCACGGCCGAAGCCCTGTTGCGCTTGGAAATGGCCGCCGAAGCGCCCACGCCCGCCGAGCACATCAGCGCCCGCCGCATGCTGCAACTGCAGTTGCTGACCAAGCGCAACGACCCCGCACCCGCCCAAACCTGGGCGCAGGATGCGGCCAAGGTGCTGGCCAGCAACTTCGATGCCGGCAATGCCCGCCGGATGCAGACCGTGCTGAAGGTGCTGTTGAGCAAGCGCTAAGCTGCATGGGCGTGGGTGCAGCGCGCACCCCGAGCCATGTAAGTTGTTTCAGGTTCACCCGCCGTGCCACCCGCCACCACGCTATCGCCCGAGTTCGCGCCGCCGTTGGTGGCACCGGTGGACCGGGTGCGACCGGCCTGGCAGGGGGTGCTGGCCCTGTGCGTGGGCCAGGTGCTGCTGTGGGGCCTGGCCTTCGGGCTGACCTATAACGCCCCCGAGATCGATTCGGCCGAGCAGTTCATCTGGTCGTTTTCGATGGAGAGCGGCTACTGGAAGCACCCGCCCATGCCGTCGTGGATCATGCACCTGCTGCTGCAGGTGTTTGGCCCGTCGATCGCGCTGCCCTTTGTGGCCACCCAGGTCTGCATCGTGCTGGCGCTGGCGCTGACCTGGCGGCTGGGCTGCCACTTCATGTCGCCGCAGCGCTCCCTGGTCGCCATGGCCCTGACCTCGCTGGTGACCTACCACAACCTGGGCGGCGACAACTTCAACCACAGCCTGGTGGTGCTGCCGTTCCAGGCGGCCACCACGCTGTTTTTCTACCAGGCCACCCGGCGCGGCGACCTGCGGCTGTGGGCCCTGACCGGGCTGTTCGCCGGGCTGGGCATGCTGGTCAAGTACGTGGCCCTGCTGCCGATTGCCGGGCTGGTGCTGTACCTGCTGCTGGACCGCCGCCTGCACCACCGCCGCACCTGGCAGGGGCTGGCCATGGCTACGCTGGTGTTTGTACTGGTGCTCACGCCCCACGCCATTTGGCTCAAACAGACCAACTTTTTGCCCTTCCAGTACGCCCATTCGGTGGCCCAGCCCATGGCGGGCTGGCTCGCCGGGGTGCGCAGCCTGCTGGACTTTGGCCTGACACAGCTCTACCGCACGCTGCCCTTGCTGGCCTGTCTGGGCTATGTGTTTTGGCCCCGCAAAGCGGCGCACCTGGCCGCGGATGCCGCACTGCTACCGGTGCTACCGGCCCAGGAGCGCCTGTTTCTGTGGGTGACCGCACTCTCGCCCCTGGTGTTGACCGTCGTCTACGCCATCGCCAGCCGCACCGAGCTGCAGTCGCGCTGGGGCACCAACGCCTTCCTGTGCAGCGGCCTGCTGGTGATGGCCCTGGTGCGCCGCGCTGACAGCCCGCTCATGCTGCGCCGGGTGCTGGTATTTGTGGTGGCCACGCATGTGCTGTTGAGCGTGGGCATGACCGTCAGCAAGACCGTGCTGGCCGACCACCTGCACCGCAAGACCCGGGCGAACTTCCCTGGCGCGGTGCTGGCCCGCAATGCCATGCAGGTCTGGAAGGCCCATACCGACGCACCGCTGCGGCTGGTGGTGTCCGATATCTGGCTGGGCGGCAACATCGTGGCCCACAGCCCGCAGCGGGTGGCCGTGCTGATCGACGGCTACCTGCTCCGGTCGCCCTGGGTGGATGCCGATGCCGTGCGCGACTGCGGTGCGCTGGTGCTGGACAACCAGACCACCGGTGCCACCGGCGCGTCCGACAACAGCCCGGCCCTGAATGACCTGATGGCCCGTGCCACGGATACAGGCGTTTGGAACCTGCCCTGGGCGGTGTCGCAGCAAGAGGCCACGGACCAGGCCTCCGACGTGATCCGATGGGGTGTCATCCCGCCAGCGGCGCCGGGGGCTTGCAAAATCCACTGAACCCGCCAGGGCGCTCTGCCTGGGTGTACACCGTGAGGGCGCGCCGCGCGCGGGTGATGCCCACATACAGCGTGTTCAGTTCTTCGTCCGCGTCGCCGTGTGGGTCGGGGAACTCGCCTTGCGCCAGGTAGGGCAGCAGCACGGCGTCAAACTCCAGCCCCTTGACGCTGGTGATGCTGGCGATCAGCAGGCTGGCGGCTTTGTCTTTGGCGCTGGCCTGCTGTTTTTGCTCGGTGGTGTTGAGGTGCTGGAAGAAGCGGGCCGGGCTGGCAAAGCCCTCGGCCGCCTGGGCCAGCCAGGCCAGGTTCGATTCGGCTTCCACCCGGCGGCGGGTCGAGGTGAGCACATTGCGCACCAGCGAGGGTGCGTGCAGGGCCGCCAGCACCGCCGCCAGCAGGCCCGCCCCGGTATGGCTGCGGATGGTGTCTACCGCCGCTTGCAGGCGTTTGCGGGTGCTGGGCGGGGCATTGCGCAGCACCTGGTTCTCAAAGAACGATTTCAAGAATGTCGGGGCTACGGCCACGGTACGCACCGCGTCGTCCAGCAGGTCCTGCTGGCTCTCGTGCTCGCGACCGTCCACCTGGATGTGCGATTCGGCAAAAAACACCAGGGCGCGCAGGATGTTCTTGCGGGTCTGCTCGCCGGTGATGCTGGCCAGATCGTCGGTGGCCACCGCCAGCAGGCCGCGCAGCAGCAGCACCTCGGGGCGCTGCACATAGCTGTCGAAGCCCTGGGTGGTGTAGGGGATGCCCGCGGTGATCAAGGCGTTTTCGATCTGCACCGACTGGTGCGGATGGCGCAGCAGCACGGCGAACGCGTCCATCTTCCCTTTGGGCTGGGCCTTCCAGTGCTGGGCAGCTGCCACCACCTGGCGGGCGCAGTCGGCGTTGTCGGTGTAGCTGTGCACCGCGACGGTGGTGGCGTGGGGGGCCAGCGAGGCGTAGGGCTTGTTGCGGGCCACGGCACCCGCCAGCTTGGCCACGGCCGGGCTGAACCGGAAGCTGTGGGTCAGCGGGTAGCGCTGCACAGTGTGCGTGCTGTGTTCTTCCAGCGCGGAGCGCATGAACTGGGCGTCGGCACCGGTGGCTTTGTGGATCACCTGGTCGATGTCGCCCACGCCACAGAAGAAGCAGCGGTTGCTGGCCAGCAAGGCCTGCAGCAGGGTGAACATGGCCTGGTTCATGTCGTGCATTTCATCGACCACCAGCACTTTGACGGCCTGCGGCCAGGACAGGGTGTGCAGTACCGATTCGCCACCGTGCAGTAGGCGGGCCAGGTCGTAGGTGGCATCCTGCGGCCCGCGAAAAGCAGGTTTTTCGGGATTGGCGCAGCGGATGCGCTCGAACGCCAGGTAGATCTTGAGCTGGGTGTATTCGGTGCCTATGCTGTCGGCGTAGTCGGGCGATACGGCCTGCTCATCGCGCTGCAGCACGTCGCGCAGCGTGCCTTTGAGGATTTCGCCCTGCTGCAGGAACGCATCTGTCATGCCGTGGTCGCCCAGGGTGGGCATCAGCAGTTCGGAGCGCCAGCGGGCATCGGGGTGCTCGGCCACCTGCTGCACCGCCTCCCAGATGAGCGGGCTGAATTGTTCGGCCTCGGTATAGACCGGCACCTTGCCGCCTTCGAGCTCGGCCAGCACCTGGGTGCTGAAGGCTTCAAAGGTCTGGATACGCATCTGCTGCACCACCGCTGCGGGTACGCCGATTTTCTTTAAAGCGCCGCGCAAGGCTACACAGGCCGCGTCGGTATAGGTGAGCGCAAAGATCTGCTCGGCCCGGGTGCCCCGCGTCCAGGCCTCGGCCATGCGCAAGGCCAGTACCGTGGTTTTGGCGGCCCCCGCATTGGCTTCCACGATGGCCACCCGCGCCGGGCTGATCTGGATCGCCGTTTGCTCCGCTGTGGGCGTGAGGGCTTTGGGGACGAAGTGCGCGACGGTTTTGGTGGAGGTCATGGTGGGGATATTCTTGCCGCAATAAAAAAGGCTCCCGAAGGAGCCTTTTGCTGGGGAGCCGTGATCAGACCCGTTTACGGTATTCGCCAGTGCGGGTGTCGATTTCGACCTTGTCGCCCTGGGCCACGAAGATCGGCACGCCGAACTCGAAGCCGGTGGCAATCTTGGCGGGCTTGAGCACCTTGCCGGACGTGTCGCCCTTGACGGCGGGCTCGGTCCAGGTGATTTCGCGCTGCACGCTGGTGGGCAACTCGACCGAGATGGCCTTGCCGTCGTAGAACACGACTTCCAGTTCCATACCGTCTTCCAGGTAGTTCAGGGCGTCGCCCATGTTTTCGGCTTCGACTTCGTACTGGTTGTACTCGGTGTCCATGCAGATGTACATGGGTTCGGCAAAGTAGGAGTAGGTGCACTCTTTCTTGTCGAGGATGACCTGGTCGAGCTTGTCGTCGGCTTTGAACACCTGTTCGGTGTTGAAGTTGGCGATCAGGCTTTTGAGCTTCATGCGCACGGTGGCGGAGTTGCGGCCGCCACGGCTGTATTCGGTTTTCAGGACGACCATCGGGTCTTTGCCGTGCATGATGACGTTGCCAGCGCGGATATCTTGGGCGATTTTCATAGCATTTTCTGGGGTGAGGGCCGCTCAATGCTTCTCAAGGAAGATGTCTGCGGCGGGTAGGGCAAAACATCGCGTTTGCCAAAGCAGCCCATTTGGGCAAAGCCCTGGATTTTAGCCGGTTTCGGGGTTGAATTGGAGCAGCTGGGTCACCAGGTCGGCCTGCTGCGCCAACCGGGTACGCAAAGTCTGGGCCCATGGGCTCCAGCCTTGCAGCGCCAAGGCGGGCAGGGAGCTGGCTTGCAGCCCATTCCACACCCGGTGGAATTGCCGCAAAGTGGCCGGGGCCTGGGCCATGTCCAGAAAGGCTTCCAGCTTGGCGTGGTGGGCGGCGTCGTCTTGCGGGTAGATCTGCCAGACGAAGGGCTTACCGGCCCAGATCGCCCGGACCAGCGAATCTTCGCCGCGCACCAGGTTGCAGTCGCTGGCCCACAGCAGGTGGTCGAAGTCGCGCTGGCTCAGGGCGGGAATGTATGAAATTGATAGCTTCTCACGCTGATGGAATGGGCGCTGGAGCCACTTTTTATCTAAAAGTGCAGCCTGCACGGCCTGGGTCGCCCGACCGGCGGTGACGAGCAGGCGGGTGGGGGTTTCAGCACCGGCAAGCTGTTCCAGCAGTGCGGCCAAGGCTGGCGGCTCGTAGCAGAACAGGCTGACGATCTGCTCGCCCATTTGCCGATCCGGTAGGCCGTGCAAGCGCAACCAGGCCTGCGCATCGAAGTCGGCTTGCCGCTGTGCCAGGTCCGCCTCGCGCAGCAGACCCCCGGTGCGGGTTGTAAAACCCGGGTAAAAAAACCACTTCTGCCTACCCTGCGCCGGGCCGTCGCGTACCAGCGAGGGCAGGGCGTGGCAGCGTTCCACATAGGCTTCGGCCGACAGGTATTCCAGATTGATCCACAAGGGTTTTAGGCCGTTTGCGCTGGTGTGGTGGGCGCAAGCAGCTACGAATTCAGGAGCAATGGTGCAGCCGAAGGCTTCCACCCACACGTCGCTGGGGGCCAGGTTGTGCACCGCCAACGGTTGGGTCCAAAGACGCACCTCCACGCCGGGGCAGCCCTGCGGGACCATCCAGGCCAGGGCTGCGGGATCGTCCACCCACAGCCGCACCTGCACGCCGCGCGCTGCCAGGTCCGCACTGAGCCGCCAGCACACGCCGATGTCGCCAAAGTTGTCGATCACCTCGCAGAAGATGTCCCAGCGCGGCGGTGTCACGTGGGCCAGTCCAGTTTGCCGCAGGCGTCGATGTGGGTCAGGTACAGGCGCACGTCGAATTCGAGCTGGTGGTAGTCGGGCTCCATATAGGTGCAGAGCTGGTAGAAGGGTTTGTCGTGGTTGCGCTCCTTCAGGTGCGCCAGCTCGTGCACGGCGATCATTTTCAAGAAGGGGTCGGGCACGTCCTTGAACAGGGTGGCGATGCGGATTTCGTGCTTGGTCTTGAGCTTGTTGCCCTGCACCCGCGACACGGTGGTGTGCGTGCCCAGCGCGTGGTGGTAGACGTGCAGCTTGGCATCAAAGCCCACTTTGTTGATGGGGGCGGCGTTGCGCAGGTGCTGGGTTTTGAGGTCCATCACATACTCGAACAAGGCTTTGTCGGTGCGCACGCTGTGGGCGCGCGGGTATTTTTTGAGCAGCAGCGCACCCAGCTTGTCGTCGGCCAGCAGTTGCTGCACCTGGGCGGTGACGTGGGCCGGGTAGGCGGACAGGTATTTCAGGGGATTCATGGGGCAAAAGAGGGAGCGCAACCCAGGATTGTCCACAATACAGGCTATGTCCGAGATTAATCCTGTTGAACCGCCTGAAGCGCCGTCCGTAGCGCCCGTCCACTCCGAGCAGTTGCTCAGTGAAGTCGCTGCCTTGCCCGCCTTGCCCGGCGTATACCGCTACTTTGATGCGGAAGGTACCGTGCTGTACGTCGGCAAGGCCAAGAATCTCAAGAAGCGCGTCACCACCTATTTTCAGCGCGACCACGGTGGCACCCGTATTGGCCACATGGTCAGCAAGATCGCCCGCATGCAGACGACCGTGGTGCGTTCCGAGGCCGAAGCCCTGCTGCTGGAAAACAACCTCATCAAGACGCTGCACCCCAAGTACAACATCTTGTTTCGTGACGACAAGAGCTACCCGTATTTGAAGATCACCGCCTTGCCGGCTTCCTCGCCGGGCTTGGCCGAGGCCAGCGCGGTGACCTTCCCGCGGGTGGCCTATTACCGGGGATCGGTGGAAAAGAAGCACCGTTACTTTGGCCCGTTCCCCAGCGCCTGGGCGGTGAAGGAGTCGATCCAGCTGTTGCAAAAGGTGTTCCGCCTGCGCACCTGCGAAGACACCGTGTTCAACAACCGCACCCGGCCCTGTTTGCTCTACCAGATCAAGCGCTGCTCCGGCCCCTGCGTCAATTTGGTGTCGCCGCAAGACTATGCACAGGACGTGCTGAATGCCGAAAAATTTTTGGACGGCGAGACCCAGCAGGTCCTGCAGGCGCTGGAAGTCCGCATGATGGCGCACGCCGACCAGCTGGAATTCGAGCAGGCAGCCGAGCTGCGCAACCAGATGAGCGCCCTGTCTACCGTGCTGCACCAGCAGTCGGTGGACAACGTGTCCGACAAGGATGTGGACATCCTGGCCGTGAAGGTGCAGGGTGGCCGCGCCTGCGTCAACCTGGCCATGGTGCGCGGCGGGCGGCATCTGGGTGACCGGGCCTACTTTCCCACCCACGTGGAAGACGCATTTTTCATGGGCAGTGTGGATGTGGAGGGCGAAGAGGTCGTCCAGACGGTGGAGGTGCAGGTGCTGGAGGCCTTCATCGCCCAGCACTACATCGAAATTCCGATCCCCCCGGCCCTGATCACCAGCGTCCCGGTCGGCAAGGCCTTGCTGGATGCCTTGTCGTCGCAAAGCGGGGTCAAGGTGACTGCGGTGCACAACCCGCGCGAGCAGCGCCGCGTGTGGCAGGAAATGGCCCAGAAAAATGCCGGTCTGCAACTCGCCCGCCTGCTGGCCGAAGAAGGCTCGCAGCAGGCCCGCACCCGGGCCCTGGTGGATGCGCTGGACCTGGCGCCTGACGACCTGGATACTTTGCGTATCGAGTGTTTCGATATTTCACACACTGCCGGAGAAGCCACCCAGGCCTCCTGCGTAGTGTTCCAGCAGCACAAGATGCAGAACTCGGAGTACCGCCGCTACAAGATCGAAGGCATCACGCCGGGCGACGATTACGCCGCCATGCGCCAGGTGCTGACGCGGCGCTACAGCAAGTTTGGCGTGCAGGCCGAAGCCCCTGCCGAGCCCCCCGCTGGGCGTATGCCCGACCTGGTGCTGGTCGACGGCGGCAAGGGCCAGGTGTCTATGGCCAAGGCAGTTTTCGAGTCGCTGGGGCTGGATCTGGGGCTGATCGTCGGGGTGGAAAAGGGCGAAGGCCGCAAGGTGGGGCTGGAGGAATTGGTATTTGCCGACGGCCGAACCAAAGCCACCCTGGCCCGTGATTCGGCGGCGTTGATGCTGGTCGCCCAGATCCGCGACGAAGCCCACCGTTTCGCCATCACCGGCATGCGGGCCCAGCGCGCCAAGGTCCGCGTGGGCGGCAGCAAGCTGGAGGACATAGCGGGCATCGGCCCGAAAAAGCGCGCCAGCCTGTTGCAGCGGTTCGGCGGCATCCGGGGCGTGGCGGCTGCGGGTGTAGACGATATCGCCAAAGTTGACGGCATTTCACGTGAATTGGCCGAAGAAATATACCGTGCACTGCGCTGATCTGGCCGTGCTGGCGGCATGACACAATCAAGCCATGTTTTGGACCATCCCCACCATCATGACCTGGACGCGCATCGTCGCGATCCCTTTGATCATTGGTGTTTTTTACCTGCCCATCAGCGAGGCGAGCCGCAACCTGGTGGCCACGGTGATGTTCGTGGTGTTTGCCGCCACCGACTGGCTGGACGGATATTTGGCCCGCAAGCTGAACCAGACGTCGTCGTTTGGAGCCTTTTTGGATCCGGTGGCAGACAAGTTTTTGGTCTGTGCCTGTGTGCTGGTGCTGGTGCACCTGGGCCGCGCCGATGTGTTCGTGGCGTTGATCATCATTGGCCGCGAAATCGCCATCTCGGCTCTGCGCGAATGGATGGCGCAGATTGGCGCATCCAAAAGCGTGGCGGTGCACATGATTGGCAAACTCAAGACCGTCTCGCAAATGGTGGCGATTCCATTTTTGCTATACGACGGACGTTTGTTCGGGGTGGTGGATACGCACCTGTGGGGTGTCTGGCTGATCTGGGTTTCGGCGGTCCTGACCATCTGGTCAATGGTTTACTATCTACAAAAAGCGTTGCCTGAAATTCGGGCGCGGACGAAGTGAAGAATGTCGGCTGCACAGTGCTGGTGCGGGCCAGAGGCCGGTTTGGCCGCTTGGCAGGGCCGATTTAAAAAGTGTCGCGGGGGTTCAGAGACCGGGCCAAAAACGGTCTAGAATCCGCCTCCGCGCCGCTTGAATGCAGTTTGCCGGATTGATACCATGCAAGCCCATGGTTTTAATTGTCTAAGCAGTGGTTGCTACAAAGTTTCGTTTTTTTCTGTCTTGTCTTCTGCGCACTGCAGTCTGCAGTACAGGCGAAAATTTTTGAATATCGTGGTCTGAATAAATTTGAGCGAGGGGCTCCTTGTGAACAAAACGGAATTGATTGAACACATCGCAAAGCATGCTGACATCTCCAAAGCAGCGGCTACACGCGCTTTGGAATCCACCATCAGCGCGGTCAAAACGACGCTGAAAAAAGGCGGCACCGTGTCCCTGGTAGGATTCGGCACCTTTGCGGTGGGCAAGCGTGCCGCACGGGCCGGGCGCAATCCCCGCACCGGCGATGCGATTAAAATCAAGGCCGCTAAGGTTCCCAAATTTCGCCCAGGCAAAGCATTGAAAGATGCGTTGAACTGAGGTTTGTGTTTCAGGTGGGGTGCTTAGCTCAGTTGGTAGAGCAGCGCCCTTACACGGCGTAGGTCGGCGGTTCGAGCCCGTCAGCACCCACCACCCCCACCCGGCAAAGGCGAACAGATTGTTCGCCTTTTTTGTTTTTAAGCATGGGCGTCGTGCCCATCGTGTTTTTCAAAAGAGTTCTGCCATGTTTGATTTCGTCCGCAAGCACACCAAGATCATGATGGGCTTGATGTTCTTGCTGATCATCCCGGCCTTTATTCTGGTGGGTGGCAAGGAGAGCTTTCGGCGCTTTAATGAAGGCGGCGATACGGTGGCCAAGGTGGCCGGGCAAGAAATCAAGCAGGCCGATTGGGACAACGCCCACCGTACCGAGGTGCAACGCATCATGGCCGCCCAGCCCGGTACAGACCCCAAATTGCTGGACTCACCGGAAGCGCGCTACGCCACGCTGGAAAACCTGGTGCAGCAGCGCGTACTGGCCGCTGCCGCCGACAAGTTCCACCTGGTCACCAGCGACAGCCGCCTGGCCCGCAGCTTGCAAGAAGACCCGACCATCGCGTCGCTGCGCAATCCCGACGGTTCACTGGACATGGCGCGCTACAGCCAGTTGCTGGCTGCGCAGAATATGACCCCGGCCATGTTTGAAGCCCGGGTGCGTACCGACCTGTCGCAACGCCAGGTGGTGGCGGGCGTGGCGGGTACGGCGTTCAGTTCGGGCGCTGAAGCGGATGTTGCGCTGAATGCCCTGTTTGAAAAACGTGAAGTGCAAGTGGCCCTGTTCAAGACCGCCGATTTTGCCGCCAAGGTTAGCCCCACCGATGCAGAACTGGAGTCCTGGTACAAAGACCACCCGGCCTTGTTCCAGGCACCGGAACAAGCGACCATCGAATACGCCGTATTGGACATGGATGCCGTGAAAAAAGGCATCCAGCCCAACGAGCAGGACCTGAAAACCTATTTCAAAGAGAACGCCGATCGTCTGGCTGGCAAGGAAGAGCGCCGTGCCAGCCACATTCTGGTCAATGCGCCCAAGGATGCCCCGGCCGACGAACGCAAAAAAGCCCGCGCCAAGGCCGAAGAACTGCTGGCCCAGGTCAAAAAGAACCCGGCCAGTTTTGCCGAAGTGGCCAAAAAGAACTCGCAAGATACCGGCTCGGCCGTGAAGGGCGGCGACCTGGATTATTTTGGCCGTGGTGCCATGGTCAAGCCATTTGAAGATGCCGCCTTCGCATTGAAGAAGGGGGACATCAGCGACATCGTGGAGTCGGATTTTGGCTTCCACATCATCCAACTGACCGACATCCGCGCCCCCAAACAGCGTAGCTTTGAGGAGATGCGCCCCGAACTGGAAGCCGAGCTGAAGAACCAGCAAGCCCCGGCCAAGTTTGCCGAAGCTGCCGATGCGTTTACCAACGGCGTGTATGAACAGGCTGACAGTCTCAAGTCGGTGGCGGATCGCCTCAAGCTGAATGTCCAGACCGCATCGCTGTCCCGCACGCCTGCGCCCGGCGCCAAAGGCGTGTTGGCCAATGCCAAGTTTCTGAATGCGATTTTCTCTTCCGACTCCATCGAGAAGAAGCGCAACACCGAAGCGGTAGAAACCGCGCCCAACCAACTGGTGGCCGGGCGTATCACCCAGTACACGGCTGCGCACACACTGCCTTTTGCCGAAGTCAAAGACCAGGTGCGGGTACGGGTGGTGGGGGCACGTGCAACCGAGTTGGCAAAAAAGGAGGGCCTGGAAAAACTCGTGGCCTGGAAGGCCAATCCGGGTACTGCGACTTTGTCCGCACCATTGCTGCTGTCGCGTGAAAACGCCCAGCAGCAACCGGTACAGGTCGTCAATGCCGCCCTGCGGGCCGATCTGTCCAGCCTGCCAGCCTGGGTGGGCACGGATCTGGGTGAGCAGGGTTACGCCATTGCCAAGATCAACAAACTGGTGCCGCGTGATGTGCCAGCCGATGCCCTGCTCAAGCAAGGCCGTGAGCAGTACAGCCAGGGCTGGGCCGGTGCCGAGAGCCGTGCCTACTACAACACGCTGAAAGAACGCTTCAAGGTCAAGATCAACGTGGCCAAACCGGCAGCCAAAACTGGTATTGATGCAGGATGATGGCTTAATTGCGAAAATTCAAGCTATAATATGAAGCTACGGTGGCTGTAGCTCAGTTGGTAGAGTCCAGGATTGTGATTCCTGTTGTCGAGGGTTCGAGCCCCTTCAGCCACCCCACTTATATGTTGGTTTCAATGCAAGGGCGCTACCTTTTAGGTAGCGCCCTTTTTTGTTTGCTGGGCAATGCACGGTGCAAGGGGGCATCGCCTTGTGCACCGCATTGCTTTTTGGTCGGTTGTGAAAAAGCAGGGCTGTGTGTACTAATATGGACGGCTGTATCGCATACAGTTTTGAAGACGGTCTACCTGTCTTATCACCACCGTCTCTGTAGGAACCCTGAGTGGAAACCACGCGCCCCAGCTCTCGTATTGACCACACCCCGCTGGAGGATGATGCTGTAAACCTGCGCGCGTTTGTCGCGGGGCGGGTTACGGCGCCGGGGGGGGCTGTGGTGTCGCCGCAGATTCTGGCTGTGTTGGATGGCTTGCCGGTGCTGGTCAGTGCGATGGATTTGCGGGTCCGCCGCACCATCACTTATTGGAACCACGAGTGCGCGTCGGTGTCGGGTTACACCAGCGATGAACTGGTGGACCACCCTGAGGCCCTGCAGTGGCTGTATCCGGAAACCTCGTACCTGTCGCGCAAGCTGGCCGATTTTCTGGAATTGGGCGACAGTTTCAGGAATGTGGAGTGGACGCTGACAACCAAGTCGGGTGATAAGCGGCGCATCGCCTGGTCCAGCATCGATGGCTTGCGTGCCATATCCCAGCCCGATGTGGTCTGGTGCGTGGGTTTGGATGTCACGGCCCGCTCCGAGTCGGACCGCTTGCTGCGCGACCGCGACAAATTGCTGGGCTCGGTGTTTCGGCATTTGCCCGATATGGTCTACCTTAAGGACGGCGAAGGGCGCTGGCTGTTGACCAACCCTGCCGCGCTGGCCGTGCTGGGGTTGACCGAGCAAGAGGCCTACGGTTACACCAATCTGGAGATTGCCGACCGCGACCATCCCCAAGGGGACAGCCTGCGCCAGAGCGCGCTGACGGACGAGGCCACCTGGCAGTCGGGCCGGGCCTCGCACATGCAGGAAGTAGCCGATGACGGCCAAGGTAATTTGCGCTGGCTGGATGTGGTGCGGGTGCCCACCTTCGGGCGGCGTGGCCAGCGCATGCACCTGCTGATGGTGCGCCGTGACATCACCGACCAACGCATTGCCGCCACCAAGCTGGAGTTGGCGGGGCGGGTGCTGGAGCAAAGCACCGACGGCATCATCGTCACCGATGAATCCAATCGCATCATCATGGTGAACGGCGCCTTTACCGAAATTACCGGCTACCAGGCCAGCGAGGTTTTGGGAAATGACCCGAAGCTGCTGGCATCCGGACAGCACGACGCGGCGTTTTTCCAGCAGATGTGGAAGGTTTTAGCCGAAGAAGGACGCTGGACGGGCGAGATATGGAACCGCCGTAAAAACGGGGAGGTGTATCCGCAATGGCTCAGCCTGTCGGCCCTGCACCGGCGGACGCATGGCGAAGTGACGCACTACGTGGCGGCTTTTTCCGATCTGAGTTCGCGCAAGGCGGCCGAAGAAAAAATTGCCTATCTGTCCAGCCAGGACGTGATCACCGGCCTGCCCAACCGTGCCCAGGTGGCTTTGCGCTCCACCCTGGTGCTCAAGCATGCCAAGACCACGCACGAGCAGGTGGCCATGATCGTTATCGATGTGGACAACTTCAAGACCCTGAACGATTCATTGGGCCACGCGGCTGGCGATCAGATGCTGCGCGAAGTGGGTCTGCGGCTGAGCCAGTTTGCCGATGAGCGCTCGGTGGTGGGGCGTTTGAGCGGCGACGAATTCCTGATTTTGCTGCGCAATGTGCAGGGCACAGCCGATGCCGCCCACATGGTGACGGCATTGATGGATGCCGTAGGGCAGACCATGGTTTTGGCGGATATGCCGGTAAATGTGTCGATCTCCGCCGGAATCGCCATGTTTCCAGCCGATGGCGACCAGTTTGATGCCTTGTTTGGGCGCGCCGATTCGGCCCTGTATGCGGCCAAGCGCGGCGGGCGGGGCACGTACCAGTTTGCCAATGCGACGATGAATGCAGTGGCACTGGAGCGCCTGCGGCTGGAATCTGCCTTGCGCCTGGCGATAGAAAACAATGCGCTGCGCCTGGAATACCAGCCACTGATCCATTTGCCCAGCGGGCGGGTGGTAGGGGCCGAAGCCCTGTGCCGCTGGGACCACCCTGAGCGCGGAGCGATTCCCCCCGGCATATTCATTTCCATTGCCGAAGACTGCGGGCTGATCGAAGCCCTGGGCGGCTGGGTGCTGAAAACCGCTGCCCTGCAGTTGCGCGCCTGGCACGATGCGGGCCAGCCCGAGCTGATCATGGCGGTGAACCTGTCGGCCCGCCAGTTCCAGCGTGGGGTGGTACTCAAGCAGGTGGAGACCGCACTGGAGGTGTCCGGCATTGCCCCCGATCGGCTGGAGTTGGAGCTGACGGAAAGCGTGCTGCTGCATGACGGCGAGGCCGTGACCGCGGTGTTGCGCCGCCTGCAAGCCCTGGGGGTGAAACTGTCGATCGACGACTTTGGTACCGGTTATTCCAGCTTTGCGTACCTGCGCCGCATCAAGTTCGACAAAATCAAGATCGACCAGTCGTTTGTACGCGATTTGATCGATGACCCGGACAACGCCGCCATTGTGCGCGGCATCATTTCACTGGCCCTGAGCCTGGGCCTGAGCGTGCTGGCCGAGGGCGTGGAAACCGAAGACATTGCCCAGCGTCTGCGCCATTTGCACTGCACCTACGCCCAGGGCTACCACTTCGCTCGCCCGCTGCGGCCCGAGGTGTTTGCCCGCCAGCAGGGGCTGGTCGTTGCGCCGGCTTAGTGTTACATCGGGTGTCGGGTGCTGTAACCCGGCCCCTACAATCCGGTAACACTTTGGCATGTTCTATGAAAATTTTGATTTCCAACGACGACGGTTACCAGGCACCCGGCATTGTGGCGTTGTACGAGGCGCTGAAAGACGTGGCCGAGGTCGAGGTGGTTGCGCCCGAGCACAACAACAGCGCCAAGTCCAACGCGCTCACCCTGTACGCCCCCTTGTATGTGCACCGGGCGGCCAATGGTTTTCGCTATGTGAACGGCACCCCGGCGGATTGCGTGCACATTGCCCTGACCGGCCTGCTGGGCTACCGGCCTGATCTGGTGATCTCGGGCATCAATAACGGTGCCAACATGGGCGACGACACCATCTATTCGGGCACAGTGGGCGCGGCCATGGAAGGCTATTTGTTCGGCATTCCGGCAATTGCGTTTTCGCAAACCCAGGGCGGCTGGGCCCACCTGGATGTCGCCGCCCAGACCGCGCGTGACCTGGTGCTGCGCCTGACCCGGCAACAGCACGAGGGTGCGCCGCCGTGGCTGCTCAACGTGAACATCCCCAATCTGCCGCTGGAGCAGCTCAAGCCCCTGAAGGTCTGCCGCCTGGGCCGCCGCCACACGGCGGAGAAAGTCATCACCATGGACAGCCCGCGCGGCGACACCATGTACTGGATCGGCAGCGCCGGGGCCGCCAAGGACGATGCCGAGGGCACCGACTTCCACGCCAGCCTGCAGGGCCACGTCACCCTGACCCCGTTGAAAGTGGACCTGACCGACCACGACAACCTGGGCTACTGGGCGCAAACGGCGTCCCGCCTGGCGGCGGCCTGAATGGCACAGCGGCCCCCGTTTCCGGCCCGGCTGGACTTCTCCATCGGTGCGCCGTCGGCCAAGACGGTTGCTATTAAAACAGTAGCTACTCGTGCTGATGCAACAAGCGCCAGGCCGCAAAAAAGCTTAGAAATTAAAACCACGGCGGGCCATGGCATGGACTCGGACGCGGTGCGGGCCCGCATGGTGCACAAGCTGTCGGCCATGGGCATTGTGTCGGCCCCTGTACTGCGCGCCATGGGCCAGGTGGAGCGGCACCGCTTTGTCGATACCGCCCTGGTCAACCAGGCCTACGAAGACACCAGTCTGCCGATCGGCCTGGGCCAGACCATCTCCAAACCCAATGTGGTGGCCCGCATGGGCGAGCTGCTGTTGGACTCGGCGCTGGGCAAGGCCGGGCAGCTGGGCCGGGTGCTGGAAATCGGCACCGGCTGCGGCTACCAGGCGGCCGTGCTGGCCGTGCTGGCGCGCGAGGTCTACAGCATTGAGCGCCTGCGCGGCCTGCACGACAAGGCCCGGGCCAATTTGCGGCCGTTTCGCCTGCCCAATGTGCACCTGCTGTTTGGCGACGGCATGCTGGGCTATGCCAAGGGCGCGCCGTATGCGGGCATCATTGCCGCCGCCGGGGGCGATGCGATTCCGCAGGCCTGGCTGGACCAGTTGGCGGTGGGCGGGCGGCTGGTGGCGCCCATGGTGACCAGTGGCGGCAAGCAGGCGCTGGTGGTGGTGGACAAAACCGCCCAGGGTCTGAAACAGCAGTTACTCGAAGCCGTGCATTTTGTCCCTCTAAAATCAGGGATTGCATAACTTGCACACACGGGCTGCGGAGCACGCCGGGCCGGGCAGGTTATTTCATGTTTTTAGGAAATTACACATGCACGCGTTGCGCAGTCAGGGTTGGTTGAAGATCGTTGGTTTGGTGGCTTTGGTGGTGGTCGGTGGCTGCGCGGGCCCCAATGTGCACAAGGCACCGGTGGAGGACCGTGGCACCAGCCGCTCGCAGCCCACTGCGGCCACCGCCGACGCCGCGCCCGCCAAACCCCTGCCCGGTGCCGAGAATGCGGGCAAGCCAGGTTACTACTCCGTCAAGCCGGGCGACACGCTGATCCGCATCGGCCTGGACAACGGCCAAAGCTGGAAAGACATCGCCCGCTGGAATATGCTGGACAACCCCAACGTGATCGAAGTCGGCCAGGTGCTGCGCGTGGTTTCGCCCAATGCCGTGGCGTCCGAAAACGGCGTCACCACCCGGCCGGTGGCCTCCAGCACAGTGACCCCGGTGGCGGTGCCTGCACCGGCAGCGTCGGTGGCTTCGAGCCCCGCAAGCGCCGCCAGTCCCGCTGCCAAGCCGGTAGCGTCGGCCCCCGTGGCACCGGCCTCTGCCGCAACTGCATCTGCCGCCACAGCCGCCGAGGACGATCTGGCCTTCATCTGGCCTACGACGGGCAACCTGATTGCCGGTTTTGACGAAGCCAAAAACAAGGGCTTGGACCTGGGTGGCAAAACCGGTGATGCCGTGCTGGCTGCCGCCGATGGCCGGGTGGTGTATGCCGGCGCGGGCTTGCGCGGCTACGGCAATCTGCTGATCCTCAAGCACAACAACACCTACCTGACCGCCTACGCCCACAACCAGACCCTGCTGGTCAAGGAAGACCAGTCGGTACGCAAGGGCCAGAAAATCGCCGAAATGGGCAGCAGCGACGCCGACCGTGTCAAACTCCACTTCGAGATTCGCCGCCAAGGCAAGCCCGTCGATCCCGCCAAATACCTGCCCAACCGGTAACTGCCATGAAAACCCCCAACGTGCCCGGCCAAACTGTGCTTGAGGATGCGTTGGGCGACGAGAGCGGTAGCCCCGCGCTGAACGGGCAGGCATCCTGGCTGGCCAACGGTTCCGACAGCCACGATACCCTCAGCATGTACCTGCGCGATGTGCGGCGTACCGAGCTGTTCACCCCCACCGAAGAGTTCGACATGGCCACCCGGGCCCGCGCCGGGGACTTTGCGGCCCGCCAGGCCATGATCGAACACAACCTGCGGCTGGTCGTCAGCATCGCCAAGCTCTACCTGGGCCGCGGCGTGCCCATGGGCGACCTGATCGAGGAGGGCAACCTGGGCCTGATGCATTCCATCGACAAGTTTGAGCCCGAGCGCGGCTTTCGCTTCTCTACCTACGCGACCTGGTGGATCCGCCAGGCGGTTGAGCGTGCCGTGATGCAGCAGGGCCGCGTCATCCGCCTGCCGGTGCATGTGGTGCGCGAGTTGCAACAGGTGCTGCGGGCCCGCCGTACCCTGGAGCAGGACCCGGCCTTTGCCGCCGTACGCCCCGAAGGCGTGGGTATCGACGATATTGCCGCGCTGATGGGCCGCGATGCACACGAGGTGGCCGAGCTGCTGGCGCTGGCCGAGTCTCCGCGCTCGCTGGACGCGGCCATGGACCGCAGCGAGGATGGCCAGACCCTCGTCGATACCTTGGCCGACGAAGACACCCCCGACCCCGCCGCGGCCACCCAGACCCATGAAGTCGAGCGCTTGATCGAAGGCTGGATTGGCACCTTGACCCGGCGCGAGCGCGAGGTGTTGGACGGTCGTTTTGGCCTGCACAACCGCGAACCTGAAACCCTGGACACCCTGAGCGACCGCCTCGGGCTGACCCGCGAACGCGTGCGCCAGATCCAGAACGAAGCGCTGCGCAAACTCCGCATCCAGCTGGGGCGCAGCGGCACCCACAAGGAAGCCTTATTTTGATGCCAAGAATCAGGGGTTGGATGGTGGTGGCCGCTGTGGTGGCCGTGGCTGGCTGTGCCGCACCCGGCCCGCGCACCACCGTTATCAGCCAGGACAAGTTGCAAAGCCTGCTGGCCGCCCGTTTCCCCTACAGCGGCAGGCTCGGCCCCTTGTTTGAGCTGCAGGCCCAGGCCCCGCAGGTGCGCCTGCTGCCCACGCAGAACCGGCTCGGCACCGCCATCCAGGTGCAGGTGACCGAACGCCTGACGCACGCCGTCTTCAACGGTGTGCTGGACGTGGACTACGCCGTGCAGTTCGAGCCCAGCGACCAGACCCTGCGCATGGCCGATGTGCACGTCAATACCCTGAACTTCACCGGTGTGCCCGAGCGCTACCAGGCCGTGGTGCAAGGCCTGGCCCCGCAGCTGGCCGAACGGGTGCTGGACGGTGTCAAACTGCACCAGGTCAGCGCCAAAGACATGGCGGTGGTCAACGGCTGGGGCTATGAGCCCGGCAGCATCGAGGTAACCCCCGCAGGCCTGCGCATCACCCTGAACCCGAAAAAGCTACCCTGAGAGTTTTGCTACCAAAAAAATAGCTGCTCACGCTTGTTTAATAAGCGTGAGCAGCCATTTTGATACACAAATCTCAGACTCAGTGCGCGCCTTGCTCCAGGAAGCGTTGCGCGTCCAGTGCGGCCATGCAGCCGGTACCGGCGCTGGTGATGGCCTGGCGGTAGATGTGGTCTTGCACGTCACCGGCGGCAAACACACCCGGCACGCTGGTCATGGTGGCAAAGCCTTGCAAGCCGGTGCGGGTGATGATGTAGCCGTCTTTCATTTCCAACTGGCCCGCGAAGATGTCGGTGTTGGGCTTGTGGCCGATAGCGATGAAGCAGCCTTTGAGGGCAATGTCGGTGGTCGCGTCGCTTTGGGTGCTTTGCAGGCGCACGCCGGTCACGCCGGAGGCATCGCCCAGCACGGTTTGCAGGGTGTGGAACAGCTTGAGCTCGATCTTGCCTGCCGCCACTTTTTCCATCAGCTTGTCCACCAAGATGGCTTCGGCCTTGAAGGTGTCGCGGCGGTGCACCAGGGTCACCTTGGACGCGATGTTGGACAGGTATAGCGCCTCTTCCACCGCGGTATTGCCACCGCCCACCACGCACACCTCTTGCTCGCGGTAGAAAAACCCGTCGCAGGTGGCGCAACCCGAGACGCCCCGGCCCATAAAGGCGGTTTCCGACTCCAGCCCCAGGTACTGCGCAGAGGCCCCGGTGGCCAGGATCAGCGCGTCGCAGGTGTAGGTGCCGCTGTCACCGGTGAGGGTGAACGGGCGCTGGCTGAAATCCACCGTGTGGATGTGGTCGAAGATGATTTCGGTCTTGAAGCGCTCGGCGTGCTCCTGGAAGCGCTGCATCAGCTCGGGGCCTTGCACGCCCATCACATCGGCAGGCCAGTTGTCGACTTCGGTGGTGGTCATCAGCTGGCCGCCTTGGGCGATGCCGGTGATCAGCACCGGGTTCAGGTTGGCGCGGGCGGCGTAGATGGCGGCGGTGTAGCCCGCAGGGCCAGAGCCCAAAACCAGGACCTTGGCATGTTTATTGTTCGACATGGATAAAAAACCTGTAGTGAAAAGGAGAAAGGGGCGTGTACTGCTTGCTAATTGTTACAAAATAAGAGGCGGCATCTATCGGCTGGGCCGCGATACTTTTTAGATATTGCACCGTATCGGCCCATACAGTTTTCCCCGTAGGGTCGGTTGCCGCGTAAGCCATATTTTGAAATTCTGCCCCAGATTGTAAGAACCCACGGTCTGCAGGGCTCTGACGCGAAAGGAAATGACCATGTCGATGTTGTCCAACATAGAGCTTTTGTTGCGCGTGCCCTTGTTCTCCTCCATGACTGCTGAACAAGCCGATGTGGTCGCCAAGGCCGTAACCAAGCAACGGTTCAAGCGGGCCGAAATCATTGTCGAGCAGGGCCGCAAATCCAACGCCCTGTTCATCGTGCTCAGTGGCCGGGCCCGGGTGCTGACCACCGATAGCCGGGGCCGCGAAGTCATTTTGGCTACCCTGCAGGTGGGCGACTACGTGGGTGAAATGAGCCTGATCGACAACGAGCCCCATTCGGCCACGGTGCAAACCGAGATCCCCACCGACTGCCTGGTGCTGGGCCGTGCCGAGTTCGAACACTGCCTGGACGGCAACACCGCCATGGCCCGCGCGGTGATGTACGGCCTGGTCAAGCGGCTGCGCCGCGCCGACCAGAAGATCGAGTCCCTGGCCCTGATGGATGTCTATGGCCGGGTGGCCCATGTGCTGCTGGAAGCCGCCACGCCCAATGGCGACGGCCAGATGGTCATCCGCGACAAGATCTCGCGCCAGGACGTGGCCAAAATGGTCGGCGCCTCGCGCGAAATGGTCAGCCGTGTGATGAAAGACCTGGAAGAGCGCGGCTACATCGAAGGCCATGACAACGGCTCCACCCACATCCGTTCGGTGCTGGGTTCGCTGACCTGATGGGCTCCCGGCCCATTTCTGGCCGCCCGCGCATGGGGTAAGCTTGGCGCAGACTTTTTCTGCCCATGACTTACTCTCTCAATACTCTCAATTCATCCGGTCCGGTGGTGTCGCCGGTGCGTACCGGCATCAACCGCTTTGCGCGTGAAATCGGCCTGATCCTGGGCCTGCTGGCGCTGGTTTTCTGGTGCATGGCCCTGTTGGGTTTTTCGTTGCAGGACGCCGCCTGGTCGACCTCGGGCCAGAGCGGGGTGGTGCGCAACTGGGGCGGTCGCCTGGGCGCGTGGATCGCCGACATGAGCTATTTCTGCCTGGGCTTCTCGGTCTGGTGGTGCCTGGCCGCCGGAGTGCGGGCCTGGCTGGCCGGCCTGGCCGACTGGATGCGTGCCCACGCCCCCGACGACAAACCCCGGCCCAGCGGCCATGTGGCGGGCACCGCCTGGGGTTTCTGGCTCGGCCTGGTCTTGCTGCTGTGCGCCAGTACCGCGCTGGAGTGGTCGCGCCTGTACCGGCTGGCCCCGCTGCTGCCGGGCCATGTGGGCGGCGTGCTGGGCTACCTGGTGGGGCCGTTTGGCGTGAAGTGGCTGGGCTTTACCGGCTCCGGCCTGGTGTGGATTGCGCTGGGCGTGATTGGCGTGTCGGCTGTGTTCCGCTTCTCCTGGAGCCATGTGGCCGAGCGGCTGGGGGCCTGGGCCTATTCCCTGGTGGAGACCCGGCGCGAGAAGCGTGTGGTGGCCGAAGACCTGGCTGTGGGCAAGGTTGCCGCCAAGAAGCGCGAAGCCGTGGTGCGGGAAGAGCGCGTGGAAATCGCCGCCCACCACCCCACGCCGGTGATGATCGAGCCCACCCTGGTCGATCCGCCCAAGAGCGCCCGCGTCATCAAAGAGCGCCAAAAGCCGCTGTTCAGCGAATTGCCGGATACCAAGCTGCCGCAGGTCGATCTGCTCGACGGCCCGCAGCTGCACCAGGAAACCGTGGCCCACGAGACGCTGGAGATGACCAGCCGCATGATCGAGAAGAAGCTGAAAGACTTTGGTGTGGAGGTCAAGGTGGTGCTGGCATCGCCCGGTCCGGTGATTACGCGTTACGAGATTGAGCCTGCTACCGGCGTCAAGGGCTCACAAATTGTAGGTTTGGCCAAGGATTTGGCGCGGTCCTTGAGCCTGGTGTCAATCCGCGTGGTGGAAACCATTCCGGGCAAAAACTACATGGCGCTGGAGTTGCCCAACGCCAAGCGCCAGTCCATCACCTTGTCGGAAATCCTGGGTTCGCAGGTCTACCACGAGGCCAAATCGCTGCTGACCATGGGCCTGGGCAAGGACATCATCGGCAACCCGGTGGTGGTCGACCTGGCCAAAATGCCCCACGTGCTGGTGGCCGGTACCACCGGCTCGGGCAAGTCGGTGGGTATCAACGCCATGATTTTGAGCCTGCTGTACAAGGCCGAGGCGCGCGATGTGCGGCTGCTGATGATCGACCCCAAGATGCTGGAAATGTCGGTGTACGAAGGCATTCCGCACCTGCTGGCCCCGGTGGTCACCGACATGCGCCAGGCCGCCCACGGCCTGACCTGGTGCGTGGCCGAGATGGAACGCCGCTACAAGCTGCTGAGCAAGCTGGGCGTGCGCAACCTGGCGGGCTACAACGCCAAGATCGACGAAGCCAAGGCCCGCGAAGAGTTCATCTACAACCCGTTCAGCCTCACGCCCGACAGCCCCGAGCCCTTGAAGCGCGAGCCGCACATCGTGGTGGTGATTGACGAGCTGGCCGACCTGATGATGGTGGTCGGCAAGAAGATCGAAGAGCTGATTGCCCGCCTGGCGCAAAAAGCCCGGGCCGCCGGTATCCACCTGATTCTGGCCACCCAGCGCCCCAGCGTGGACGTGATCACCGGCCTGATCAAGGCCAACATCCCCACCCGCATTTCCTTCAAGGTCAGCAGCAAGATCGACAGCCGCACCATCCTGGACCAGATGGGCGCCGAAGCCCTGCTGGGCCTGGGTGACATGCTCTACATGCCCGGCAGCGGCATGCCGACGCGGGTGCACGGCGCCTTTGTCAGCGACGAAGAGGTCCACCGCGTTGTAAGTTACTTGAAGACCCAGGGCGAGCCCGACTACATCGAGGGCGTGCTGGAAGGTGGCACGGTCGATGGTGAGGACGGGGAGGGCGGTGAAGGTGGCGACGGCGGTGGCGAAAAAGACCCGATGTACGACATGGCCGTGGAAGTGGTGCTGAAAAACCGCAAGGCCAGCATCTCCCTGGTGCAGCGGCATCTGAAGATTGGCTACAACCGTGCCGCCCGCTTGGTCGAAGACATGGAAAAAGCCGGTTTGGTGAGCGCCATGAGCGGTGCCGGTCAACGTGAAATTTTGGTTCCCGCGAGAGCGGAGTAAAAACTGATGAAAAAATGGATTGCTGCGGTTTTGATAGCTGCTTGTGCTGGTGTAGCAAGCGCAGA
This sequence comes from Rhodoferax sp. WC2427, assembly GCF_040822085.1. NCBI lineage: Bacteria > Pseudomonadati > Pseudomonadota > Betaproteobacteria > Burkholderiales > Comamonadaceae > Rhodoferax > Rhodoferax sp. WC2427. The sequence goes on along the minus strand of NZ_CP162006.1, from coordinate 3,259,231 downwards.
CGGCCTGGAAAGCTTGGAGAACTTCGTCAAGACGGTGAAGTCCGGCCGTGCCGATTTCACCCAGGTCGTGACCTCTCCGCCCAAGGAGGGGCAGGCGGCGCGCGTCAAAACCTCCACCGGCAGCTTTGAATTCCAGCGGCCCAGCAAATTCAGGTTTCTGTACAAGAAGCCGTTTGAGCAGAGCATCGTGGCCGACGGCCAGACGCTGTGGCTGTACGACGTGGACCTGAACCAGGTCACCAGCCGCAAGCAGTCGGCGGTGCTGGGCTCCACCCCCGCCGCGCTGATTGCCGCCGCACCCAACCTGCAGGCCCTGCAGGCCGATTTCACCTTGCTGGCCGCACCCGACAAGGACGGCCTGCAATGGGTGTCGGCCACGCCCAAGGCCAAAGACGGCCAGCTGCAAACCGTGCGCGTGGGCTTTAAAACCGACGGCAAGGCCACCGAGCTGGCCGCGCTGGAGATTCTGGACAGCTTCGGCCAGCGCTCGGTGATGACCTTTGCCAAGGTAGAAGTCAACCCGACCCTGGCGGCAGACCTGTTCCAGTTCAAGCCGCCAGCGGGTGCGGATGTGGTGAAACAGTAAGTCTTTTTGGCTGCCAGCGCTTTAAAGATAAGCGCAGGAAGCTATGAAATGAATAGCGACTCCTAGGCTGCGGGAACCACCTTCATCACCGCCTTGTGCACCCGCTCGTGGTTGATCTTGACGTTGTCGGCAGTTACCGGGGACTGGATGGCAAACGGCTTTTCGCGGGTGTCGCGCAGCACGTAGATGCCCAGCGGAAGGCCCTGGGCGTTGGCGATGCTGACAACCAGCGGGGTGTTGACGCTGGCCCCTTTTTTCACGCTGACGGCTTTTTCGCCATTGGCCAGCATCACGTAGGTGCCGGGCGGGTAGAAGCCGATGGCGTGGGTCATGGCCTTGCCGACCCGGGCATCTTCGTCCGGCACGCCCACGATGTTGGATTTGGCCGCGCCCAGCGCCGACACCCCGGGCCGGGTGGAGCGGTGGGCCATCTTGCCAATCAGCACATCGGCCAGGTGCAGGATGCGGCGGCATTCCACATTGCGCTCGAGGCCTCTGGTTTCATCCCGGTCATGGTGCAGGCGCACGATGTCCAGCAGGTCTTCATTGACGACCCCAAAGCCGCGCAGAACAGACTCGCTCAGCACCGGATGGTCGTGGATGAGCTGCTTTTGTTCTGCATCGGGTGGGGTGGCTTGGGATGCCAGGGTATCTTGCAGCTTGGCCATGCTGATGTTCATGGCCAGGGCGGCTTGCACCAGGATGGGGCGTACGAAGTCGTCCAGCGCCAGTTTGCGGGCCGTCAGCTCGCAAACCACCGCGCACAACAGGGCGTGGGTGGCGCAGTAGCCCAGGGTTTTGTCGGCCAGCGCCTGGAACAGGCTGAACAAACTCTCGTCCACGTCTTTGTCCAGCAGCTCCATGGCCCGCTTTTGCACCCCGTCGAGCCGGCCCAGTGGATTTTTGGCGGCGGCACCGGTGTGCAGCACGGTGCCCCAGACGGCTTGCACATCGGTCCAGCCGCCGGTGATGTCCTCGCCCACTGTGTAGTCCAGCTCCAGAATGTCTTGTGGCATGGTGGCCTTGGCGATTTCCTGGATGCTGACACCGTCGCGCAGCAGGCGGTAGATCAGCCGGTCGTAGCTGCTGACCCAGGCCTTGTAGTCGGGTTGGGTGGCACAGGCACCGTGGGCTTCCAGGTGTTCGCGGTGGTGCTCCGACACAATCGACTGCCCTTTGCGCAGCAGCAGGTTGCCCTTGGCATCCCATATGTTGATGGGCAGGGGGCGGAGGACTTCAATGCGTGCAATCGGCACAGGGAGGTAAATCATGGTGCGGGGAGGATAAGGGATAGTGCACCCGTTTTGCACCGGCACCGCATGGGAGAATCCCGTTCCATGACCCGACCTGCCCTGTCCACCGATGCCCCCTTGGCCGAGCGTTTGCGCCCCAAAAACCTGGGCGAAGTCATCGGCCAGCAGCACCTGCTCGGTGAGGGCATGGCGCTGCGCATTGCGTTCGAATCCGGCCAGCCGCACAGCTGCATCCTGTGGGGGCCTCCCGGCACCGGCAAGACCACCATCGCCCGGCTGATGGCCGATGCGTTTGACGCGCGCTTCATCACCATCAGCGCGGTGCTGGGCGGCGTGAAGGACATCCGCGACGCGGTCGAGCAGGCGCTGATCTCCCAGGCCCAGGGCCGCCGCACGATTGTGTTTGTGGACGAGGTGCACCGCTTCAACAAAAGCCAGCAAGACGCGTTTTTGCCGCATGTGGAGAGCGGGTTGTTTACTTTTGTGGGGGCCACCACCGAGAACCCATCGTTCGAGGTCAACTCGGCGCTGCTGTCGCGTGCGGCGGTGTATGTGCTGCAGCCGCTCACCTCGGCAGATTTAGAGCAAATAGTGGCCCACGCGCAGGCTATTCAAGCGGTACCAGCTATTGAAAAAATAGCAGTTGACCGGCTGGTGGCGTATGCCGATGGCGATGCCCGGCGGCTGCTCAACACCCTGGAGACGCTGGCCGTGGCGGCCACGCAGGAGAAGCAGGCCGAGATCAGCGATGCCTGGCTGCTCAAGGTGCTGGGCGAGCGCATGCGCCGCTACGACAAGGGCGGCGAGCAGTTCTACGACACCATCAGCGCGCTGCACAAATCCGTGCGCGGCTCCGACCCCGACGCCGCGCTGTACTGGTTTGTGCGCATGCTCGACGGCGGGGCTGACCCGCGCTACATGGCGCGCCGCCTGGTCCGCATGGCCAGCGAAGACATCGGCCTGGCCGACCCGCGGGCGCTGCGCCTGGCGCTGGATGCCGCCGACGTGTACGAGCGCCTGGGCTCCCCCGAGGGCGAGCTGGCGCTGGCCGAATGCGTGGTCTACCTGGCCGTGGCGGCCAAATCCAACGCGGTCTACAAGGCTTTCAACGAGGTCAAGGCGTTCATCAAAAAGGACGGCACCCGCCCGGTGCCCATGCACCTGCGCAACGCCCCCACCAAGCTGATGAAAGAGCTGGACTACGGCAAAGGCTACCGCTACGCCCACGACGAGGAGGGCGGCTTTGCCGCCGGCGAGCAGTACCTGCCCGACGGCATGGCCGCAGCCAGCTTCTACCGGCCGGTGGAGCGCGGCCTGGAGATCCGCATCGCAGAAAAATTGCGCACGCTCAAACGCCTGAATGCGGCCGAAGGCAAAACCTCCTGATACGGCGGCCCGCCACCTACTGCGCACCATTGCAGGAAGCGGCGCAAAACGATACCTGGATTTGTATGTGCGCCAAGCCCATATGCCGGATAAGTTGGGCGCGTTGATACATTTGCATAATCAGATTTGCTAATACTTTGGCAAACGCGCTAATCCCTGCGCTTTCGAGGGTAAACACGCCCTAAACCCTTGGTTTTGGCCCGTTTCGTGCTGGATACAATTCGCCACAGAACCCGCACCAAGTTGGACGTGACTTGCGCGGCAACCGGGAGCCCGGCCACAGGCCTGCTCTGCGTGTGCTGCACAAGTCCATCGAAATTGGCGGGTTTTTTGTTAAGTTGCGGGGCCCACAAGGCCGCCAGCCATCATGGATGGTTGGCACCAGCAGCCTGTGGATGCACAACACACACGGAGAAATATTTATGGATATCTTGCTACAGCAGATCATCAACGGTCTGGTGCTGGGCAGCATGTATGCCTTGGTAGCCCTGGGCTACACGATGGTGTACGGCATCATTAACCTGATCAACTTTGCGCACGGCGAGGTGCTGATGGTCGGCGCGCTGACCAGTTGGACCATCATCGGACTCATGCAGGACTCCATGCCCGGCACGCCCGGCTGGCTGATGCTGCTGATCTCGCTGGTGATTGCCTGCATTGTCTCGGCCACCCTCAACTTCGTGATTGAAAAAGTCGCCTACCGGCCGCTGCGCAACAGCCCCAAGCTGGCCCCCTTGATCACCGCCATCGGCATGTCCATCCTGCTGCAAACCCTGGCCATGATCATCTGGAAGCCCAACTACAAACCCTATCCCACGCTGTTGCCCGCCACGCCCTACAACATCGGCGGCGCGGTGATCACCCCCACGCAAATCCTGATCCTGGGCCTGACCGCCGTGTCCCTGGCCGTGCTGATGTGGCTGGTCAACTACACCAAGCTGGGCCGTGCCATGCGCGCCACCGCAGAAAACCCCCGCGTGGCCGCCCTGATGGGTGTCAAGCCCGACATGGTGATTTCGGCCACCTTCGTCATCGGCGCGGTGCTGGCCGCCATTGCCGGTGTGATGTACGCCTCCAACTACGGCACGGTGCAGCACACCATGGGCTTCCTGCCCGGCCTGAAAGCCTTTACGGCAGCCGTGTTTGGCGGTATCGGCAACCTGGCCGGTGCGGTGGTCGGCGGCATTTTGCTGGGCCTGATCGAATCCATCGGCGCGGGCTACATCGGCGCGCTGACCGGTGGCGTGCTGGGCAGCAACTACTCCGATATCTTTGCCTTCATCGTGCTGATCATCGTGCTCACGCTGCGTCCTTCGGGCCTGCTGGGTGAACGTGTGGCCGACCGGGCCTGATGGGAGCACCACTATGAAACTGAACAAAACCAACCTCATCCTGTGCGCCGTTGTGGCGTTGATCCTGCCGCTGATCCTGCAAAACTTCGGCAACGCCTGGGTGCGGATTGCCGACATGGCGCTGATCTACGTGATGCTGGCCCTGGGCCTGAACGTGGTGGTCGGCTTTGCCGGTCTGCTCGATCTGGGCTATGTGGCCTTCTTTGCCGTGGGTGCCTACACCTATGGTTTGATGGCTTCGCCCCAGTTGACCGAGGCGTTCCCGGCCATTGCGGCCATTTTCCCGGACGGCCTGCACATGCCGCTGTGGATGATTCTGCCGGTCGGGGCGGCCATCGCGGGCTTCTTCGGCATGCTGCTGGGTGCGCCCACGCTCAAGCTGCGCGGTGACTACCTGGCCATCGTGACCCTGGGCTTTGGTGAAATCATCCGGGTGTTCTTGAACAACCTGGACCACCCCATCAACATCACCAACGGCCCCAAAGGCCTGAACCAGATCGACTCGCTGAAATTCTTCGGCATCGACCTGGGCAAGTCCCTGCACATCGGCAGCTACGAGATCGCCTCGGTCAGCCTGTACTACTACCTGTTCCTGGTGCTGGTGGTGATCAGCGTGGTGATCTGCCACCGCATGGAGCTGTCGCGCGTCGGCCGCGCCTGGATGGCCATCCGCGAAGACGAAATCGCCGCCAAGGCCATGGGCATCAACACCCGCAACATGAAACTGCTGGCTTTCGGCACCGGTGCCACGTTTGGTGGCGTGTCCGGCACGCTGTTTGCCGCGTTCCAGGGCTTTGTATCGCCCGAATCCTTCAGCCTGATGGAGTCGGTGATGATCGTCGCCATGGTGGTGCTGGGCGGTATTGGCCACTTGCCGGGTGTGATTCTGGGCGCGGTGCTGCTGTCGGCCCTGCCCGAGGTCTTGCGCTACCTGGCAGGCCCGCTGCAGGCCATGACCGGCGGACGGCTGGACTCGGCCATCCTGCGCCAGTTGCTGATCGCCCTGGCCATGATCGCCATCATGCTGTCGCGTCCGCGGGGTCTGTGGCCCTCGCCCGACCACGGCAAATCGCTCAAGGCCAAGTAAGGAACACCCATGACAGATAGCAAAAAATCCGAAGTGATCCTGCAGGTTGCGGGCATTTCCAAGCGTTTCGGCGGCCTGCAAGCCTTGAGCGACGTGGGCATCACCATCCAGCGCGGCCAGGTCTACGGCCTGATCGGCCCCAACGGTGCCGGTAAAACCACGTTCTTCAACGTGATCACCGGCCTGTACACGCCCGACAGCGGCACCTTCCATCTGGCAGGCAAGCCGTACTCGCCCACCGCGGTCCACGAAGTGGCCAAGGCCGGCATTGCGCGTACCTTCCAGAACATCCGTTTGTTCGCCGAAATGACCGCGCTGGAAAACGTCATGGTGGGCCGCCACATCCGCACCCATACCGGGCTGCTGGGCGCCATCTTCCACACCAAGGGCTTCAAGACCGAAGAGCTGGCAATTGCCAAGCGCGCCCAGGAACTGCTGGACTACGTAGGCATTGGCCAGCTGGCCGACTACAAGGCCCGCACCCTGAGCTACGGTGACCAGCGCCGCCTGGAAATCGCCCGCGCCCTGGCCACCGACCCGCAGCTCATCGCGCTGGACGAGCCCGCTGCCGGTATGAACATGACCGAAAAAGTCATGCTGCGCGAGCTGATCAACAAAATCCGCAACGACAACCGCACCATTTTGCTCATCGAGCACGATGTGAAGCTGATGATGGGCCTGTGCGACCGCCTGACCGTCCTCGACTACGGCAAGCAAATTGCCGAAGGCACCCCTGCCGAAGTGCAGAAAAACGAAAAAGTGATCGAGGCCTACCTAGGCACGGGAGGACATTGAGATGGCCAATACTGCGACTACCCCTAAGAAACAACCCGGCGAAGTGCTGCTCAAAGTCAGCGGCCTGAAGGTCTCCTACGGCGGCATCCAGGCCGTCAAGGGCGTGGACTTCGAAGTCCGCGAAGGCGAGCTGGTCAGCCTGATCGGCTCCAACGGTGCGGGCAAGACCACCACCATGAAGGCCATCACCGGCACGCTGCCGTTTGTGGGCGGCGACATCCACTACCTGGGCAAGAGCATCAAGGGCAAGGGCGCGTGGGATCTGGTGAAAGACGGCCTGGCCATGGTGCCCGAAGGCCGTGGCGTGTTCACCCGCATGACCATCACGGAAAACCTGCAGATGGGCGCGTACATCCGCGACGACAAGGCCGCGATTTTGGAAGACATCGAAAAGATGTTCACCATCTTCCCGCGCCTGCGCGAACGCAAGGACCAGCTGGCCGGCACCATGTCCGGTGGTGAGCAGCAAATGCTGGCCATGGGCCGCGCGCTGATGAGCCGCCCCAAGGTGCTGCTGCTCGACGAGCCCTCCATGGGCCTGTCGCCCATCATGGTCGACAAGATCTTTGAAGTGGTCAAAGACGTGTACGCCCAGGGCGTGACCGTGCTGCTGGTCGAGCAAAACGCCAGCCGCGCACTCGGCATCGCCGACCGCGGCTACGTGATGGAGTCCGGCATCGTTACCATGAGCGGCGATGCCAAGCAAATGCTGAGCGACCCCAAGGTGCGCGCAGCCTACCTGGGCGAGTAACCCCCGCGGTATTCCTCCCTCCCCCTCCGGGGGAGGGCAGGGGTGGGGGCTTTCGGCTTACAAGCAAAAAAAGCCTCCACCGCCCATACCATCTACACTAGCTGCTATGAATAACGTAGTAGCCACGTCATCTGCCACCCCCGGCACTTTCCGCTTCCTCCACGCCGCCGACCTGCACATCGACAGCCCGCTGCGTGGCCTGAGCCGCTATGCCGGTGCGCCGGTGGATCGCCTGCGCAATGCCACCCGCCGCGCTTTGGAAAACCTGGTCGATCTGGCCCTGGCCGAGCAGGTGCACTTCGTCTTGCTGGCAGGCGACCTGTACGACCGCGACTGGCCCGACTTCCACACCGGCTTGTTCTTCCGCGCCCAAATGGTGCGCCTGGGCCGCGCCCACATCCCGGTCTTTTTTGTGCAGGGCAACCACGACGCGCAGGGCACCATCACCCGCGAGCTGGTGCTGCCTGACAACGTCACCCGCTTCTCCAGCCGCAGCGCCGAAACCGTGCGCCTGCCCGCCCTGGGCGTGGCCATCCATGGCCAAAGCTTTCCCCAGCGCGAGGTGCCCGAAGACCTGGTGCCGCACTACCCGGATGCTTTGCCCGGCCAGTTCAACATCGGCCTGCTGCACACCAGCCTCACCGGGGCCAGCGGCCACGACACCTACGCACCCACCGACATCCCCACCCTCAAAACCAAGGGGTACGACTACTGGGCGCTGGGCCATGTGCACACCCGCGCCGTGGTGTGCGAATCGCCCCGTGTGGTCTTCCCCGGCAACCTGCAGGGCCGCCACGCCAATGAAACCGGGCCCAAGGGCTGCGAACTCGTGACCGTGGCCGGCGGCCAGATGGAAACCCGCTTCGTGCCCCTGGACGTCGTGCGCTGGCACCAGCTCAGCGTGCCGCTGGACGGCATCGACAACCTGGCCCAGGCCAGCCAGGCCATCACCGCCGCCCTGGCGCAAGCCACCCTGGGCGCGGGCGACCGCCTGCACGCCCTGCGCATCCACCTCACGGGCCGCACCGCCCTGCACACCACCGAGGCTGGGCAGCCCGGCACCCTGGAAGCCGCCGTGCACGCCGCCGCCCAAGACGTGGCCGGGGCCGAGCTGTGGATCGAGCAGGTGCAGCTGCAGCTCAGCTCCCCGGTAGACCGCGCCGCCCTGGCCCAGGGCGACGATGCCGTGGCCGAGCTGCTGCGCCTGGTAGACGAACTGGCCGCCGACCCCGCGGCGCTGGCCGCCTGGTCGGCCCAAGCCTGTGGCGACGTGCTGCACAAACTGCCCGCCGAGGCCAAGGGCGAGGGACACTGGGCCGACCCGGCCACCTTGAAGGCCTTGCTAATGGACGCCGAAGCCACCTTGCTCGCGCGCTTGGGGAGTGCGGCATGAAACTGCAAAAACTCTACCTGTCGGCCTTTGGCCCGTTCACCGACAAGCTGCTGGATTTCAGCGCTACCCCGGCGGGCATCCACCTGGTTTTTGGCCCCAACGAAGCCGGTAAATCCTCGGCCCTGCGCGCGATGGCCGACCTGCGCTTTGGCATCCCGGTGCGCAGCGCCGACAACTTTGTGCACGACAGCCCCAAGCTGCTGCTTACCGCGGTGCTGGAAGACGCCAGCGGCCAACCGGTGGCCGTGGCCCGCCGCAAAAAAAACAAGGACCCGCTGACCCAGGCCGACCCGGCCACCGGCCAGCCGCTGGCCACGCCCGTCAGCGCCGCCGTGGCCCAGGCCCTCACCGGCGGCATGGACCGCGCCGCCTTCGAGCGCAGCTTTGGCCTGGACCACGCCCGCCTGCGCAAAGGCGGCGAAGAGCTGCTCAAAGGCGAGGGCGAACTCGGTGCCGCCCTGTTCGAGGCCAGCGCCGGGCTGCAAGGCATCAAGGCCCTGCTGGCCCGTCTGCAGGACGATGCCAAAAGCTACTACAGCCCGCGCGCCACCCAGGCCACCATCCCCGAAGCCCTGCGCCAGATCGACGAACACAAAGCCGCCTTCAAAGCCGCACTGACCCGCCCCGCCGAGTGGAAGGACCGCCAGCGCGCCGTGGATGCCGCCACCGACCAGCTCCGCAGCCTGCAAGACCAGTTGACGGCCCTGCGCAAACGCATCCACACCCTGACCGAGCTGCGCGCCGTGCTACCGTTATTGCAGCAGCTCACGCTTATCCAATCGGCACTAGAGGCCGAAAATGCCATTCATTTGCTGCCGCCCGATGCACGCGAGCAGCGCCTGGCCGCCCAGCACAGTCTGCGCACCGCCAACGAGCAGCGGCAGGCCGCCCAGGCCGAGCAGGCCGCCTGCGCCCAGGCCCGGCAGGCACTGGTGCTGGAGCCCGCCCTGGTCGCCCACGCTCCCGCCATCGAGCGCCTGGTGCAGGCCTGCGCAATCGTCCGCCAGCAGCACGCCGAGCAGTTGCAACTGCAGACCCAGGCCGGGCAGGGCGCCGCCGTATTGGCCGACATGGCCCGGCGCATCCACCCTGGCGCCAGCCTGCAGGAGGTACTGGCCGCCGTGCCCGGCCCCACCGACCGCGTGGCGCTGGACGAATTGCAAGACAGCCTGGCCCGCCACACCCAGGCGCTGGCCCAGCAGCAGGAACGCCTGGCCCAACTCGACGCACAGCTGGCCCACACCGCGCAGGAGCACCGTGCGGTGCCCCCGGAGCCATTGGCGGCGGTCGAGTCGGCCCTGCAGCATGCCCTGGCCCTGGGCGACACCCCCCAGCGCCAGGCCGAAGCCCAGCGCGCGCTGGAGGCCCTGGACCAGCGCATCCAGCGCGCGCTGGCCGAGCTGCGCCTGCCAAGCGTCGCCGCCCTGCACGCAGCCCGCCCGCTGCTGCTGGCCGACATTGCCCAGGCCGAAAAAGCCCAGGCCGATGCGGTGCTGCAGCGGGAGGCTTTGCGCAAGGACGATGCCGACCTGCAGCGCGAACTCAGCACCCAGCAGCACCGCCAACAGCAGCTGGCCGCCGTGGGCGAAATCGTCACCGCCCACAGCCTGCAAGCCGCCCGCGCGCAACGCGAGGCCCGCTGGCAAGACGTGAAGCAAGCCTACGGACACGCCGCCGCTTCGCCCGCCACCCTGGCTGCGTTCGAACCCGCCCAGACCGAAGCCGACCGCCAGGCCGACCTGCTGCGCGAAGGCGCAGAGCGCGCCGCCCAGGCCGCCGAGTGCGCGCAGCGCATCGCCGAGGCCGACACCCGCCGCCACGCCATCGCCCAGCAGTTGGCCGACGCCGCCGTCCAGGCCAGCCAGCAGCAGCGCGACTGGCTCCAGACCCTGGCCGACGCCCACCTGCCCCCGCACCCGCCCGCCGCCCTGCGCGAATGGCAGGCCCAGCGCGCCGCCGCGCTGGAACTATGCGAGCGCCAGCTCCAGCTGCAGCGCGAACAGGCCGATGCCGCCCAGGCTGTCCACACCCGTACCGAGGCCCTGGCCCACGCCCTGCACGCGGCGGGCTGCCCGGCCACCGGCGCGGGCCTGGTCGCCCAGGCCAGCAGCTGGCTGCGCACCGCCCAGGAGGCCACCGCCCAGGCCCGCGCCGAAACCCAGCTGCGCGAAACCCGGCGGGCCGAGCACGCCAGCCTGCAGCGCCAGCTCGCCACGCACCAGGCCGCCCTGGCCACCGCGCTGGCGGCCCACACCGCCTGGACCACCCGCCTGTTTCTGCCCGCCTCCAGCAGCGCCGCCGCCACCAAGGCCCGGCTCGCCGAGCTGGCCGCGCTGGAGGCCGCCCACGCGGCCCAGACCCGCCGCACCGAGGCCATCGCCCAGCACCAGGCCCGCGCCGACGGTGTCCAGGCCCAGGCGCAGGCGCTGGCCGCGCTGCTGGGCGAGCCGCCCGTGGCGCACACCGACGACTTTGCCGACCGCCTCCAGGCCCGCCTGGCCCGGGCCCAGGCCCATGCCCAGCAAGCCAGCGATGTTGAACGTCGCCTGGCCGCCGCCGAGCAGCAGCACGCCGCCGCCCAGCAACGCATCGCGGCCAGCCAGGCCCAATTGCAGGGCCTGTGCGCGGCGGCCGGGGTGGACGACCCGGCGGCGCTGCCCGGGGCGGAAGACCGCTCCGCCACCCAGCGCACGCTGCAGGACAGACTGCGCGAGCTGAACGCCCAGCTGCACCTGGCCACCACCCGCCCGCTGGCCGATCTGCGCGCCGAAGTGGCCGGGCGCGACGCGGTGGACCTGGACGCCGAACGCGCCGCCCTGGACACCCAGGCCACGCAGCTAGAGTCCGATATCGCCAGCGCCAGCGCCAGCGTTCACACCGCCCGCCAGGCGCTGGACGCCATCGACACCTCGGCCGCCGCAGCCGAAGCCCGCGAACAGATGGAATCCGCCGTGGCCCGCCTGCGCGCCGCCGTGCCGCCCTGGATGCAGCTGCGCCTGGCCGACAGCCTGCTGCAAGAAGCCCTGAAGCGCTTTCGCGAACGCGCCCAGGCCCCCATGGTGCGGCTGGCCTCCGAGTATTTCGGCATCGTCACCGGCGGCCGCTACCCCAGGCTGGTGGTGGACACGTCGGCCGAGCGCCCCGTGCTGCAGGCCGAAGGGCTGGATGGCCGCCTGATCGGTATCGAGGCCATGAGCGAAGGCACCGCCGACCAGCTCTACCTGGCCCTGCGCCTGGCCGCGCTGGAACTGCAGCGTGGTGATGGTGGCAACGGCCCCGCCATGCCCCTGGTGCTGGACGACGTGCTCATGACCAGCGACGACACCCGCGCCACCCACATCTTCCAGGCCCTGGCCCGCTTCGCCCAGGGCGGCCAGGTGCTGCTGTTCACCCACCACCAGCACCTGGTGCAGGTCGGGCAGGCGGCGCTGCCCGCAGGACAGCTGGCGGTGCACCATTTATAGAAAATTGGCCTCTTGCGCCTATGGTTAGGGCGTGAGAAGCCATTATTTACGTAGCAATTCAAAACCACCATGCCTGAACCCATCGCCTTGGAAACGCCCCGTCTGCGGCTGCGCCAATGGCTGCCGCAGGACCGGGCCCCGTTCGCCGCGCTGAATGCCGACCCGCAGGTCATGGAGTTCTTCCCGGCGGTGCGCTCCCGCGCCGAGAGCGACCACATGGCCGGTATCTGCGAGGCGTTGATCGAGGAGCGGGGCTGGGGTTTTTGGGCGGCGGAACTGAAAGAGACGCAGCAGTTCATCGGTTTTGTGGGCCTGCACGTGCCGTCGCCAATGTTGCCGTTTTCACCCTGCGTAGAAATCGGCTGGCGTTTGGCCCAGCCCTACTGGGGCCAAGGCTTGGCCTCCGAGGCCGCCAGGGCCGCCCTGCATTTCGGATTCCACCGCCTCGGCCTGGCCGAAATCGTGTCGTTCACCGCCGTGCCCAACCTGCGCTCCCGCGCCGTGATGGAGCGCCTGGGCATGCAGGCATCCGGCACGTTCGAACACCCCCAGGTGCCCGAAGGCCACGCATTGCGCCTGCACCATCTGTACCGTTTGGCACGTAAAAATTATGCAGAATAGCCCTGCAGCTCAATATCCATAAGCGTAAGAAGCTAGCAAAAAAATAGCGACTAGACTGAACGCCTAGTCGCTATGCGCGGCAGCAGGGGAGGGCTTAGGCCAGCTCGCCCATCTGGCTTTGCAGGTAGTTCTGGATACCGACCTTGCCCAGCAAATCGATCTGGGTTTCCAGGAAGTCGATGTGCTCTTCGGTGTCGTCCAGGATGCCTTGCAGCAGGTCGCGGGAGACGTAGTCGCGCACGGCTTCGCAGTGGGCGATGCCGTCCTTGATGGTGGCCTGGGCACCTTGTTCGGCCTTCAGGTCGCATGCCAGGCACTCGGGCACGTCTTCACCCACCAAAATCTTGGCCAGGTCTTGCAGGTTGGGCAGGCCGTCGAGCATGAAGATGCGGTCCATCAGCTTGTCGGCGTGCTTCATTTCGCCGATGGATTCCTCGTATTCTTTCTTCGCCAGCTTGTCCAGGCCCCAGTGTTTGTACATGCGGTAGTGCAGGAAGTACTGGTTGATGGCGGTGAGCTCGTTTTTGAGTTGCGCTTGCAGATGCGCGATGACTTGGATGTCGCCCTTCATGGTGGCTGTCCTTTGTGAATGTGTGGTCGCAAGATTGCGTTAGCGCGCATTGTCGGCGACGCCAGCCGGTAAATCAAAAAATGCGCGGCGATAGCCCCACTTTCGGGGTCTGAGTGCGAACACGCGTGATAGGCATTCGCAAAGCGCTAAAAGGATTGACCCGGCGGGCAAGCCATGTAAAGTGGTTACATGTTTTGCACCACTACCATGCCCGCCGTGCTCGATATCGAGGCCTCGGGCTTTGGTCGGCGCAGTTACCCGATCGAAGTTGGGTGCATCCTGCCGGACGGCCAATCGTTTTGCACCCTGATCCGGCCCGAACCCGACTGGGTGCACTGGGACCCCGAGGCCGAAAAGCTGCACCACATCAGCCGCGCACTGGCTGAAAAAGTGGGCCGCTCGGCGCTGGACGTGGCGCACCTGCTCAACACCCGCCTGCGGGGCCAGACCGTGTATTCCGATGGCTGGGCCAACGACTTCACCTGGATCGGTGCCCTGTTCGAAGCGGTCGACCTGAGCCCGTATTTCAAGCTGGAAAACCTGCGCTCCCTGCTCAGCGATGACGAGGCCGCGCGCTGGCACGATGTGAAGCAGCAGGTCAGCGGCGAACTGGGTTTGCAGCGCCACCGCGCCAGCAGCGATGCCCGGGTGCTGCAGTGCACCTTGCAGCGCCTGATGGAGCAGCGAGAGCCCCTGTAACCCGGCGGCTTTACACCACGCCGATAGACTGGTCGCTCCACTTTGCCGAAGCGATTTCCCATGATGTTGATGACACGCCGCACTGCGGCCCTGGCCCTGTGTTTAGCGGCCAGCCTGGCTGCCGCCCAGACGGCACCGCCCACCCTGCGCCTGCGCGGCACGGTGCAAAGCGTGACCACCGATACCCTGACCGTCCAGGTCCGTGGCGGCGAGGTGGTGGTGCTGGCATTGCCCGCGAATCTGGTGGTGTCCGAGGTGTATCCGATTGCGCTGGCCGACATCCAGCCGGGCAGCTTCATCGGCACCGCCGCCATGCCGCAGGCCGATGGCACCGAGCGCGCGATTGCGGTCACCGTGTTCCCCGAATCCGCCCGCGGCGCGGGCGAGGGCCACCGCCCGTTTGACCTGCAGCCGCAAAGCACCATGACCAATGCCACGGTGGCCGATGTGGCGGCCTCGCCCACGGGCCGCACGCTGCAGCTGAAGTACAAGGACGGTGCACGGGCCATTGTGGTGCCCGTCGATGCGCCCATCGTCACCTTCCGCCCGGGCGACCGCAGCCTGCTGGTGGCCGGGGCCAGCGTGTCGCTGTCGGCCCGGGAACTGGACGGCAAGCCCACCGCCATCCGCATCAACGCCGGTCGTAACGGCTTTCAATTGCCGTATTGACCGGCGCGCAGCTAGGCTCCTCAGTCGCCTTAGGCGGCTGCGCGGATCAGGTGGTCAAATGCACCCAGGGCTGCCTTGGCGCCGTCGCCTGCGGCGATGATGATCTGCTTGAACGGCACGGTGGTGGCGTCGCCCGCGGCGAACACACCGGGCACCGAGGTCTGGCCGCGGTTGTCCACGATGATCTCGCCGTGCTTGCTGAGTTCCAGCGTGCCCTTGAGCCATTCGGTGTTGGGCACCAGGCCGATCTGCACGAAGCAGCCTTCCAGTTCGATGTGGTGGCTCTCGCCGGTAGCGCGGTCGGTGTAGGTCAGGCCATTGAGCTTGCCGCCGTCGCCGGTCAGCTCGGTGGTCTGCGCCGATACATGCACGGTGACGTTGGGCAGGCTGTGCAGCTTCTTGACCAGCACGGCATCGGCGCGCAGCGCGTCGCCAAACTCGATCAGGGTCACATGCGCCACCAGCCCAGCCAGGTCGATGGCGGCCTCGACACCCGAGTTTCCGCCGCCGATCACCGCCACGCGCTTGCCCTTGAACAGCGGGCCGTCGCAGTGCGGGCAGTAGGCCACGCCCTTGTTTTTGTATTCTTGTTCGCCGGGCACGTTGACGTTGCGCCAGCGCGCGCCGGTAGTGACGATCACGGTCTTGGACTTGAGCGAACCGCCGTTGGCCAGCTGCACCTCGACCAGGCCGCCGGGCGTAGCCGCCGGGATCAGCTTGTCGCCGCGCTGCAGGTTCATCACATCCACGCCGTAGGCTTTGACGTGCGCGTCCAGGCCCATGGCGAACTTGGGGCCGTCGGTTTCCAGCACGGAGATGAAGTTCTCGATGGCCATGGTGTCGTTCACCTGGCCGCCAAAGCGCTCGGCGGCAATGCCGGTGCGGATGCCCTTGCGGGCGGCGTACACCGCCGCTGCTGCGCCTGCGGGGCCTCCGCCGACCACCAGCACGTCATAGGGGGCCTTGGCCGAGAGCCGGGCCGCGTCTTTGTTGGCGGCGCCGGTGTCGAGCTTGGTGACGATTTCTTCCACCGTCATGCGGCCTGAGCCGAAGTGGCTGCCGTTCAGGTAGATGCTGGGCACGGCCATGACTTCGCGGGCGTTGACCTCGTCCTGGTACAGCGCGCCGTCGACGATGACGGTTTTGACCTTGGGGTTGAGTACCGACATCAGCGTCAGCGCCTGCACCACGTCGGGGCAGTTGTGGCAGCTGAGGGACATGTAGACCTCGAAGTTGAAGTCGCCGTCCAGCGCTTTGATGCTCTCGATCACGTCGGCCTCCACCTTGGGCGGGTGGCCGCCGGTCCACAGCAGGGCCAGCACCAGCGAGGTGAATTCATGGCCCATGGGCACGGCGGCAAAGCGCAAGCTCATCTGGCTGCCAATGCGGTTGAGGCTGAACGATGGCTTGCGTGCGTCGGTGCCATCGGTCTTCAATGTGATTTTGTCGGACAACGCAATGATGTCCTCCAGCAGGCCGCGCATCTCTGCCGCGCCTTTGCTGTCGTCCAGCGATGCCACTATCTCGAACGGCTTTGTGACCCGTTCCAGGTAGCTCTTCAGTTGTGCCTTGAGGCTGTCGTCCAACATGGTGTTCTTTCGGTCAATGCCACCGCTGGCCTCGTGAGCCAACGGCAGCGGGGTTTTTACAGATTTAGATCTTGCCGACGAGGTCGATCGAAGGGGTCAGCACGGCTGCGCCTTCGTTCCACTTGGCGGGGCAGACCTGGCCGGGGTGGGCGGCGGTGTACTGTGCAGCGCGCAGCTTGCGCACGGTTTCCTTCACGTCGCGGGCGATTTCGTTGGAGTGGATTTCGGCCGTCTTGATCACCAGCTCGGGGTTGATGATGAAGGTGCCGCGCAGTGCCAGGCCTTCTTCAGGGATGTGCACGCCAAACGCGTTGGTCAGGGTGTGGGTAGGGTCGCCCACCAGCGGGAACTTGGCCTTGCCTACGGCAGGCGAGGTTTCGTGCCACACCTTGTGCGAGAAATGCGTGTCGGTGGTGATGATGTAGACCTCGGCACCCATTTTCTGGAACTCGGCGTAGTTGTCGGCCGCGTCTTCGATTTCGGTGGGGCAGTTGAAGGTGAAAGCCGCCGGCATGAAGATCAGCACAGACCATTTGCCCTTCAGCGTCTCGTCGCTGACGGTCACGAACTTGCCGTTGTGGAAGGCTTCGGTCTTGAAAGGCTGGACTTGGGTATTGATCAGGGACATGGTGGTTTCCTATAAAAAAACGTGAGTGGCTGGATGCGGTATGCATGGGCTACCACGCTGAATGATAGGCTATTAAATAGACTCATTTAATAGTTAATTTGTATTTGCACCATAGTTTTAGTAGCCATTGACTGCTGTGGTCGCCCTGCGGGTAAGCGTCCAGTGCCTACAGCCGATCGCGGTACTGCAAGCGATGCTTCCAGAGATATGGGTTGAGGCGGTTCCAAACTTTTAGCCCGATTTTCAGGAGCCAAAATGAGGGCTTGCGCTGATAGAACCAGCGCGAGCAGCTCCTATTTTTAACTATCAAAACCGCAGCAATCGGTGCCAGCTGCGCGGGCGGGTCGAGCATGCAGGCGTTAGAATATATGATTCATAGTCGTTTCATATACTGGAGTCAGCTTGGGCCTCGTCAAAATCTCAGAACCTATGCACGCCAACGTGCGCATCGCCAGCGGCGCTTTAAGCCGCTCTATCAACGCCCAGGCCGAGCACTGGCTGCGCATTGGCATGATGTGCGAGCTGCATCCGGAACTGAAGTACGGGGAGCTGTGCCGCCTCTTGATCCAGGACCAGATCCAGGATGAAATCCAGGCCGAGGCGCAGGTTGCCGCGCTGCCGCAAAGGGTGCGGGCATGAACGGCGAAACTGTCACCATCCGCAGCCCGGCCGAAGTCGCGCTGGCCCGCCGCGCCGGGCACCTGGCGGCCGATGTGCTGCACATGATCACGCCGCACGTGGTGGCGGGCATCACCACCGAGGCGCTGGACCAGATTTGCCACGACTACATCGTGGACGTGCTGGATGCAGTGCCCGCCAACATCGGCTACCACGGCTACCCCAAGACGGTGTGCACCTCGGTCAACCACGTGATCTGCCACGGCATTCCGTCGGCCAAGGTGCTCAAGCGCGGCGACATCGTGAACATCGACGTGGCCATCATCAAGGACGGCTGGTTTGGCGACTGCAGCCGCATGTATTTTGTGGGCGAACCCAGCCCGCTGGCCAAGCGCCTGGTCGAGACCACCTACGAGGCGATGCGCGCGGGCATTCTGCAGGTGAAGCCGGGCGCAACCCTGGGCGACGTGGGCCACGCCATCCAGAGCGTGGCGCACCGCGAGCATTTCAGCGTGGTGCGCGAGTACTGCGGCCACGGCATCGGGCAGATCTACCACGACACCCCGCAGGTGCTGCACTACGGTCGGCGCGGCGAGGGGCTGCGGCTGCAGGCGGGCATGATTTTCACCATCGAGCCCATGGTCAACGCAGGCAAGCGCGACACCAAGGAAATGCCCGACGGCTGGACCGTGGTCACCAAAGACCATTCGCTCTCGGCCCAGTGGGAGCACATGGTGGCGGTAACCGAAACCGGCTTTGAAGTGTTGACACCCTGGCCGGAGGGCGTGGGGGCGTACAGCGCGATTTGAGGGAACGGCCTGCGGGGTCGGTTATCGTCCCCGCATGCACCTTCCCCATCCCAAATACCAGCGCTGCATGGTCTTCGCTGGCGGCGGCTTCCGATTTGGCATCTATCTGGGCATGTATGCCGCCGCGCGCGATGCGGGCCGGGCGCCCGATCTGCTGCTGGCCACCTGTGGCGGAGCGATTGCGGCGGCCATCATCCAGGCGCTGCCCGACGACGCACAGCGCAAAGCCTGGCTCAACTCGCCGCAGATGTACCGGTTCTGGGGCAGCCTGCAGCCCGCGCCACAGGCCAGCATCGTGCGCACCTTGGCGGGCGCGGCCCGACGCAAACTGTCGCGCCAATGCGCACCGCGTGTGCCGGATGTGTTCAATGACTACCTGTTTGAAATCCCCCCGCAGTTGCCGCTGCCGCCACCGGCTGCGCGCTCGGAAGTCACCGTAGCCACCATCGGGGGCCAACTGCTGTTTGGTCCGGCGGACGTGGGCCAGCCGCGCGGCAAGCGCAAGCTGTTCGCGCAAACCGTGTTCGGGCCCCAGCGGGTGGCGGCCCTGGTGCAGGGCATGGCATCGCCGTTTGCCGACCCGCGCTGGGGCGACCATGCGGTGGCCCAGGGCGTGCAGACCGACACCACCCTGCCACTGGACGCCGCCGCGCGCATGGCCATCACCGACTTCTACTACTTCCCAAGCTACCGCCATGGGGCCGGGCATTACATCGGCGGGGTGGTCGACCTGTTCCCCATCGAACTGGCCCACCGGCTGGCCGACACCGTGATGCTGGAGTTCAAAGAGTCGTTCGACCAGCACTTCGAAATCCCCGCCTGGCGCGCCGTGCTGGGGCTGGACGGCAACCAGCGCCTGCGCCATGTCAACGCGCAACCAGCCGACGTGTGGTTTGACACCTCCGACGTGGCGGCCGCGTTGCCGGTGCAGCCGGTGCAACGGCAGCTGCAGTGGTGGCGCAACCGCATCGTGCTGGCCCAGCCCATCGACTACGCGGCATACGTGCGGGCCATGGATGCCCAATGGCAATACGGCTACCAGCGCGGGCAAGAGGCCCTGCAGCGGCCCGTGCCGGGGGACACCGCAGGCATGCGCAATGTGGACCGGTACAACCGGGGGGAGGAATAGGTTACAAGCCTTTTAGGCCTCTGGCGCTTATTCCATAAGCGTAAGAAGCTATCGAATGAATAGCGCGCCACGGTGGCCGGTCACACCCCCATTGCCCGCCCATCGCTGCGCGGATCGTGCGCTCCGGTCATCTCGCCCGTGGCGGGATCGATGCGGATGGCCCCGGGGTGCCCCATCAGCGGGCTGCGCGCGGGCAGGGGGCTGAGGGCGTGGCCGCGGCGGGCTAAATCGGCAAAGACATCGGCGGCTACGTCGTCTTCCAGCTTGAGCGAGTCGCGGGCGTCGGAGAAGGTTTTGCCCAGCAGAAAGCGCGGGCGGGCCAGGGCGGTGTAGGGGTCCATGCCGTAATCGATCAGGCGGGTCAGGATGGCGGCCAGGGTTTGCGGCTGGCCGTCAGCGCCCTGGGTACCGTACAGCAAAGTGGGCCTGCCATTTTGCAAATACATGCCGGGGTTCAGGGTGTGGAACGGGCGTTTGCCGGGGGCCAGGCCGTTGGGGTGCTGCGGGTCCAGCGAGAAGGCCGCGCCCCGGTTGTGCCACAGCAGGCCGGTGTCGCCCACCAGTACACCGCTGCCCCAGTCGAAGTAGGTGGTGGCCAGCATGGACACGGCGTTGCCGTAGCGGTCGGCAGCGGCCAGAAACACGGTGTCGCCGGTCTGGAAGGTGTGCGGCCAGGGCAGGGCCTGGTCCATGCGGATGGAGGCGGCGAGCTGGTCCAGGTAGGCGGGGGACAGCAGGCGCTCGGTGGGCACGTCGGCGTAGTCGGGGTCGGCAACGAAGCGGTTGCGGTCGATGAAGGCGCGTTTCACGGCTTCGACCAGCAGGTGGTAGTAGTCGGCGCTGCCCTCGGGGATGCTGCGCAGGTCGAACCGGTCCAGGATGCCCATGATCTCCAGCGTGGTGATGCCCTGCGTGGGCGGGCGGTGGGCCACCAGGGTGCCGTCGCGGTAGGGCAGTTGCAGCGGGGCCTCCAAGCGGGCATGGGTCTGGGCCAAGTCGGCGGCGGTCAGGGGCGAGCCGGCCTGGGCCAGGCCCCGGGCGATGGTGGCGGCCAGTTGGCCCTCATAGAAGTCGCGCGGGCCGCGCAGTGCCAGGGTCTCCAGCGTGGCGGCCAAGGCGTGCTGGTGGCGCAGCTGCTGCGGTGCGGGCACGGCACCATCGACCAGGAAGTGGCCGTAGACATCGGGCAGCGCGCGGGCTTCGGGCTGGCGAAACTGCAGCCAGAAGCGCTCGGATTCGGATATGGCAAAGCCGTCGCGGGCCAGGTCGATGGCGGGGGTGAGCAGCCCGGCCCAGCTTTCTTTGCCCGCCCACTTGTCGCGGCTGAGGGCAAAGGCCTGGGCCCACACGTCCACCGCCGCCGCGCTGGTCAACATGGCCTGCGGGCCGCGCGTGGGGATGCTGCCGGTGTAGGTGGGCAATGTCTGGGCGGCCTGGCCGATGCCTGACAGGCTGTGCACCTGGCCACGCGCATCGGCGATCAGCATGAAGGCATCACCCCCCAGGCCGCAAAAATGCGGGTAGGTGACGCACAGGCTGGCCGCCGTGGCAATCACCGCCTCAATGGCGTTGCCGCCCTGGGCCAGCACCGTCAGACCGGCTTCGGTGGCCGGGCCGTGGGGGCTGGTGACCATGCCACGGGTGGAGGTGGCCAGGCTCATGGCACCAGGCCTGCGCGCTGCAGCAGCCATTCGGCGCTGTCGTTCCACACGTCCATCTGCACGATCAGGCCATGGCATACGACGTAGCGGTCGACATAGCGGTTGCCCTCGAACAGGGTGCCGTCCTGCCAGGCCCCATACAGCGTGCCGATGTTGTAGACGATAGCCTCAGCCTCGGTAGCCCCGGCCACCACGTCGGTCTGCTCAAAGCGCTTTTTTACCCAGGCGTAGCGGCTGGCGTTGAAGCGGCTGCATTCGGCCGGGTCGTGCATCTCAATGCCTCCGGTGAAGCGGATGCGCAGGTCGGGTGCGGTGAAGGCGCGCGCGCCCTCGGGGTCGGGCACCATGATGGTTTGCAAAAAGAGCTCAATCAGCGCTTTGGCTTGCTGGCCGGGGTCGGGTGGGGAGTGGTTGGGCATGGTGTTGGCATGCGTGCAACGAATATGCCAGTTCTTCGGGCTTTGAGCTTTTCAGGCCGCCTGTGCTGATGGGACAAGCGTGAGCAGCTATCGAAATAGTAGTGCGCCGATGGCGGCATTGTGGGCCAGGTGGCCTGCGCCTTCAGCCCTCGCGCGACACCCGCCGCGCATACACGGCCAACACAATCCGTTCGGAGTGGATGAGGTAGTCCAGCATGGCCGCGGATGCTTTGGCCATCTCGTTGTGCTCTACCAGTTCCAGAATGCGCAGGTTCATGTCGACATAGGGTTCGTGCAGAAACTCGGCATCCTGCAGCAAGCCAAAGGTCAGCCGCAACTCGGCCAGGATTTGCCGGAACATCACATTCAAACGTTCGCTGTCTGCCAGCTCCACCACCGCCGTGTGGAAGTCCATATTGGCCGTACCCACGCTGAGCCAGTCGGCCGCGTCCCGCGCCTGTAGCGCTTTCTCTGCGGCGGCGCGCATGCTTTTTTTCGCCGGGTGGCGCGGGTAGGCCAGGGCCAGGGCCTGGCACTCGATCATTCGCCGCACCCGGTAGATGTCGATGACGGCCGCGATGCTGGGCACCACCACAAACACGCCCCGGTGCGGCTCGTGCCGTAGCAGGCCATCCTTGGTCAACACCCGGAACACTTCGCGCAAGGTATTGCGCGAGATGCCCAGGCTGTCGCTGAGCGCCTGCTCGGACAGCCGTTGCCCCGGCGAAAACTCGCCCAGGGTGATCTTCTGGCGCAACTGGTCGGCGATGCGCTCGCTCAAGGTCGGGGCCAGGGAGGGGGGCGCGGAGGGAAGGGACATGGAGCAGGTCTTCAGAGTGCGGTGGCGCATGCTTTGTAACAGGTTTTCGCTCTTGCGCGCTGACCTCTGTTCAACGAATAACGGGTTTTCACCTAGGAATCCGGCGTTTATTCATCACCCGCGAAAGTCATATTGTTGAACAATTACACATGTTTGATTCAATCAAGTTAAATATTGGTTGAGTCAAGCAAAGAACTCGATCACACATCCAGGAGTAAAGCCGTGCCTACCGATATCAACCTGTGGCCCTTGCTGGGGGTCGCCGTCATCATTGCGGGCTTTGTCCTGCGCTTCAATCCCATGCTTGTGGTGATCGTGACGGCCATCGTCACGGCCTTCGCGGCGCACTTCCCGGTGGAGAAAATCCTGGCCACCATTGGCACGGGCTTTATCAAGACGCGCAATCTGCCGTTGATCATCTTGTTGCCCCTGGCGGTGATCGGCCTGCTCGAACGCCACGGTTTGCGCCAGCACGCGCAGCGCTGGATCAGCGGCATCCGGTCCGCGACCTCGGGCCGCTTGCTGATGGCTTACCTGGGCGCACGCCAGCTCACCGCCGCGGTCGGGCTGACCAGCCTGGGCGGCCACCCGCAAATGGTGCGGCCGCTGCTCGCGCCCATGGCCGAAGGGGCCGCCGAGGCCCGCTTCGGCGCATTGCCCGACAAGGTGCGCTACAAGCTGCGGGCCCTGGCCGCCGCCACCGACAACGTCGGCCTGTTCTTTGGCGAAGACATCTTTGTCGCCTTTGGTGCC
Organism: Rhodoferax sp. WC2427; assembly: GCF_040822085.1. Classification (NCBI taxonomy): domain Bacteria; kingdom Pseudomonadati; phylum Pseudomonadota; class Betaproteobacteria; order Burkholderiales; family Comamonadaceae; genus Rhodoferax; species Rhodoferax sp. WC2427. Next base: position 3,236,178 of record NZ_CP162006.1, on the reverse strand, counting down.
GTGGTGCTGATGACCACCTTCCTGCGCGAGGCGGGTATCGAGGTGGAACCCATCCACGTCGCCATGTGGGGCATTCCCACGGCCGTGTGCGCCTTCTGCATCCACGCCTGGCGGCTGCGCCGACTGGATGCCTGGCTGGCGCGTGAAATGGCGGGCAGCGCGCCTACCTCGCCCACCACGCCCGTCGCCACCGCTGGCAAGGGAGCCTGAGCATGACCTTGACGATTACGCACCTGTACGACCTGGTCGGTCTGATCCTTGCCATCACCGCGGTGATGACGCTCATGGACCGCCAGCATTCCAGGCGTTATTCCAGCGCCTTTTTCTGGGGTCTCTATTCGCTGGTGTTCCTGGTGGGCGACCAGTTGCCGCCGGTGTGGGTCGGCACCGGTGTGGTGGTGATGGCGCTGATTGCGGCCTTTGGTGGCGTGGGCGTGGGCCACCACGTGGTGCGTTCGGCGGCCGAGTACACCGCCAGCGCCACGCGCCTGGGCAACCGGCTTTTTATCCCGGCGCTGGCCATTCCGGTGGTAACCATGGTGGGCACCTTGTCGGCCAAGGTCCTGGTGGTGGGCGGCACACCCCTGCTGGACCCGAAGAACGCCACGCTGGTCAGCCTGGGCATAGGCTGCCTGGTGGCGCTGGCCCTGGCCTGCAAGCTGACGCACGAGACCCCGGTGCAGGGCATCCGCGAGTCGCGCCGCCTGACCGATGCGCTGGGCTGGGCGCTGGTACTGCCGCAGATGCTGGGCATGCTGGGCCTGGTGTTTTCGGATGCGGGCGTGGGCAAAGCCGTGTCCCACGTGACTACCAGTTACGTCAACATGGATGTGCGCTTTTTTGCCGTGCTGGTGTATGTGGTCGGCATGGCGTTGTTTACCATCATCATGGGCAACGGCTTTGCCGCCTTTCCGGTGATGACCGGGGGCGTGGGCGTGCCGATTTTGATTGGTGTCTACCACGGCGACCCGGCGGTGATGGCATCCATCGGCATGCTGTCGGGCTACTGCGGCACGCTGCTGACCCCCATGGCCGCCAACTACAACATCGTGCCCGCCGCGCTGCTGGACCTGCCCGACAAGAATGCGGTGATCCGTGCGCAGGTGCCGACTGCACTGTGCCTGCTGACCTGCAATGTGTTTCTGTTGTACTTTTTGATGTTCCGTTGAGGCCCGCCATGCAAATTGATTTGAACAGTGATCTCGGAGAAAGCCTGGGCGCCTGGCGCATGGGCGACGACGACGCGATGCTCGGCATCGTGAGCAGCGCCAACGTGGCCTGCGGTTTCCACGCGGGCGACCCGGCGGGCATCTTGCGCACGCTGCGCCGCGCCGCCGAGCGTGGCGTGGCCGTGGGGGCGCACGTGGCCTACCCCGATCTGGCCGGTTTTGGCCGCCGCAACATGGACGTGGCCAGCGCCGACCTTCAGGCCGATGTGGTCTACCAGATCGGTGCGCTCCAGGGCCTGGCGGCGGTGGCGGGCACCGTGGTGCGCTACGTCAAACCGCACGGCGCCTTGTACAACACCATTGCGCACGACGAGCGCCAGGCGTGCGACGTGATTGCGGCCATCCAGGCGATCGACCCGTCGCTGGTGCTGGTGGGTCTGGCGGGCTCGCCCTTGATCGGCTGGGCACGGGCCAGTGGCCTGCGCACCGTGGCCGAGGCCTTTGCCGATCGCGCCTACATGCCCGACGGCGCGCTGGTTTCGCGCCGTGAAAAGGGCGCGGTGCTGCACGACCCGCATGAAGTTGCTGAGCGCATGCTGCGCCTGGTCACCGAAGGCGTGGTCACGGCCATCGACGGCAGCACGGTGCGTCTGCAGGCCGACTCGGTGTGCGTACACGGCGACAGCCCTGGCGCGGTGGAGATGGCGCGCCAGGTGCGTGCGCTGCTGGAGCGCTCGGGGGTCAGCATCGCGCCCTTCGTCGACCTGGGCGGCGCGCCATGATGCGCTTTTTGCCCGTCAACCTCGATGCCTTGCTGGTCGAGTTGGACGACCTGCCGCAGACGCTGGCGCTGCTGGCCTCGCTGCAGAGCGAGCCCATCGATGGCATCGCCGAACTCATACCGGCGGCGCGCACGATCCTGGTGCGCTTCCGTCCCGGCACCGTGGCCTACGCGGAACTGGTCAGCCACATCGGCAGTCGCCGTCTCACGGCCATGGTCGAAACTACGGGCACACGGGTGGAGATCCCGGTGGACTACCAGGGCGAAGACCTGGACGAAGTGGCGCAGATCCTGGGCATCTCCCGCGAAGAGGTGGTCCGCCGCCACACGGGTACGGACTACACCGTGGCCTTTACCGGCTTTGCGCCCGGCTTTGCCTACCTCAGTGGCGGCCATCCCAGCCTGCAAGTGCCCCGGCGCACCACGCCGCGCACGCGCATTCCTGCGGGTGCGGTGGGTCTGGCGGGTCCGTTCAGCGCGGTGTACCCGCAGGCCAGCCCGGGCGGCTGGCAGATCATTGGCGTGACCGCCGCGCCCATGTGGGACCTGGGCCGCGATGTCCCCGCGCTGCTGCAACCGGGCTTCCGGGTGCGCTTTGTGGACGTATCCGGGCAAGTTTCGGCCGCAGCGCCTATTCCGCCATCCGCACCCATCGCCTCGCCGCCATACGCCGGTGCTGCGCTGGAAGTTCGCAGCACCGGCTTGCAGGCGCTGTTCCAGGACCTGGGCCGCCACGGCCTGGCCGGGCAGGGCGTGTCGGCATCGGGTGCGATGGACCAGGCTGCCTTGCGCATGGCCAACCGCCTGGTGGGCAACCCCAGCGACGCGGCCTGCATTGAGATCGTCTACGGCGGGTTTCAGATCACCAGCCACGGCGACACTGTGGTGGCCTTTGCCGGTGCCGAAGCGCCCATCGACCTGGTGTCGGCCCGTGGCACACGCCACAGTGTCAGCAGCCACGCGCCGCTGGCGCTGTGTGACGGCGACAGCCTCACGCTGGGTGAGCCGCGCGCGGGCATCCGCAGCTACCTGGCTGTGCGCGGCGGCTTTGCGGTTGCGCCAGTGCTGGGCAGTTGCGCCACCGATACCTTGGCGCACCTCGGCCCGCCCCCCATCCGGGCGGGCGACCGGCTGCCCGTCCAGGCGGTGGCGCGCGGTGCCATCGTGGGTGCGCCCGAGGAACCGCGCACCGATCTGCCCACCCGCCAGCAGGATGTCGTGCTCGATGTGGTGATGGGGCCCCGCACCGACTGGTTCACCGCCGACGCGGTGGCCTTGCTGCAAAGCCAGTGCTGGACGGTGACACCCCAGTCCAACCGCGTCGGCCTGCGCCTGGCGGGCGAGATACCCCTGGCCCGTGCCCAACTGGCCGAGCTACCCAGCGAAGGCACCGCCAGGGGCGCGATCCAGGTGCCGCCCAGCGGCCAGCCGGTGCTGTTTCTGGCCGACCACCCGCTCACCGGCGGCTATCCGGTGATCGGCTGCGTGGCACCGTACCACCTGGACCGCGCGGGGCAGATCCCCATCGGCGCGCAGGTGCGCTTCAACCCCATACGCGCGTTCAGCGTAGCCACCTCTTCCGATTCCTCCTTTGTGCGAGACACCCCATGAAAAAAGTTCTGATTGCCAACCGTGGCGAGATCGCCGTACGCATCGCCCGGGCCTGTGCCGACTACGGCGTGCAGTCGGTCGCGGTGTATGCCGATGCCGACCTGGACGCGCTGCACACCCGCATGGCCGACGAGGCCTATGGCCTGGACGGACATCGCCCGGCCGACACCTACCTGCACATCGGCAAACTGCTCGCCATTGCTGCGCGCTGCGGTGCCGACGCGGTTCACCCGGGCTACGGTTTTCTGTCGGAAAACGCGGGCTTCGCCCGTGCGGTCATCGGTGCCGGGCTGGCCTGGATTGGCCCGCCGCCCGCCGCCATTGAAGCGCTGGGCGACAAGGTGCAGGCGCGCACGATTGCGCTGGAAGTCGGCGCGCCGCTGGTCGCGGGCACGTCTGGGCCGGTCAGCAATGCGCAGGAGGTGCTCGCTTTCGCCGAGCAGCATGGCCTGCCCATCATCATCAAGGCCGCGTTCGGCGGTGGCGGCCGCGGCATGAAGATCGCCTGGCGCATGGATGAGGTGGCAGATCTCTACGATTCGGCGGTGCGCGAGGCCATTACCGCCTTTGGTCGCGGCGAATGCTTCGTCGAGCAGTTTCTCGATCGGCCGCGCCACATCGAGGCGCAGGTCATCGCCGACACGCATGGCCATGTGGTGGTGCTCGGCACGCGCGACTGCTCGCTTCAACGGCGCAACCAGAAGCTGGTCGAGGAAGCGCCCGCGCCCTTCCTGACCGACGTGCAGCGCGAGCGCATCCACCAGTCGGCGCGAGACATCTGCACCCGGGCGGGCTACGTCAGCGCCGGTACCGTCGAGTTCTTGCTCAGCCCGTCGGGCACCATCTCGTTCCTCGAAGTCAACACCCGCCTGCAGGTCGAGCACCCGGTGACCGAGGAAACCTCCGGCATCGATCTGGTGGTCGAGCAACTGCGCGTGGCCGATGGTCTGCCGCTGTCGATCACCGAAACGCCCGTGCCGCGCGGCCACGCTTTCGAGTTCCGCATCAACGCTGAAGACGTGGGCCGCGGCTTTTTGCCCACGCCCGGACTGGTGCGCGTATTCGAGTGGCCATCAGGCCCTGGCGTGCGTGTTGACACCGGTGTGCTGTCGGGCTCGACAGTGCCCGGCACCTTCGATTCGCTCATGGCCAAGCTCATCGTCACCGGTGCCACGCGGGCCCAGGCCATGGCCCGTGCCCGCCGTGCGCTGAAGGAGTTCCGCATTGAAGGCGTGGCATCGGTGCTGCCCTTCCACCGCGCGGTGATGGAGTCGCCCGACTTTGTGGGCGAGGATGGGTTCAAGGTGCACACGCGCTGGATCGAGACCGACTTTGCCAACACCCTCAGCGCCGCCGTGCGGCCCGAGCCGCTGGCCCATGTGGCGCTGGTGCGCACCGCCATCGAGGTGGATGGCCGCCGCATGGCGCTGGGCCTGCCGGCCGAGCTGCTGCGCGGCTTGCAGGCGGCAGCGCCGGTGGGCGAGGGCGCTGCGGCTGTTTCGGCAGCGGCAGACGCTGGCGCGGTGCTGGCCCCCATCTCCGGCACGCTGCTGGCCTGGATGGTTGAAGACGGTGCCAGCGTGGCCGCAGGCGACGCGATTGCCTCGATGGAGGCGATGAAGATGGAGATGCACGTCACCGCCCACCGCGCCGGGCGTATCCGCCTCAAGGTGGCCCAAGGCACCCCGGTGGCCTCCGGCCATGCCATCGCGGAGATCGTGGCGGACTGAGTCGCGGTTTCCCGGGTTGCAGAGGTTTTGGGCGGTTTACGCCCATGGTATGGGCGTGAGAAGCTATCAAAAGTAGAGCGAACAGCCTGCGAGGCCGTCTTTGGCACAATGGCCTGCGACCGTTCAACTTCAGAAAGCCACTGCTTTGAAAACACTCAACCTGGTCGGTGCTGGCCGTGTGGGGCAAACGCTGGCCCGGCTATGGCAGCAGCAGGGCACGTTTGCGGTGCAGGATGTGCTGACCAGCAGCCCTGCCAGCGCCCAGGCCGCCTGTGCCGCCATCGGCGCGGGCTACCCGGTCGAGAGCCTGCAGGCCATGCGCCCGGCCGATGTGTGGATGCTGGCCGTGCCCGATACCGCGCTGCCCCCGATGGCGCAGGCGCTGGCCGCGGCGTTTGCGGCATCGTCGGCCCTGGGTGCGCAAACCGTGGCGTTCCACTGCAGCGGGGCGCTGGGCAGCACCCAGCTGGCACCGCTGGTGAGCCTGGGCTGGCAGACGGCCAGCGCGCACTGTATTTTGAGTTTTGCCTCGGTGGATGCCGCCGTGGCCCAGTTCCCTGGCACGGCCTGCGCGCTGGAGGGCCACAGCCGCGCCTGCGGCCTGCTGCGTGCGGCCTTCACCGCCATTGGCGCACGCTGTTTTGATGTGGCCACCGGGGACAAATTGCTCTACCACGCGGCAGCCGTGTTTGCCACCAACTTCCTGCCGGTGCTGCAAAGCGTGGCCGAAGACGCATGGCGCAGCACCGGAGTACCTGCCGAGCTGATTCCCGGCCTGCGCGCCCGTTTGCTGGCCCATGCGGTGCACAACATCACGACCCTGGGCCCGGCTGCCGCCCTGACCGGCCCGGCCGCCCGGGGCGACACCGCCGCCATTGCCCGCCAGGCGCTGGCCGTGGCGGCCTGGGACCGAGAAGCCGGTGCGGCCTACGACGCGCTGAGTGCGCTGGCCTTGCGTTTGGCGAGCCAGGCCAAGAGCTAGTGGATGGCCTGCGCCAGCACCTCGCGCAGGTTCAAAGCGCATTCTTGCAGCGCGATGCAGCTGGAGCGCTGGGCACACTGCAGGCAGGTGTCGGCATAGGCCGGATCGTGCAGCAGGCGGTCGGGGTCCACGGTATAGCCTTGGCCCGCCATCAGCCACTTGAAGTCCACCTCCAGCAGCAGATGGCTGCCGGGATCGCCTTGGATATTGACAGTGTGCGTGTGCATATACGCCCCCTTGTGTTCCGTAAATGGGTCCGCCGCCCCTGAAATCAATATAGGTAGTGGTTTGCGGGGTAAGGTCTGGAAGTAGGGTGGCAAGACCCGGTCTTTGTGGCCTTTGGTCCAGGCGCCTTACCGATGTTGTTGAAGTTAGCCCCACTTGGCGACTTTCGCATCCTTCGTTTGGGGGATGAAGCCCTGGCGTGGAACAATGGCCGCATGGCTACCACCGCATTCACGCTTCTGGCCGGGGCCGCCCTGGCACTCGCACTGCCCGCCCTGGCGCAACTACCGCAGCGCAACCTGGCGGTGGAGTTGCGGCAGATCAGCGAGCCCGATGGCAATACCGTCAGCACCCAGCCCGTGGCCGCGCCGCTGGCCTCCCAGCGCATCCAGGTGCGCAACGGCGAAAAGGCCACCCTGACCCTGGGCCAGAACGTGCCTATCCGCTTTGTGCAGTCGGTGGGTTCGGGCCGCGACGGCAGCGGTGTCAGTTACGGCATGGTGTGGATGCAGGCGGGCCAGAGCATGGCGGTGCAGCCGCGCTGGCCCGGTGGCGGGCAGCCGGTGAAGATCGACATCGACGTGCAATCCTCCAGCCTGCAGGCCCCCAGCGGCAACGCCGAACTGCCCAGCCAGGCCCGCAGCCAGCTCGCCACCTCGGTCAGCGCGCCGTTGGGCCAGTGGGTCACCGTGGCCGCTACCGGGGGAGGGCAGGCCGCGCCCGGCACCTACAGCAGCGAGGCCGCCGCCGACACCCGCCAGCTGGTGCAGATCCGTGTGCTGGCGCCCTGATATGCCCATGCCCGCGCACTGGACCCTGCCGTGCTGGCTGGCTGCCACGCTGTTCGCCGCCTCGGCCAGCACCCAGGCGGCCACCTACGCCATCGACCCGTTGCGCACCAGCACCACCTACGAGCTGGGCAGCATCAGCAGCGGGCGGTTTGAGCGGCACACGGGCACCATCGAATTGGACCTGGCGGCCAAAACCGGCCTGGCCGACGTCAGCATCGAGGCGGCGTCGGTGCGCTCGGGCACGCCTTTGGTCGACGCCATTCTGGCCAGCAGCGAGCTGTTCAACGCCAGCCAGTACCCCAGCATCCACTTCCTGGGCGACCGATTTTTGTTCAGCGGCGAGACCCTGACCGGGGTGCTGGGCAACCTGACCCTGCTGGGCAAGACCCTGCCGGTGCTGCTGCAGGTGAACCACTTTGCCTGCCGCACGCCGCCTGCGCCCGAGCCCGAGGTGTGCAGCGGCAGCTTCGAGACCACCATCGACCGCACCGACTACGGCATGGACCTGGGGGTCAGCCTGGGGATGCCCAAGAGCGTGCACCTGGTGGTGCAGGTGGAGGCGGTGCGGCAGTGATGGGTTTACTACATATTTAAGAGCTGCCCATGCTTATTCCATAAGCGTAAGGGGTCGATTTGATGCCTAACCCAGCAGCGCCCGCACGTGGTCGTTCAGAAAGCGCCCGCGCGGGTCCAGCCTGCGCCGCAGCGCCCGGAAATCTGCGGCGCGCGGGTACAGCGCGGTCACGTCGTCGGTGTCCAGAAAATGCATCTTGCCCCAGTGCGGGCGCGAGCCAAAGCGGCGCAGGATGGCATCCACATCGCGCAGGTAGTCCCAGTAGTCCACGCCCGGCTGGCCAGATACCGACAGCGTGATGCTGTCTTGCTGGTGGAACGGGCTGATCCAGGCCGGGTCGCCCGCGGTGAAGCGGTATTCGATGGGGAAGATGCAGTTCGTGTGCTTGGTGAGCATCAGCTCGCGCACGGCACGCACCGCCTCTTTGCCGTGCTGCACCGGCACCGCGTATTCCAGTTCGTGGAAGTTGGGCACGTACTCGATGGGGTAGATCTCGGACGAGTAGGCGATTTTTTCAAACGGCGTGTCCAGCGCCGGGCGGTCGGTAATGTCGATCACCTTCATCTCGCACACGTCGGCGGTTTTTGATGTGGTGGTCAGGGGTGCATCCGCCGTGTCGGCCAGGCAGTACAGCTGGCGGCTGTGCGGCGTGGGGCACCAGAAGAAGCCGAAATGCCGGTGCGTGGCGGCCAGCTCGTCGTGGCGGGCCATGCAGGTCTCGAAATCGTCGCGCCACACGTGCTCTTGCAGGTGGTAGGCATCGGTGACCTGCAGCGTCAGCTCGGAAATCACCCCCAGCGTGCCCACCGATACCTGGGCGGCGTGCAGCAGATCGGCATCGCTGCCGTCCACCACCAGCACGCTGCCATCGGCCTGCACCAGCCGCAGCCCGGCAATCGAGGTGGCCAGGCAGCCCAGCGTGGCACCGGTGCCGTGGGTGCCGGTGGTGAACGCACCCGCCACCGCCTGCGAGTCGATGTCGCCCTGGTTCACCAGCGAAAAGCCGTGCGCCTTGAGGGCCAGCGCCAGGTCGTGGATGCGCGTGCCCGCCGCCACCGTGACTTGCTTCTTGGCATCGTCAAAGCGGTGCACGCCCTGCATCTGCGCCAGCGACAGCAGCACCCCGCCGGTGCCCACCACCGGCGTGAAGCTGTGGCCCGAGCCTGCCACGCGCAGGTTCAGGTCGCGCCGATCCGCCTCGGCCACCATCTCGCACAGCTGGGCCTCGGACGTGGGCGCGCCCTTGTAGCGTGCAATGCACGACTGGTTGCCGACCCAATTGCGCCACAAACCGCCTTTTTCGAATGGCATGGGGACTCCGGTGGAGAGTTGAACGTGCCCAAGATCATGCCCCATACGCCACCCGGCGTATTCCCGCATCGGCAGGCCGCCCCTAAAGTCCACCCATCGCCGCAAAAAGCTCTGTACAGCACAGGCCCCCAGCGGCGAGCCGGGTTCATTTACTTTACGGAGAAGCACACATGCAACGTCGATTTACTCTCAAGGCGATTACCGCCGCTGTCGCCCTGTCCTCCCTGTCCGTGGTGCCTGCCTTTGCGGCCGACACCATCAAGGTCGGTGTGCTGCACAGCCTGTCGGGCACCATGGCCATTTCGGAAACCGTGTTGAAAGACACCGTGCTGATGGCGATTGACGAAATCAACGCCAAGGGCGGCCTGCTGGGCAAGAAGCTCGAACCTGTGGTGGTGGACCCCGCGTCCAACTGGCCGCTGTTCGCCGAAAAGACCAAGCAGCTGCTGGGCCAGGACAAGGTTTCGGTGATCTTCGGCTGCTGGACCTCGGTGTCGCGCAAGTCGGTGCTGCCGGTGGTGGAAGAAATGAACGGCCTGCTGTTCTACCCCGTGCAGTACGAGGGTGAAGAGCTGTCCAAGAACGTGTTCTACACGGGTGCTGCGCCTAACCAGCAAGCTATTCCTGCCGTCGATTATTTGATGAGCAAGGCCGGTGGCGGTGCCAAGCGTTGGGTCCTGCTGGGCACCGACTATGTGTACCCCCGCACCACCAACAAGATTCTGCGCGCCTACCTGCTGAGCAAGGGCGTGAAAGAGACCGACATCGACGAGAAGTACACCCCGTTTGGCCACAGCGATTACCAAACCATCGTGGCCGACATCAAAAAGTTCTCTGCCGGTGGCAAGACCGCCGTGGTGTCCACCATCAATGGCGACTCCAACGTGCCGTTCTACAAGGAACTGGGCAACGCCGGCCTGAAGGCCAAGGACGTGCCCGTGGTCGCCTTCTCGGTGGGCGAAGAAGAGCTGCGCGGTGTGGACACCAAGCCGCTGGTGGGCCACCTGGCTGCCTGGAACTACTTCATGACCATCAAGAGCCCGGCCAACACCGAGTTCATCAAGAAGTGGTCGGCCTACGCCAAGGCCAAGAACCTGCCCGGTGCCGACAAGCCCCTGACCAACGACCCGATGGAAGCCACCTACATCGGCATCAACATGTGGGCCCAGGCCGTGAAGAAAGCCAACAGCACCGACACCGACAAGGTGATCGCGGCCATGGCCGGCCAGAAGTTCAACGCACCCTCGGGCATCGTGTCCGAAATGGATGCCAAGAACCACCACCTGCACAAGTCGGTGTTCATCGGCGAAATCAAGGCCGACGGCCAGTTCAACGTGGTGTGGAAGACACCCGGCCCGGTCAAGGCCGTGCCATGGAGCCCGTTCATCGAAGGCAATGCTGGCAAGCCAGATGAGCCAGTGAAGAAGTAAGCACGTCCCTGCTTTTTTCTTCGGGCGCCTTTCGCACCAGGCGAGAGGCGCCTTTTTTTTCGGCAGGCGGGGTCTGCTGGAACACTATTTGCATACAGATTTGGTATCGCTTCCATGCCCAACCAACAGGCCACTCCATGTTGATTCGACAACTACTCATTGCTGCTACGCTTTTGGTAGCTGGTCACGCTTATGCACTGAGCGCTGACGAGGTAAAAGGCTTGGCCATTGGCGAAACCGAGACGCGCATCGAGGCGTTGAACAAGGCCGTGGTCAGCGCCGACGACAAGACCGTCGCCTTCATCCAGGCCCTCTCCGACGACCAGGTCAAAACCCTGGGCGACAAGGTATTTTTGCTGCAAGGCGACAAGGCGGTAGACCCGATCACGGGTGCCGACGTGGCCCTGCCCGCGGATGCCGAAGACATCATCAACAACAACCAGATGCGCAGCGAGCTGGACAATGCGCTGGCCGCCGTCAAGCTGTTTTCCAAAGACGACAAGCTGCGTGCCGCCGCGGTCAAGACCCTGCTGGCCGAGCCCGACGAGAACAAGCTGGCGCTGGTGGAAAAGGCCTTTGCCGCCGAAACCAACCCCGCCATCAAAGACCAGCTGGGCCTGCTGCGCGGTGCCCTGCTGCTGGGCAGCACCGACAAGGCCCGCCGCCTGGAAGCCGCCACCACCTTGGCCAACAGCGGCAACCCCAGCACCAAGACCGTGCTGCTGGCGCGCCTGACCCTTGAACCCGATGCCGATGTGAAAGTGGCCCTGAACGCCGCCCTGGCCAAGGTCGAGGCCTCGCTGGCCTGGGGCGACAAGCTGGGCGCCATCTTCAGCGGCATCAGCCTGGGCTCCATCCTGCTGCTGGTGGCCCTGGGCCTGGCCATCACCTATGGGCTGATGGGCGTGATCAACATGGCCCACGGCGAGCTGATGATGATCGGCGCCTACGCCACCTACCTGGTGCAAACCGTTTTTCTCAAGTATTTGCCGGGTGCCTTTGACTGGTACCTGCTGGCCGCCGTGCCGGTGTCGTTTTTGGCATCGGCCCTGGTGGGCGCGGCGCTGGAGCGCAGCGTGCTGCGCTTCCTGTACGGCCGCCCGCTGGAGACGCTGCTGGCCACCTGGGGGATCAGCCTGATGCTGCAGCAGGGCGTGCGCAGCCTGTTTGGCGCGCAAAACGTCGGCGTGGAAAACCCGGTGTGGATGAGCGGCGGCCTGCAGGTCATGGCTAACTTGTCGCTGCCCTATAACCGCATCGTCATCATCGCGTTTGCCGTGGCCGTGCTGCTGGGCGTGGGCTGGTTGATCGGCAAAACCCGACTGGGCCTGTTTGTGCGCGGGGTCACGCAAAACCGCCCTATTGCCTCGTGCATGGGGGTCAACACCGCGCGTATTGATACCTACGCATTTGCGCTGGGCTCGGGCATCGCCGGGCTGGCCGGATGCGCCCTGAGCCAGGTAGGCAACGTCGGCCCCGACCTGGGCCAGGGCTACATCGTGGACGCGTTCATGGTGGTGGTGCTGGGCGGCGTGGGCCAGCTGGCGGGCACCGTCTACGCCGCCATGGGCCTGGGCATTTTGAACAAGTTTCTGGAGGGCTGGACCGGCGCGGTGCTGGCCAAGATTGCCGTGCTGGTGTTGATCATCATCTTCATCCAGAAGCGCCCCCAAGGAATTTTCGCCATGAAGGGCCGGAGTGCAGAAGCATGAGCAAAGTTAATTTACCAACCAAAGGACCGCTGCTGACCCGCTCCGGCTGGACCAGTTTCATCGTGGCGCTGATCGTGGTGTGCGCGGTGGCACCGCTGCTGAACCTGGTGGTGCCGGTCGACAGCGTCTGGCACATGAGCGACTACGCCATTGGCCTGGTCGGCAAGATCATGTGCTACGCCATTGCCGCGCTGGCCATGGACCTGATCTGGGGCTACACCGGCATTTTGAGCCTGGGCCACGGCATGTTTTTCGCACTGGGCGGCTATGCCATGGGCATGTACCTGATGCGCCAGATCGGCCACGACGGCAACTACAAAAGTGATCTGCCCGACTTCATGGTGTTCCTGTCGTGGAAAGAACTGCCCTGGCACTGGGCGCTGAGTGGCAGCTTTGGGGCCACGCTGTTTCTGGTGGTGTTTGCCCCCGGCCTGGTGGCGCTGGTCTTTGGCTTCTTTGCCTTCCGCTCGCGCATCAAGGGCGTGTACTTTTCCATCATCACCCAGGCCATGACCTTTGCGGCCATGCTGCTGTTCTTCCGCAACGAAACCGGCTTTGGCGGCAACAACGGCTTTACCGACTTCAAGCGCATCCTGGGCATGCCCATGGCCACCACCTCGATGCGCATGGTCTTGTTTGTGCTGACGGGCTTGACGCTGCTGGGCTTCTTCTTGTTTGCCAAGTGGCTGGTGGGCAGCAAGTATGGCCGCGTGCTGCAGGCCATCCGCGACGCAGAAACCCGGGTCATGTTCTCGGGCTATTCGCCCCTGGGCTACAAGCTCAGCATCTGGGTGATCTCTGCCGTGATGTGCGGTGTGGCCGGTGCCCTGTACGTGACCCAGGTGGGCATCATCAACCCCAGCGAAATGAGCCCGGCCAACTCCATCGAGATCGCCGTGTGGGCGGCGGTGGGTGGGCGCGCCACGCTGATCGGGCCGATTCTGGGGGCCTTCATCGTCAACGGGGCCAAGAGCTGGCTTACCGTGGCCTACCCCGAGTTCTGGCTGTATTTTCTGGGTGCCTTGTTTATTGCCGTCACGCTGTTTCTCCCTGATGGCGTGGTCGGTTTGGTGAAGAAATTAAAGGGAGCCAAAGCATGACCCCCGATCTGATGGAAGAGGGCGCGCGCCGCCTGGCCGCCAAGGACCCCGCCTATGTGTCGGGCAACACCGAGTCCGGTGGCCGCGAAGCCGGTTTTTCGCGGGTGCACACGCCCGGCGAGGTGGATGTGTCCCATGGCCGCATCCTGTACCTGGAAGACGTGCATGTGAGCTTTGACGGTTTTAAGGCCATCAACGGCCTGTCGCTGGACATCGCGCCCGGCGAACTGCGCTGCATCATCGGCCCCAACGGTGCGGGCAAGACCACGATGATGGACATCATCACCGGCAAGACCCGGCCCAATTCGGGCACGGTGTTTTTCGGCAGCACCATCGATTTGCTGCGCCACAACGAGCCGCAAATTGCCCAGCTGGGCATTGGCCGCAAGTTCCAGAAGCCCACGGTGTTCGAGCAGCTCAGCGTGTTCGAGAACCTGGAGCTGGCGCTGAAAATGGACAAGAGCGTCCAATCGTCCATGCTGTTCAAGCTGGATTCGGCGCAGAGCGACAAGCTGGCCGAGATGCTGGTCACCATCCACCTGGCCGACAGCGTGGGCCGCCAGGCGGGCAACCTCAGCCACGGGCAAAAGCAGTGGCTGGAGATTGGCATGCTGCTGATGCAAGACCCCAAGCTGCTGCTGCTCGACGAGCCCGTGGCCGGCATGACCGACGAGGAAACCGCCCGCACTGCCGAGCTGTTCTTGACCCTCAAAGGCAAGCATTCGCTGATGGTGGTGGAGCACGATATGGGCTTCATCCGCACCATCAGCGAGATCGTCACCGTGCTGTGCGACGGCTCGGTGCTGGCGCAGGGCACGCTGGACCAGGTGCAGGCGGATGAGCGGGTGATTGAGGTGTATCTTGGGCGGTAGCGGCACATCCCTGTTTCGGGTTGGCGTTAATGGGCGTCCTCGGCCGGGATATGCGCCCGGCGGCGCAGTAACTTTCTTTTGCGTGGCCAAAAGAAAGTCACCAAAGAAAAGGCCACCCCCACTGCCAGCGCCCTCCGCTGGCGCTACGGGAACCTGCGGTGCTCGCTTTGGGCGGGGTCTGGCTAAACTCGCTGCGCTCAAACAGACGCCAGCCCTGATCCGCCCAAAGCTGCGCTCCTCGGCGCATTGCAGAGGGGGACCCCGGGGAGCGGGATCGGCCCGGCGCTGCCGGGCATCGCGCCTAGGGCGCGACAGGGGGTGCTTAGCCAATGGGGGTCGGATCCCAATTGCGCGCTGCCTGCTGGCGGGGCGAGCCTTGTGCTTCCCGCATTTGGGCTCCGACCCCTATTGGCGGTTCGGAGTCAACGTCTCAAAGTCCAACCTCAACCGGTCGCACCTTCCATGCTGAACGTCAAAAACATCAACCAATACTACGGTGGCTCCCACATCTTGCGGGATGTCAGCTTGCAATGCACCAAAGGCAAGGTCACCGTGCTGCTGGGGCGTAATGGGGTGGGCAAGACCACCTTGCTCAAGTCGCTGATGGGGCTGGTGCCTATCAAGACCGGCAGTATCGAGCTCGACGGCAAGGCCATCCAGGGCTTTACGCCGTACGAGCGTGCCCGGGCGGGCGTGGGCTTTGTGCCGCAGGGCCGCGAGATTTTTGCCCGGCTCACGGTGGAAGAAAACCTGCGTATGGGCCTGGCCTACAAGAGCGCCAGCACGCCGATACCCAGCGAGCTGTTCACGCTGTTCCCGGTG
Organism: Rhodoferax sp. WC2427; assembly: GCF_040822085.1. Lineage (NCBI taxonomy): Bacteria > Pseudomonadati > Pseudomonadota > Betaproteobacteria > Burkholderiales > Comamonadaceae > Rhodoferax > Rhodoferax sp. WC2427. The sequence continues at coordinate 3,221,068 of NZ_CP162006.1, read as the reverse complement.
CTCAAGCAGATGATCCATCGGCGCGGCGGCGACTTGTCGGGCGGGCAGCAGCAGCAGCTGGCGATTGCCCGTGCGCTGGCGGCGGGGCCGAAGCTGCTGATCCTGGACGAGCCCACCGAAGGCATCCAGCCCAGCATCATCAAGGACATTGGCCGCGTCATCCGCATGCTGGCCGACCGGGGCGACATGGCGATTCTGCTGGTGGAGCAGTACTACGACTTCGCCCAGGAGCTGGCCGACGACTACCTGGTCATGGAGCGCGGCGAGTTCATCGCCCGCGGCCTGGGCAAGGACATGGAAGCCAACGGCGTGCGCAACCTGGTGGCAATTTAGATTGCTGCGGTTTTTATAGCTGCTTACGCTGATGGAATAAGCGCTATCGGCATATTTGGCTAGAAAAACTAGGCGTACACATCCTTGCCCTGCGCGACGCGTTCGCGCAGCTCGGCCAGCATTTCGCGCTCTGAAAGGTGGTCCGCCCAGACCGGGCGCAACTGGTAGTGCGGCTTGTCGACCAGCGTGGTCCAGGCGCCACCCCATTCCAGGCCGAGGTCCATGCCGAGGGCACCCACCACGTCGTACGACGGGGATTCGCCCAGGTAGGTTTTTCCATTGAATACGCCGATGTCGAACGCAATGCCAAAGTTGTGGTTCGATTCCCCGCCTTTGGCATTGGTCACCCGCCGGCCCGGCTTGGTGCGGCCCTGGGCAAACAGGGCATCTTGCTCCGCAAAGGTTCGGGTGCCGCCGATGATCTTGATCTCGATGCCCACGGATGCCGCGCGCTGGACCAGGCTTCGGGCATGGGGGGCGACTTGCGGATGCAGCGTGGCGATGGTCTTCTCGCTGCGTTCATCGACCTTGCCCACAAACAAGGCTGTCTTGGGCAGCGCTTTTCCCGCAATGCGCTCGAAGATCGCCTGCCAGGTCTGCGGCCCCGCCCGGCCGTCCACGGTGACGTTCACGAGCTCTTGCACTTTGCGAATCACGGTATCGGTGTTCATGGGGGTTCCTCCGGGTAGTGGACGTTGCGGTGGGTGGTGAGCGGGTGGCCGCACTGGGAAATTTAGCCCCGATGGCGGTTTTCGGCATCCCTCATTCGGGGGATGCCGGGGCTGGCACCGACGGCGGCGCGCAGGGTGGAGCCGCGTTGCGGCGCTGGCGAGGCCGCGCATTTAAAGGTAACAACTTCATACAATTTCATGTGGAAGGCGATAAAGTGAGGGCTGTCGCACCCCTGTTGCACCCTAGTTCCTTCACTGGACGAAGTTCTAAGCCCATGACCTCTTTTTTCCAACGTGTGCTGGCCAAGTTGTTTGGTGGTGCGCCTTCTCCTGCCGCTCTGCCCGCCGCTCTTCCCTCGGGTGCGCCTATTGCGCGCGCTGGCCGTACCCCGCCGGTTGCCAGCCCGCCGTCGGCCGCTGCGGCACCGGCGCCCGCTCCTGTCCACCCCAAGCTGGTCGCCCTGGCGGCGCGGCGGCCCTTGATGGGCGCCAACGGGCAGGTGGCGGGTTTTGAGTTCCGTATCGACGACCGGGCCCTGCGTAGATTGGCGATGGGCGCTGACCCGGTGGCCCAGGCGGCGCACGTGGCCGCGGTGCTGGTAGCGGCGCGGCTGGTGGCCATGGACGGGCGCATTGGTTTTGCGCGCCTGCCTGCGGCCTTGCTGGCCTTGGCGGTGGTGCCTAAAAATGACACGGGCACGGTAATTGGCGTGGAGTTCAATGCGGCGGCGACATCTTTGTCCCCCGAGGTGATGCAGGGCGTAGCCGCCAAAGTGGCCGAGTTCCGCGCGGTGGGGGCCAAGCTGGCTTGGGGGGCCGAGCAGTCCATGGGCTCCAAACCCGACTTCCTGCTGGTCCGGGCCACCTCGCCCGAGGCGGTTGCCGGGCTGGTCGCTGCGGTCAAGGCACCCCCGGCGGGCCTGGAAAACATTCCGTTTATCGCCACCGACATGGCCAGTGTGGACGACCTGGAGCGCACCCTGCAGGCGGGCGTGCGCCTGGCCAGCGGCCGCCTGGCCGCCTCCGACATGGCTAAAACGGTGGCCGAAGCCAGTCCGCTGGCGCCCGAAGTGGGCCGCGTGGCGCTGCTGATCAGCAAGCTGGCGGCGGGGGCCGACACGGCGGTGATCGTGGGCGACATCAAGGGCGACATTGGCGTGTCGGTGCGCCTGTTGCAGCGCATGAACAGCGCCAGTTACGCCCACCTGGGCGGCGTGGGCAGTATCGACCAGGCGGTCATGCTGCTGGGCCGCAACGACCTGCACCGCTGGCTGTCGTTGATGCTGATGCAGTACGCGGGCAGCCGCCAGCTGTCGTCGGCCCTGCAAGAGGTGGCACTGTGGCGCGCGCGGCTGGTCGAGCTGCTGGCCATGGAGCGCGGCGAGTCCGAGCCGGGCCGATTCTTCACCTTGGGCCTGGCCTCGATGCTGGGCCTGATCCTGAAAATGGCCCCGGCCGAAGTGGTGGCCACCCTGAGCCTGCCACCCGAGGGTGCGCAAGCCCTGTTGTCGCAGTCCGGCCCCTGGTTTGTCTACCTGCGCACCGCGCTGGAGGTGGAAAACCAGACTTCCAGCGAAGCCAGCGTGGTCGCCGATGGCTTTGCCAGCGCCGCCCGTGTGCTGGAACTGTCGGGCGAAGCCTGGGCCTGGGCGGCCGAAAACACGGTGCGCGGAGCGACCCCGGCAGCCTGATTCGACTTACTATGGTTTTAATAGCTGCTCATGCTGATGGAATAAGCGCAGGGGCCTGTTTTTACCCATAGATTCGCAGCGACCCAGGTCGTGGCAGGCAAGCAAGGTGTTTGACACCCGTGCGCAGCCTGCGCGCGGATCTTTGCGGTGAAGTGCAAACGCCTTTGATCTGGCGCAAAATTACCGCGGCGGCTTGTGGAAACATCTGCGCATGGCGGTTTTTGCCATGCACTTTGGAATGCCATGCAGACCTTTGAAAACCACCCCGAAAGGCATGGTCCGGCGCCACTGGACCTGCCGCTGAAACTTTTTCTGGCCCGCTTGTCGCAGGGCCTGTCGCCAGCGGCGCTGGCCCTGGCCTATGCCGACTGGTTGGTGCACCTGGCGGTGTCGCCGACCAAGCACGCCGAGCTGGCCGAAAGCGCGTTGCGCAAGTCGGTGCAGTGGTGGCAGTACCTGCCGCAGTCGTGGGCCGGGGGCTGCCCGCCCTGCGTGGAGCCGACGCAGCGGGACCGGCGCTTTGCGCCGCCGGAGTGGCATACCCCACCGTTTTCCACCCTGGCCCAGGCTTTTTTGCTGCGAGAGCAGTGGTGGCACGAGGCGATGACCGGCGTGCGCGGCGTGTCGCGGCACCACACCGAGATGGTGAACTTCACCACGCGGCAGTTGCTCGACATGGGCTCGCCCTCCAACCTCATCGCCACCAACCCGCAGGTCTTGCGGGACATATGGAGCAGCGCCGGTAGCCATCTGCTCAACGGCATGGGCAATTGGTGGCGGGACGCGCTGGCGGTGCTGGGCGATGACAAGCCGCGCGGGGTGGATGCGTTCAAGCCGGGCAGCACGGTGGCCGTGACGCCCGGCACTGTGGTGTTTCGCAACCACCTGATGGAGCTGATCCAGTATGCGCCCAGCACGGCGGAAGTGGATGCCGAGCCGGTGCTGATGGTGCCGTCCTGGATCATGAAGTACTACATCCTGGACCTGACGCCGGACGACTCGCTGGTCAGGCACCTGGTGGGGCAGGGCAAGACCGTTTTCATGGTGTCCTGGAAGAACCCCGATACCCACGACCGCGACCTGGGCCTGAACGACTATCTGGAGCAGGGTGTCCTGACCGCGCTCAAGACGGTGCGCAAACTGCGGCCCCGGGCGGGTATCCAGGGGGTGGGCTATTGCCTGGGGGGCACCTTGCTGGCGATCGCGGCGGCCAGCCTGGGGCGGGCGGAATCCAATCCGCTGAAAACCCTGACCCTGCTGGCCGCCCAGACCGACTTTCGCGAGCCGGGCGAGCTGGGGCTGTTCATCGACGAGAGCCAGATCGCCTTCCTGGAGGACCTGATGGCCGCACCCGGCTTCCTGGATGGGCGCCAGATGGCCGGGGCTTTTGCGCTGATGAATTCACGGGACCTGGTGTGGTCCAAGCTGGTCCATGAGTACCTGATGGGGGCCCAGACACCGATGACCGCCTTGCGCGCCTGGAACGCGGACGCCACCCGCCTGCCTGCCCGCATGCACAGCGAATACCTGCGCCGCCTGTACCTGCGGAACGATCTGGCCGAGGAGCGTTACCGGGTGGCGGGGGTGCCAATACGGCTGTCGGACATCCAGATTCCGATGTTCGTGGTGGCCACAGAAACCGACCACGTGTCGCCCTGGAGGTCGGTCTACAAAATCCAGGGGCTGGCGCACAGCCCGGTCAGCTTTGTGCTGACTTCGGGTGGGCACAACGTGGGCATCGTCAACCCACCTGGCGGGCCGTTGGCGCATGCCAAGGCCAGCTACCGGTTTGCCACCCATGCAGTGGGCCAGGCACCGGCAGACCCCCTGGATTGGCTCAACACCGCCGAACAGTTCCCGGGCTCGTGGTGGACCTGCTGGAGCGACTGGCTGGGCCAGCACGCGGGCCACAAGATTGCCGCGCAACCGGTGGCCCAGCCCCTGCTGGACGGTGCCCCCCTGGCCGCACCGGGCCGCTATGTGCACCAGGGGTAAGCGGGGGCCCTTCAGTGCGCGTTGGGGCGGTACCCTGCGCTGTTGAACGGGCTGGCGATGGCGTGCTGCCAAGCCTGTAGCACGGGCTTGAGCGGGTCGTCTACCGGCATTTTCAGGAGCTGTTTGCTGCCGTCCATCTGGTCGACCTGGGCCTTGATGGCCGAGGCCCCCAATTGCTGCCAATACGCCAGCGCGTTTTGCATATTGGATTGCAGCAGCGCCGACTGCACGGACAGCAAGTCGTTGGGGTCGCAGGGTTTGAGCAGCTTTTCTGCCGCGGCCTCATGCTGCGCCAATGCCTGGTGGGCCACCTGTTGCTGCAGGGTGCGCAAGGCCTCTACGTTTCGGAGCATGGCGCAGGTGCCTTCTGCGGCCATCGCCATCTGGCGGCGGCCCCAATCGGCAAAAATGTTCCAGGGCGCCAACCCTGCGGACGGTGCCACTGGGCTCGTGGCGGGGGAGCGGGTTTTGTCAGTCATGGCATTCCTTTGCGGGTTTGGAGGAAGATGTAAATGCGGCGGCTGTGCCGTGGCATCGGCGTCAGCTTGATGTCAGGGTATTCAGGCTGATAACTTATTCTGGTCACCGCACGCCACAATGTCTTTGATCTGGCGCAATTTTCAGCCTGCAGCTTGTCACTAAGCTTGGCGCTATCGGGAGTAGAACTTCAATGGGAAATTTATGAGCGTACGCCACCTGGAAGCCTTGTTCCATCCCCGTTCGGTCGCCTTGATCGGCGCTTCGGACCGGCCCGGCAGCCTGGGGTCTTTGGTGCTGCGCAACCTGAAGCAGGGCGGTTTTCAGGGGCCGCTGTGGCTGGTCAACCGGCGCCACGCCCAGGTGGACGGCGAGCCCGCCTGGCCCGACGTGGCCGCGCTGCCGCAGGTGCCCGACCTGGCCGTGGTGTGCACCCCCGCGCACACCGTGCCCGGGCTGATCGCCGAGCTGGGGCGCAAGGGCACCCGGGCGGTCATCGTCATCAGCGCGGGCCTGAAGCAGCCCAGCCCCGACGGTACCGGCACCCTGGAGCAGGCGATGCTGGAGGCCGCCCGGCCCAGCCTGCTGCGCATTCTGGGGCCCAACTGCATCGGCGCGCTGGTGCCCGATGTGGGCCTGAATGCCAGCTTTGCACCCGGCAACGCGTCACCCGGGCGGCTGGCGTTTGTCACCCAGTCGGGCGCGCTGGCCACTGGCATGCTGGACTGGGCCCAGGCCCGGGGCATCGGTTTTTCCCACTTCATTTCCCTGGGCGACAGTGCCGACGTGGACTTTGGCGACGTGCTCGACTACCTGGCCAGCGACAGCGCCACCCGGGCCATTCTGGTGTACATGGAGTCGGTCAAGGCGGCGCGCAAATTCATGTCGGCGGCACGGGCGGCGTCGCGCAACAAGCCGGTGATTGTGGTGAAGGCCGGGCGCGGTGCCGATGGCGCGCGCGCGGCCGCCTCGCACACCGGGGCGCTGGCGGGGGCCGATGTGGTGTTTGACGCGGCTTTTCGCCGGGCGGGCATGCTGCGCGTGGACACGCTGGAGGCCTTGTTCGATGCGGCCGAAACCCTGGCCCATGCCCGGCCCGTGCTGGGCGAGCGCCTGGCGATCCTGACCAACGGTGGTGGCCTGGGGGTGCTGGCCGCCGACGCGCTGGATCTGAATGGCGGCCAGTTGGCCCTGCTGAGCCCGGCGACCCTGGCCGCTTTGAGCGCCTGCCTGCCCAGCACCTGGTCGCATGGCAACCCGGTGGATATCGTGGGCGACGCCCCCCTGCAGCGCTATCTGGACGGCCTGCAGGTGCTGCTGGCGGCCCCCGAGGTGGACGGCGTGCTGTTCATGCATGCGCCCACCGCCATGGTGTCGGCGACCGACATCGCGGCGGGCTGTCTGCCCCTGCTGGCACAGGCCGGTAAACCGGTGCTGACGTGCTGGCTGGGCGGCACGGTGGTGGCAGCGGCGCGTACGGCCATGGCGCAAGCCGGTCTGCCCAGCTACGACACCCCGGAGCGGGCGGTGGCGGCCTGGCTGCAGCTGGTGCAGCATGCCCGCAACCAGGCGGCGCTGTTGGAACTGCCAGCCAGCACGCCCCAGGCATTTTTACCCCAGCGCGACCAGGCGCAGGCCCTGGTGGCCCAAGCGGCCCAGGCCGGACAGGAATGGCTGACCCAGGCCCAGGTGCAAAACCTGCTGGAGATCTACGGCATACCCACCCAGCGCAGCCAGCGGGCCTCCACGGTGGACGATGCCGTGGCCTGTGCCAACCGCCTGGGCTTTCCGGTGGCGCTGAAAATTGTGTCGCCGCAGATCGTCCACAAGTCCGATGTCGGTGGCGTGGCGCTGGGCCTGGACTCCGAGGCGGCTTTGCGCACCGCGGCCCAGGGCATGCTGGAGCGGGTGGCCCGCCTGCGGCCGCAGGCCGAGGTGCAGGGCTTCACGGTGCAGGCCATGGTGCTGCGGCCCCAGGCCCATGAACTGATTGTGGGCATCAGCACCGACCCGGTGTTCGGCCCGGTGCTGCTGTTCGGCGAGGGGGGGACGGCAGTGGAGCTGAGCCAGAAGCATGCGGTGGCGCTGCCGCCACTGAATGCCGCGCTGGCGCGGGATCTGGTCCAGCGCAGCGGTCTGGCCCGGCTGCTGGCGGGCTACCGCGAGCGCCCGGCCGTGCCCGAGGCGGCCTTGCTGGACACCCTGCGCCAGGTCGCACAACTGGCCTGCGACCTGCCGCTGCTGGCCGAGCTGGACATCAACCCGCTGCTGGCCGACGCTCAGGGCGTGCTGGCGCTGGATGTGCGCATACGGCTGCACGGCCCGGGCCGCGGGCAGCCGGTGGCGCCCGCCATCCGCCCGTATCCGCAAGAGCTGGAGCACACCGTGGCCGTGGCGGGCACCCTGCTGCGGGTGCGGCCGATCCAGCCCGAAGACGGCGAGCGGTTGCAGGCGTTCTATGCCCATGCCAGTGCCGCCGACATGCGTTTGCGCTTTTTTCTGACGCGCCGCGAGGTGCCGCATTCCGAGCTGGCCCGCTACAGCCAGATCGACTACGACCGCGAGATGACTTTCATTGCCCTCACCCCGGGCGACGCTGCCGCCCAGGCCATGGCGGCCGAGATCCGGGTGGTCTGTGACCCCGATAACCAGACGGCAGAGTTCGCCTTGCAGGTGGCTTCCGCCTGGCAAGGCAAGGGCCTGGGCCGCCTGATGCTGGACGAGATGCTGGCCTACCTGCGCCAGCGCGGCACGCAAGAGGTGGTGGGCCAGTGTCTGGTACAGAACAAGGCCATGGCGGTGCTGGCCCGCAAGGCCGGGTTTGCGGTGCAGCCGGGGCCTGCCGCGGATATTTTCTCGCTGCACCTGGCACTGGGCGCGCAGGCGGACCCCTCTGCCGCGGGGGCCTGACATGTGCTTTTCCGCCACCGCCAGCTTCACGGCCAGCGTGTTTCTGGCGGGTGTGGGCTCCGTCACCTGGACGCAGGCACGCACGCCCGGCGAGCGGCCGTTTGCGGCCATTCCGTTGTTGTTTGCGCTGCAGCAGGCGATCGAGGGCGTGATTTGGCTCACCTTCCGCTACCAGGCGCCTGCGCTGAATGTGGGGCTCACCTACGCCTACGTGTTTTTTTCGCACGTGCTGTGGCCAGTGTTTGTGCCGGTGGCCGTGTTGCTGCTGGAGCCACCGGGTCGCCGGCGCCGGACGCTGGTGGTTTTCGTGCTGGCGGGCAGCGTGGCAAGCGCCTGGCTGCTGTACCAGGTGCTGGTCTACGGCGTGGTGTCCCAGCCCTTGGGTCAGCACATTGCCTACCTGGCACCGCATTTTTTTGCCGTGGTGACCATGCTGCTGTACGTGGTGTCCACCACCGTCAGCCTGTTGCTGTCCACGCAGCGCATGGCCCGGGTATTCGGGGGGCTGGCGCTGCTATCGCTGGCGGTGGCCTATGGGGTGTACAGCACCTGGTTCATCTCGGTCTGGTGTTACCTGGCGGCCATGTTGAGCGGCGTCGTGTTGCTGCATTTCAAGGGGCAGGCCTTGTTGCAGCGTTGGGGGCAACACCACCCTTTGGGCTCGTAATCCACCGTGTTGGGGCGGGGGTCAGTGGGTGGTGCTGGCGCGCTGTTCGTCACCGTTGAACGTGTGGGCCAGGGAGTTCTGCCAAGCCTGCAATATGGGTTTGAGCGGGTCTTCGGCCACGGGCGTCAGGATGTGTTTGCTACCTTCCATCAGATCCACCTGCGATTTCAGCGCAATGGCGCCCAGCTGCTGCCAGTACTGCATCGCACCTTGCACCATGGACTGCAGTAAGTTGGATTGGATGGCCAGCAACTCACCAGGTTCGCAGGGTTTTTGTAGCTGTTGTGCGGCCAATTCGTGTTGCGACAGAGACTTCTGGGCGGTTTGTTGCTGCACGGAGCGGGTCGCTTCAATATTGCGGAAAACGGCACATGCATTCTCGGTAGTGATAGCCATTTGCCGCCGTTGGAGGTCGGTCAAAAAGCTCCAGGGTCCGGCCAGATTCTGGGTGGTGGGCGCCTGGGCTGCAGGGGATCGGGATTTTTCATTCATGATGCACCTTTCAGTAAAAGCCACGCGGGGATACGGCCGCAATGGCCCTATCCAAGGCCAGTATGGTTCATGGGTTTTTGGGACGCAGACCGGTTCTTTGTAATATCTGCAACAAAGCTTTTAAGTTGTCGCATACCCGTATGGGGGCCCAACCGGTGTTACCGCGACCGTAAACGCGGCCACAGCAGGTTCAGCACCAGGCCCAGCATCACCAGCGCCGCCGCCACCAGCTTCCACGCGGGCAGCGGCTCACCCAACCACCAGGCCGAAGCGCCCATGCCAAACACCGGCACCAGCAAGGCCGTGGGCGTGATGGTGGCCGCCGGGTGGCGGGCCAGCAGCCAGCCCCAGGCGGCGTAGCCAAACAGGCTGTTGCCCCAGGCCTGCCAGGCCAGCGCCAGCCAGCTGGGCAGATCGGCCTGGCTGATGGCGGTGCGCCAGGCGCCGGAGCCTTCCAGCACCAGCGACAGCAGCAGCAACGGCGGTACCGCGAACGCGCTGGACCAGACCACGTAGGCCAGCATGTCCACCTTGCCCGCCTGGCGTGAAGCCGTGTTGCCACCCGCCCACGACAGCGCCGCGCCCACCACCATCGCCAGCCCCAGCGGCGTGGTGCTGCCGTCGGTGTGCAGCACGATCACCGCAATGCCCGCCACCGCCAGCAGCAGCGCGCACCACTGGAAGGCCTGCACCCGCTCGTGCGTGGTCCGCATCGCCAGGCCGATGGTGAAAAACACCTGCACCTGCACCACCAGCGATGCCAGCCCCGGCGAGATATGCCCCTGCATGGCCATGTACAGCAGGCCGAACTGCCCCACGCCAATCAGCAGCCCATATGCCGCCAGGTTGCGCCAGCTGGCCGCCGGGCGCGGCAGAAACAGCACCGCCGGCAGCAGCGCCAGCGCAAACCGCAAAGCGGCCAATAGCAGCGGCGGAAAATGCACCAGCGCCACCTTGATCACCACAAAGTTGCTCCCCCACACGGCCACCACGGCCAAGGCAAGTAAAAAGTGGCGCAGGGGGAGGGACGTGGGCATGGGTGGTAACTATGGTTTTTGTAGCTGCTTACGCTGATGGAATAAGCGCTGGAGGCTTATTTATTATAAATTCTATCTGCGCGGCAAGGAAGCACCTGCCGGGCGTTCCTGGCCGTTGCATACAAACGTGTGCGCTCCTAGAATGAAGAAACCAACCCAGGAGCCCGACATGGATGTCTCTTCAGTCTATCGGCAGACCGCACAGCCGACCTCTGCTCCCCAGCAAGCGCAAAACCGTGCGGCCCGGCCCGACGATGCGGACCTGAAAAAGGCCTCCGAGGTCCAGGAATCCAAGCCGCCCAAACCCGTGGTCAACAGCCAGGGCCAAACCACCGGGCGCATCGTCAACACCACCGCCTGAGCCTGCGCTGCGGGGTTTGCCATGGTCAGCAGCAGCATCGCCTTCAGCAGCAGCGCGGCACCGTCGCTCTCGGCGGATAAAACGCGCGTGGTCCAGGCCCGGCGCGATGCCGAGCAGGCCCAGAACACCGCCGACGACCTGCGCCGCCAGGCCGACAGCGCCGACCGCACCGCCCAGGTCAGCCAGGAGAACGCCCGCGCCCTGGCCGAACGCAGCAACCAGCTGGTGGCCAACTACGTGCAATCCCTGCGCACGGCCCAAAACGAGCCCCGGGCGCCCAGCCCGAGCCCCGTATCCCGCCTGTACGCCGACCCGCCCACGGCATCGCTGTTGCTGCCGCCCGTGGTGAATGCGCAGGGCCAAGCGACCGGACAACTGGTCAACCTCAGCGCCTGATACCATGGCGTCGGGCCTGCCCCCATTGGCAGGCCACGTCGCTCGGACGGTTCCGGGCGCTTACGTGAGAATTACCCCATGGCTGCATCCCCCGCAGGCAAGCGCCGTTTTGCGCGCATTGACCGGCTTCCCCCCTACGTCTTCAACATCACGGCCGAACTCAAGCTGGCCGCGCGCCGCCGCGGCGAAGACATCATCGACATGAGCATGGGCAACCCCGACGGGGCCACCCCGGCCCACATCGTCGCCAAGCTCACCGAGGTCGCGCAGCGGCCCGACACCCACGGCTATTCGGCCAGCAAGGGCATTCCGCGCCTGCGCCGCGCCATCAGCAAGTGGTACCAGGACCGGTATGCGGTCGACATCGACCCCGACAGCGAGGCCATCGTCACCATCGGCTCCAAGGAAGGCCTGGCGCACCTGATGCTGGCCACGCTGGACCGCGGCGACACCGTGCTGGTGCCCGACCCCAGCTACCCCATCCACATCTACGGCGCGGTGATTGCCGGGGCCGACATCCGCAGCGTGCCCATGGCCGAGGGTGTGGACTTCTTCGGCGAGCTGGAAAAAGCCATCCGCGGCAGCTACCCCAAGCCCAAGATGATGGTGCTGGGCTTTCCCAGCAACCCCACGGCACAGTGCGTGGAGCTGCCGTTCTTCGAAAAAGTGGTGGCCCTGGCCAAGAAGCACGACATCTTCGTGGTGCACGACCTGGCCTATGCCGACATCACCTTCGACGGCTGGAAGGCCCCCAGCATCATGCAGGTGCCGGGTGCCAAGGACATTGCGGTGGAGTTCTTCACCCTGAGCAAAAGCTACAACATGGCGGGCTGGCGCATCGGCTTCATGGTGGGCAACCCCGACCTGGTGGCGGCCCTGGCGCGCATCAAGAGCTACCACGACTATGGCACCTTCACGCCGCTGCAGGTGGCCGCCATCGCCGCGCTGGAGGGCGACCAAAGCTGCGTGGCCGAGATTGCCGCCACCTACCAAAGCCGCCGCGACGTGCTCTACAAGGGCCTGATGGAGGCCGGTTGGCAGGTCGATTGCCCCAAGGCCAGCATGTACATCTGGGCGCGCATCCCGCCGCACTACGCGGCGCTGGGCTCGCTGGAATTTGCCACCCAGCTGCTGGCCAAGGCCAAGGTGTCGGTGTCGCCCGGCATCGGCTTTGGCGACCACGGTGACGGCCATGTGCGCTTTGCCCTGATCGAAAACGAGGCCCGCATCCGCCAGGCGGTGCGCGGCATCAAGGCCATGTTCAAGGCCGATGGGGTGTCTGCGGCGTGAAATTGTTTCAGGGCGTTGCATCTTGACCATAATCGGATGCCGCTCTATTCTGGCTTGGCTAACCTATTTGGGACATGAACCGCATGAAAAATGATCCGAGGACCGAGGCGAACAGTCGCCTGCAGGCGCTGCTGGCGCGAGAAACCGGTGCGCCGGTGTCGCCCGCCGTTCAGGCCGAGCTGGGGGCCATCCTGGATGCAGCCCTGGGCAGCCCGGACCCCGCCAGCCTGCCGGTGGTCAACCGCGAGGTGACCATTCTGGTGGCCGATCTGCGTGGTTTCATCGCGCTCACCTCGTCGCAGCCCGCCGGCACCATCGTGACCATGCTCAACCTGTGCCTGGAGCGCATGAGCGAGGTGATCTACCGCTACCAGGGGGTGATCGACAAGTTCACCGGCGACTCCATGACCGTGCTGTTTGGTGCGCCCGTGCAGCGGCCCGACGACGTGATGCGCGCCATGGCCTGCGCCGTGGAGATGCAGCTGGCCATGCGCCTGCTCAACGACCAGTACCAACGGGGCCGCATGCCCGAGCTGTTCATGGGCATCGGCCTGAACACCGGCTCGGTGATTGCAGGCCGCTTTGGATCAGAAGCGTTTTCGCAGTACACCGTGATCGGCAACCAGGTCAGCCTGGCCTCGCGTATCGAGTCCTTCAGCCTGCGCGGCCAGGTCCTCATCAGCGAAACCACCTACCAGCGCTGCCACGGCACGGTGTCGGCCACCGAGCCGGTGGAGGTGTTTGTGGCGGGCAAGCTGGTGCCGGTGAAGGTGCGCGAGCTGATCGCCATCCCCAGCCTGCACCTGAAGGTGCCGCGCCAGGAGTTCCGCCGCAGCCACCGGGCCGAGGTCCGCATCCCCTGCAGCCTGCAGATCCTGGAGGGCACCACCGTGCTGCCCAACGCCATCAAGGCGCATATCCTGGACATCGGCTACCACGGCGTGCTGGTGGAGCTGGACCTGCCCATCGAGGTGGGTTTTGACGTGAAGCTGAACTTCGACATGACCCTGGTGGAATACCCGGTGACCGATATCTACGCCCGGGTGATGAAGGTCAAGCACGAAGACGGCCACCTGCTGGCCGGCCTGGAGTTCACCGCCCTGGGTGCCGAGACCAACACCAAGCTGCAGATGTTTGTGCAGATGCTGGTGGGTGCGGGCTAGGCTTTTGATAGCTGCTCACGCTTATGGAATAAGCGCTAGGGCCTGATTTTGTCTACATTGCCCAGATGCGGGGGCGGGTGGCCGACAAGCCCCAGAAGTGCGCCCGCCACGCCGCCCACACCTGTTTGACCAGGTCCATCGCGGGCTCGACCAGCGGGGCCAGCACCCGCACCACCACCACCTGGCCGTCGGGGCTGGTGGCGCCAGCCGTACGGTGCAGGCTGTGGGCGTCGATCACCTGCCGGGCCACATCCAGCGCCGCCGCCTGCCGGTGCTTGTCCAACTTGCTGCCCGCCAGAAAGAACAACGAAGCCATGCACTTGTAGCCCGCCAGGCCCAGCGGGCTGTCCATCAGGCGGCTATCCCGCGCATCGATGCAGCCGCGCTCCAGCCACACGCCGGGCAGCTCCAGGTGCTGCACCAAGCGGCCCTGGGCAAACGGCTGGTTCGCCTGCGGCAGGCCGAAGGCGGTCACGTCCCAGCCGATCAGTTCCGCGCCGGGCGCCAGTTGGAAGCGGACCCGGTTTTCGGCATGGCACTGGTGGTAGCAAATCGCCTCGGTGGGCAACCACTCCAGCCGCCCGCCAGCGGCGACCTGGATCTGGGTGTTTTGCAGCGCCAGTTCGCCCGCCGAACGGTAAAAACGCGTGGCTCCAGGCGTGGTGATCAGGCCGTGGGCACCGGACTCCACCTGCACGGTGATGTCCAGCGTGTCGCCGCCGACCAGCCCGCCGGGTGGGTGCACCAGCACGTTGTGGCAGATGGCGTCGCCCTCGGGGTACAGGCTTTGCAGGATGCGCAGCGGGCCTTTGTGCTGGTGGCGGGCCACGCTGCGGGCGGCTTCGAGGCGGTAGTTCAGGTCAAGTTGGGCGTGCCAGGACATCGTCTAAATAATGGGTTAGGACTTGCGCAGCGCCCCTGTATCGCCCTTCGGGCTTACAGGGCCAACTTGCGTAAGTCCTGTGGGTTCAGGGTGGATCGGAAGGAAGAAGGCCCGGTGGCAAAAATGCATGCCGTGGAATGGGCGGCTCGGCTGGCTGCCAGCCGGGCAGGGCGCGGGCCTTGGCGCCACCCCCGGTGCGCAGCATCAGCGCGCCCGCAGGCCGCTGGGGCTCGCCCAGTACCGAGCGGCCATGGGCCGGGGCGAAGCGGCTGCGCAGGTCCTGCACGTGGGCCATCCGGCTGGCACCGCCCTCCATGGTGTCGCCGTAGCGCTGCAGCACCAAAAAGGCGGTGTCGATCAACCGGGCGTTCAGGGTGGTGTGGCCGTGGGCCAGCAGGTTGTCTACCGCCCCTCGGGGGTCGCCGTGCAGGCTCAGCGAGATCGCGCTCTCGGTGATCTTGGTGATTTGGGCGTTGCAGGCGCGGATGCGTTCGGCATGGGCCGGGTGGGCCGCCGCCGCGGTGATGAGCAGCTCGCTCAAGGCCCGGGTGGTGCAAAAACGCATGCCCAGCGCATCGATGGAGGCCTCGATCTTGTCGATGGACACCCGCCGCTGCGCCAGCACACAGGCCAGGGCCAGCAGGTTGGTGGCGGCTTCAAAGTCGAATTCGGGGGTGGTGAGCTGCCCGGCCAGCATCTTGGCGGTGTCCACCGCTGCGGGGTACTGCTGCTCCTGCACCTGCACCAGGGCGGCGATGGTGGCGGCCTGGCGCTCGGTGCGCAGCGGGTCGGCGCTGCGGGCGGCCACGCGTTTGAAATCCTCCTGGCAGCGCAGCAAGGCTTTTTTGTCGCCGGACTCCAGCCGCAACACGGCCAGCAGCACCAGGGCCTGGCAATCCAGCATCTTCGAGTCCATGCCCATGCGCACGGTGCGTTCCAGCAGCTGCTCGGCCTGTTTGCGGTCGCCCACGTAGGCCATCAGCATGCCGAAGTTCTGGGCCCGGGTGATGGAGTGGGGCGAGAGCTGGGCGGCGCTCTGGTAGGCCTCCAGGGCCTGCGGGTGCTTGCCCAGCTCAAACTGGGCCCGGCCCAGCATGTCGAAGGCGTCGGCGTAGTCGGGGTTCTCGGCCAGCAGCTTCTCCAGCGCGCTGGCGGCCTTGGAGGCCTGGCCGCTTTCCAGCAGGGTGCGGGCGATGCCCAACCGGGCCCAGAGCATGGGTTTGGCCGCAATCACCGCGTTCAACAGCGTCAGCGCCCCCTCGAACTGCCCGGTGCGCAGCAGCAGATCGGCACCCATGCGCGCCGCGTACAGCCAGAACGGGCCTTTGGCGGCAAAGCGCTGCAGGCACAGGCGGGCGGCCTGGTCGAAGTTGCCGTTGTCGATGGCCTCGAAGATCTCGCGCAGCGACAGCTTGCGGGTGCGTGCCTGGTACAGCCGCTCGCCCAGGCTGTTGGCGCTGTGGGGTTTGAGCAGATAGCCGTCCAGCGCCGATTCGGCGGCATCGGCCACCTTGGCGTAGGTGGCTTCGGCGGTGACCATGATGAATACGGTGGAAAACGGCAACAGCTGGTTGCGCCGCAGGTCGTCCACCAGGTCTTGCCCGGAGAAGCCCCGGCTTTCAAACGCGTGCTCGCACAGCACCACGTCAAAGCGCTCTTGCTCCAGCAGCTTGCGCGCGGCGGTGGTGTTGACGCACTGCACCACCTTGCCCAGGCCGAACTCCCGCAGCTGTGCCACCAGGATGGAGCGGGAGGTGGCGTGGCTGTCGATCACCAGCGCCTGGCTGGTGGAGAGATCGTCGGGACGGGGTTCCACGGAGATCGGGCGGCTTCAGGCTTGCGCGTTGAGCAGCGTTCCCAGCACCGCATCCTGGGTTTTGAATACGCTGAGGTTGGCCAAAAATGCGTTCTTGGCCTGCAACTGGGCCACCACGTCGGCCTCCAGCCCCGTGCCGGGCTGGCTGGAGCGGGTGATCTGGGTGCTGGCACCGCCGCCGGTCTGGGTGCTCTGCGCGACCTGCAGCGGCTGAAACCCTTCGGTCTGGCTGTTGGCGATGTTGTGGGCCGACACCTGCAGCCGCGTTTGCGCCGACTGCAGGCCCGACAGGGCGATCGAAGCGGTGGAGGAAGTGATGTTCATGGGGTGCCGATCAGGGACCGCAGCAGTCCAACAGGTAGGTGCCCGCAAACCACACCAGCCCGCCGCAAAACAGCACGGCCGCCACGCACACCGCCAGCAGGCGGCCAAAGCGGGGGGTGATTTCCTGGTACGCAGGAGGCGGGGTTTCTTCGGGCATGGGGCATCTTTAGCGGTTGCAGAACAGTTTTAGTATGCACCCGAAAGCGCTTAGTTCCACTTGAGATAAAGCCAACCGCACATCGCCGCGCCGACCAGCCACAGCAGCCAGGTTTGCGGCACCACGTAGGGGTAGAGCATCAGCGCCAGCCCGGTCCCGGTGAGCACGCCGCGTGCGTTGCGGCGGCCCCGGCGGTAGGACACATAGCCGATGAGGCTAAACAGCAGCATGCCCGCCAGGTAGGCCGGGCTGGGCAGCGCCAGGCCAAGGGCCGACAGGTTGGGTATTTCGTTCATGGGGGAGCAGCAAGACCCGAAGGGGGAGCCCCCATTCTAGGATCAGCGGCTGCCCACCGGCGGCTGGCCGGGCCGCCCCGGAATCAGGCCCAGCATGTGGTCCGAGATGCCGCCGTCCACCAGCAGGTTCTGGCCGGTGACGTACGCGGCGGCCGCGCTGGTGAAGAACGCCACCGCCGCGCCCACATCCTCGGCCTGGCCGATGCGGCCCAGGGGCACCAGGGCCTGGCGCTGCTGCAGCGTGGCCGCGTCCAGGTAGACGGCTTCGGTCAGCGGCGTGCGGACCATGCCAGGGCACACCGTGTTGACGCGGATGCCGTCCACCGCCCATTCCTGCGCCAGCTGGCGGCACAGCATCACCAGCGCAGCCTTGGCCGCCGAATACGCGCCGTAGCCGGGGTGTGGTGTCAGCCCTGACATGGACGCGATGGCGGTGATGCTGCCGCGGGTGCGTGCCAGCGCCGGGTAGGCCGCCTGGGCCAGCAGCCAGGCCGAGCGGGTGTTGAGCTGGAAGGTGCGGTCCCACTGCGCCACCGGCAGGTCGGCCAGGCGGCCCGGGCCGGAGGCCCCGGCATTACACACCAGGGCCGTCAGGTCGCCGCCGCCCGCCTGGGCCTGCGCCACCAGGTCGGCGCATTGCGCGGGCTCGGTGATGTCGCCTGCCACGCCGTAGGCGCTGGCCCCGGCATCGCGCAAGGCCTGCACCAGCGCGTCCAGCCGTGCGCCGGGTTGCGAGGCCGCCGCGCTGATGTGGATGGGGACGCCGTCCTTCTGCGCCTGGGCCAGCAGTGCGAAGCAGATGCCCTGGCCGATGCCACCGGTGGCACCGGTGACCAGGGCGTGCACCGCGGTGGAGTGGGCCACCGCTGCCATCACATCTTGCACAGGGGCGAGGGTGCGGGCGTCAGCGACGGGTCGAAGCGCTGCTCGATCACCGCGCGCAGCACACCGTCGGCCACCTTGGCGCGGCCCACGTAGTTGGGCAGCACCAGCTGGTTGTCTTGCGCGCGCATGGTCACGTCGCCGTAGATGGAGTCGATCTGGGCACCGCGCAGGGCCTTGCTGACATCGCCAGGCTTGACGCTGCCGGCCTTCTTCACGCCTTCAAAAATCACCTGGGTGCCGTTGTAGGCCCCGCCTTCGTTGTCGGACGGCAGGCGGTTGAACTTGGCCTTCCAGGCGGTCACAAAAGCCTTGTTGCGCGGTGTGTCGATGTCCACGGCGTAGGGGATGGTGCCGATGGTGTCCTTCAGCGCTTCGCCCGAGCCTTCGATCATGAAGTTCAGGATCAGCGAGTGGCCGATCAGCTTTTTCGCCGGGATCAGGCCGAACTCCTGCGCCTGCTTGGCAAACGCGATGGCGTCGCGGCCGGTTTCCGCCACCCAGATGGCTTCCACATTAGAAGCCTTGAGCTGGGCGATGTAGGGCGAGAAGTCCTTGGTGCCCATCGGCACGTACAGGCTCAGCGGCACGGTCTTGCCCTGGGCTTCCACGGCTTTCTTGAAGGATTCGCCCGAGTCACGGCCCCAGACGTAGTCGGCGGCCAGCACGGCAAACGACTTTTCCTTGAAGCCCTTGGCCCACTGGCCGATCATGGCCATGTCCATCGCGTCGGAATGGTTGGTGCGGAAGCTGCGCGGGCGGCAGGTGTCGCCGGTCAGCTTGTCGGACTTGCTGGCCACGGCAAAGTAGGCCGCGTCCCAGCGCTCCAGATTCTGCGCCAGCGCCAGCGAGATGGACGAGGGAATCGCCCCGATCAGCAGGTTGTAGCCGTCGCGCGCCAGTTTTTCGGCCACGCGGCGGCCCGCGTCGGGCGTGCCTTCGTCGTCGGCCGTCTGCACCTCGACCTTGCGGCCATCCACCCCGCCTTTGGCGTTGGCCTCGTCGATGGCGAACTGCACGGCGCGCATGACTTCTTCGCCCTGCTGGGCAAACACGCCCGACTTGGACGACACCAGGCCGATCTTGACGGGCTCCTTGCCCTGGGCCAAGGCGGCCAGGGGCAGGGCGGCGGTGAGTGCCAGGGCGGCGAGGATGCGGTTTTTTGTGAACATGGTTTTGTCTCCTGAATCAAATTGCCGGAAGCGGCCCGGTTGCCGATAAAAAAGGGAATGCGCCTTAAACCATCACGTGGGCTTCGAGATCTTGTAGGCAGGCCTTGCTGTTCTCCACTGGGCCTTCGGCCACCACCGCGCCCTTGGCCATGGCGCAGTAGCGTGCGGCCACGCGCACCACCAGGCTCATGTTTTGCTCGATCAGCAGCAGGGCCGTGCCCTGGTCGGCCACCCGGTTGAAAATTACCGCCAGCTGGTCCACGATCACCGGGGCCAGGCCCTCGGTAGGCTCGTCCAGCAGGATCAGCGCGGGGTTGGCCATCAGTGCCCGGCCCACCGCCAGCATCTGCTGCTGGCCGCCCGACAAGGCGGTGCCCGGGGTGTGGGCGCGCTCCTGCAGGATGGGAAAGAGCTTGTAGATCTCGGGCACGTTCCACGGGCCCTTGCGGCCCACGGCGGCACCCAGCTGCAGGTTTTCTTCCACCGTCAGGTTGGCCACGATGCGCCGCCCCTGCGGCACCACCACCACGCCTTGCTGGGCCGCCATGTAGGGGCGCGGGCGCGGCAGGGTCTTGCTGCCCACGCGCACGCTGCCGCCGCGCAGCGCGGCCAGGCCCAACACCGTGTTGACCACCGTGGTCTTGCCCACGCCGTTGCGGCCGATCAGCGCCACCCGCTCGCCGGGGTGCACCGCCAGGCTCAGGCCGTGCAGGATGTGGGCGGAACCGTAGAACGCGTTCACCGCGTCGAGTTTCAACAGGGCATTCATGCTGTGCTCCCCAAATAGGCTTCGCGCACGCGCGGGTCGGCGCGCACGCTGGCCGGTGCGCCACTGGCGATCACCCGGCCGAGTTCAAAAACCGTGACCACATCGGAGATACCGAAGACCACGTCCATATCGTGTTCGACCAGCAGCACCGACACGTCCCAGCGCGAGGTCAGCGCCTTCAGGTGCTTGGCCAGGTCGTGCGATTCCTGCACCGACAGCCCGGCCATGGGTTCGTCCAGCAACAGCACCTGCGGGCGGCCTACCAGGGCCAGCGCCAGGTCCAGGCGGCGCTGCTGGCCGTAGCCCAGGTCTTCGGCGGTGGCGTTGGCCAGCGGCAGCAGGTCCAGCTCCTGCAGCACCGCGTCGGCATCGGCCCCGGAGTCGGCCACGCCCATCTTGTGCGAGGCCAGCTCCACCTGCTGGCGCACTGCCATCTGGCCAAAGATGCTGGTGCGCTGAAAGCTGCGCGACAGCCCGCGCATGCGGCGCTGGGTGGCGCCCAGGGCGGTCACGTCCTGCCCGGCCAGGTGCACCGTGCCACGGGTCAGGCGGGTGCGGCCGGTGATGGCATCGATCACCGTGGACTTGCCCGCGCCGTTGGGGCCGATCAGCCCGCGGATCTGGCCGCGCTCCAGCGTCAGCGAGACACCGTCCACGGCCTTCACGCCGCCATAGTGGATGGCCACGTCGTTGGCTTCCAAAACATAGTTGCTCATGGGGGTTCCTCTCAGTGCCCGGGCGCGGTGCGCAGGGCGGGGGTAGGTGTTTTGGCCCGGACCAGGCGGCCCAGGGCCCCGGCGATGCCGGTGGGCGAGAACACGATCACGGTGATCAGCGCCACGCCGAAGATGGCCATCCAGTGGTTGGCGTAGTCGCCCAGGATGTCCTTGGCCAGGAAGTACACAACCGCACCCAGCGCCGGGCCCCACAGGGCCTTGTAGCCACCCACCACCACCATCATCAGCGCCACGCCCGACAGGCTCCAGTGCAGGTTTTCCGGCGACACAAAGCCGGTGTTCAGCGCCGACAGCAAACCGGCCACGCCGGTCACCAGGGCCGACAGGGCGTAGATGGCCGCCCGCGGCAGCAGGGTGCGGATGCCGATGAAACGGGCCCGCTCCTCGTTGTCGCGCACCGCCTCGGTGATGCTGCCAAAGCGGCTGCGCAGCAGCAGGGCCAGGGCCAGCAGTACCAGCACCAGCACCGTCCAGCACAGCAAAAACATGTGCGAAGACTTCAGCAGCTGCGACATCGGCAGGCCAAACAGCGTGGCGGGCCATTCGATGTTCATGCCGTCGGCACCGCCGGTCAGGCCGCGGGAGCGCGAGGCCGTGAGGTAGAACATCTGCCCCACCGCCAGCGTCAGCATGCCAAAGGCCACACCGGGCACCCGCACAATCACCAGCCCCATTACAAAGGCCACGGCGGTCAGGACCAGCAGGGTGACGAGCATGGCCGCCTCGGCAGGCATGGCCTGCATTTGCAGCAGCAGGCCCACGCCGTAGCCCGCTGCGCCAAAGAACAGCGCGTGGCCAAAGCTGACCATGCCGTTTTGCCGCAGCAGCAGGCCCACGCCGCTGGCAAACACCGCGTAAATGATGGCCTGCGTGAGCAGCGACAAGACCGTGCCCGAGGTGACGGTGGCCGCCACCACGGCCCCCACTGCCAATGCGCCTGCGGTGGATAGAGTGATACGTTGGATAGACATGTTGATTTCCTCTTTCAGGTCCGGCTGCCGGCAAAGCCCGCGGGCTTCCAGACCAGCACGGCGACCATGATCACGAAGGGCAGCACCGCCGACAGGTCGGGCAGGTACACGGCACCCAGGGCCTGCACCATGCCTAGCACCATGGCGGCCACAAACGCCCCCACCAGCGAGCCCAGGCCGCCGACCACCACCACCACGAATGAATCGATGATCACGTCACTGCTCATGGACGGCGACAGCGACAGAAACGGCGCGGCCACCACCCCGGCCAGCCCGGCCAGTGCGGTGCCCAGGCCGACCACCCCGGCGCTGAGCACGTCGGTGTTCACTCCCTGCATGGCGGTGGTGGTGGGGTCGGTGCTGGCGGCCCGCACAAACAGGCCCACCTTGGAATAGCGCAGCCACAGGCTCAGGCCCAGCGCCACCAGCGCGCCCACGGCAATCACCGCCAGCCGGTAGGCGGGCACCGGCGTGCCCAGCAGGTCGACCGAGGTGTTCAGCGCCTCGGGGGCGGCCACCGACAGGTTGCTCTTGCCCCACACGCTCTGCACAAAGTCTTCGATGATCAGCAGCAGGCCAAAGGTCACCAGCACCACGCTGAGCGGGTCGCGGTCTTGCAGCAGGCGAAAGCCGTAGCGGTCCAGCAGCACGCCCAGCAGCGCCATCACCGCCGGGGCCGCCACCAGCGCCACCCAGAAGTTGCTGTGGCTGGCGATGGAATAGCCCAGGTAGGCCCCCAGCATGTAGAGCGAGCCGTGGGCAAAGTTCACCACCCGCCGCAGCCCATAGATCAGCGCCAGCCCCGAGCACATCACGATCAGCAATGCGCCGTAGACCAGGCCGTTGAAAAGGTTGATAGCCAACATTTTTGTGTCTCCTCCAGTTTTAAAAATGGGTCAGGCTGCCAGCGTCGCCAGGGCCGACTCCGGCGCACCAAAGGCCGTCCAGCCGCCGTCCACCGGCAGTACCACGCCGGTGATGTAGCTGGCCTGGGGCGATGCCAGAAAGGCAATCGCCTCGGCGATCTCGTGCGGCTCGGCCATGCGGCCCAGCGGCGTGCGGTGGGCAATGCCCGGCAGATCGATGGCACCTTTGCGGCCCAGCTCGGCCACCAGCGCGGTGCGCACGTAGCCCGGGGCCACGGCGTTCACGCGGATGCCATCGCGGGCCCACTCGCTGGCCATGGCGCGGGTCATGCCGATCACCCCGGCCTTGGCTGCGCTGTAGGCGTTGCGGGCGGGCAGGCCGGTGCTGCTGGCGATGGAGCCCAGGTTGACGATGGCGCGGTGGCCGGTGTCGTGCAGCATGGCTTTGGCCACCGCCTGGCTGACCAGGAAGGTGCCGCGCAGGTGCACGTCCAGTACCCGGTCAAAGGCGGCCACGTCTTGCGCCACCGTGGGACCGGTCTGGTCGCCAATGCCCGCGTTGTTGACCAGCACCGCGATGCGGCCCAGCGTGCGGGCCGCCGCAATGGCCGCGTCCACGCTGTCGGGCTGGGTTACGTCGCAGCCCAGGCCCAGGTGCCCGGGGCCCAGCTCGGCGGCGCGGGATTGGGCCGCCTCAGCGCGCAGGTCCAGCAGTGCAATTCGGTAGCCGCTGGCGGCCAGTTTTTGCGCCGTGGCCCAGCCGATGCCGTCGGCGGCACCGGTGACCACCGCGACCATGGGGAGGGTGGCCATGCTTCAGGCCAGGTCGGCAGGATTTAAGGAAAATAGGCTGCTAGCGCTTATGGAATAAGCGCAAGAAGCTATGAAAATTGTAGTAATTGGTTTTTGCATGTTTGTCTCCTCACTCGGTTTTGAAACGCGCGGTGTCTGCCGCCCTCTGTCAAAAAGCAGCTGAATTTTGGTTTGTAGGGGGCTTTAATTCACCAACGATTCGGGCCATGAACAGGACATTTCCTGCATGGCCCGCAGGGGTTTTCCCTAGTCAGGCCGCCGCGCCGATGCGTGGCGCGCCGCCAAATAAGCGAACACCACCCCCGGCCCCAGCGTGATGCCGGGCGCGGTATAGACCCCGCCCATGATGCTGTGCATGTCGTTGCCCACGGCGTACAGGCCGGGGATGGGGGTGTTGTCTTCGCCCAGCACGCGGGCATCGCCGTCGGTGGCAAAACCGGTGGATGCGCCGATGTCGCCGGGGTACAGGCGTACCGCATAGAACGGGCCTTCGCGCAGCGGGCCGAGATTCGGGTTTTTGCCGCCCGCGCTGGGGTCGCCCATGTTTTGCGAATAGGCGGTGCTGCCGCGCTGGAAGTCCGGGTCCACACCGGTTTCGGCGTAGGCGTTGATCTGGGCCACGCTGGCCTGCAGGTGCGGTGCGGGCATGCCCAGCTTCTGCGCCATTGCGTCGAGCGTGTCGGCCTGCACCAGGTAGCCGTCGGCCAAAAAGGGCTCCAGCCCCTTGCCACCGGGGCGCACCATACCGATGCCGTACTTGCGCAGGGCCTTGGCGTCGCACACCAGGTAGCCTGCCATGCCGGGCTGCTGCTGCAGGGCCAGCGCGAACAGGTGGTAAGAGGTGCTTTCGTTCACAAAGCGGTTGCCCGCCTGGTTCACCGCCAGCATGCCGGGCTTGGCGCGGTCCATCATAAAGTGCGGGAAAACGGCGGTGCTGCCGTCGGGCCGCTGGCGTTTCGATACCGGTGCCCAAAACGCCGGGCTCAGGCCGCCGGGGCCGTAGTGCGCACCGGCGTGCTGGGCCAGGCCGTGGGCCTCGCCGGTGTGGCCGGGGGCGGCCGGGCACCAGTCGGCGGCGATGCCGGGCAGCAGGTCCTGGCGCAGCTGCGGATGCCGGTTGAAGCCGCCGCTGGCCAGCACCAGGCCCTTGCGTACGGCCACGGTGCGGCGCTGCCCCTCTTGCACCAGCGTGACGGACTGGATGCCGTCGGCGCCGCGCTGGATGCGCTGCACCGAGGTGTGCAGGGCCAGGGTCACGTTGGCGTGTTTTGACAAGGAATGCAGCAGCCGCCCCACCAGCGCATTGCCCATCACCAGCCGGGTGCCACGCGGGTGGTGCAGGCGGTCGGTGGCGTGGCGGGTCAGCAGCTTGCAGGCGTGCCGGAACGAGCGCAAGGATTTGCTGAGAGCGAGCAAATGGTTGATGTCGGTGCGGTCCACCATCATGCCGCCGAGCACGGTGAATTCGGGGATGGGCGGGCGCACCAGCGGGAACAGCGGGCCCAGCAGGCGGCCATCAAACGGCAGGGGCTCCAGCGCCCGGCCGTTCAGGGTGGAGCCACCCAGATCGGAGATGTAGTCGGGGTGCTTGGGGTAGGCGCGGTAGTGCAGCTCGGTGCGGTTCTCCAGCACGTCCACCGCCTGCGCGCCATGGTCCAGAAAGGTCTGGCGTAACGCTGCCGGGCTGCGGTCGCCCACGGCGTTGTCCAGGTAGCGTTTCGCATCGGCCAGGGTGTCGGTGGGGTTGACGCTGGCGGAGTGCCGGGTGCCCGGAATCCAGGTGGTGCCGCCCGACCAGGCGGTCGTGCCGCCCACGTGGCCGGTGCGTTCCACCAGCAGCACCTGCTGGCCTTCGAGGGCCGCGAAGAGCGCGGCGGCCATGCCCGCGCCGCCCGCGCCGACGACCACCAGGTCGTAGGCGGAGGCTTCGGGCAGGGCGCTTAACGAGGAAAGGACCTGCATCTCACTTCTCCAGCAAGAAGTTCACCATCAGGTCGCGCACCCGGGCAAACATGTGGGCCCCGGTCATGGTGCCGCAGCCCTTGGCACGGGCAGCGGCGATCAGCGGCGTGATGGCGGGCGCGGTGATCACGCAGCCGACAAACATGCTGCTCTGGAGCTTGTCGGCATCCAGCGGGTACGGATCGCCCTCTTGCATGCCCACCGGCGTGGCGTTGAGCACGATGTCAAACCCGGTGGGGTCGGCGCTGCCGTGGGTGACGGCGCAGCGGCCCAGGCCCGCCAGGCGGTCTACCAGGGTGGTGCGACGGGCGGTGTCGGCATCGAAGATGGCCAACTCACTCACCCCGGCCACCACCAGCGCGTGGGCAATCGCCGAGCCCGCGCCGCCTGCGCCGACCAGCAGGGCCTTTTTGCCCTCGGGCTGGCAGCCGTTGTCTTGCAGGGCGGACACAAAGCCCAGGCCGTCGAACATGTCGCCGTGCCAGGTACCGTCGGGGTTGCGGCGCATGGTGTTCACGGTGTGCAGGAAGGCGGCGCGGTCCGAGGTGGTGGCGCACAGGTCAAAACAGGCAAATTTGTGCGGCACGGTGACGATGATGCCGTCCACGTTCTGTGCCAGCGAGACGCCGTCGACCCAGGCCGCCAATTGGGCCGGTGCCACGTGGGCCGGAACCACATAGGCGTTGTGTCCCTGGGCCTGCAGGGCCTGGGTCACGCCTGCGGGCGATTTCACCTGGGCGATCGGGTCGCCCACGATGAAGTGGATACGGGTGGCACCGCTGAGGGGTTCGGTCATGGAAAAGTCTCCTTCACGTGAAAGTTGGGTTGGAATGTCGGAATCATAGTCAAAAGTGGAATAGTATTCAAGTATTGAATTAAATTCTGATTTTGGTATGATGCAGCATCGCCACACACAATCGAGCAAGCCATGAACGGTGTTTTAGAGAGAACCCTCGCCATCCTGGAGCTGCTGTCCCAGCACGGCGGTGGCCTGGAGCTGGCGGCCATTGCCGACCGGCTCGACATTCCGCGCAGCGCCGTGCACCGCCTGCTGGTGGACCTGGCCCGCTGCGGCTACGTGCGCCAGACGCGCGACCACGGTGACTACCTGCTGACCACCAAGCTGGTGTCCATGGGACTGAGCTTTTTGAGCAACACCGGCATCGTCGACATCGCCCAGCCGCTGCTGGACCGCCTGGCCGAGATCTCGGGCGAGCTGGTGCGTCTGGCCGTGGTGGACGGCAACCGCCTGACCTGGGTGGCCCGTGCCCAGGGCGCCCGCCAGGGCCTGCGCTACGACCCCGACATGGGCAGCGATGCGCGCATTTCCTGCTCGTCCTCCGGCCTGGCCTGGCTGTCCACCCTGGCCGACGACGATGCCCTGGCCCTGGTGGCCCAGCAGGGCGTGGGCCCGGTGGAAGAGTTCGGCCCCAACGCCCCCAAGACCCTGCAGGAGGTGATGGCCCTGGTGCAGGCCACCCGTGCGCGCGGCTACAGCCTCACCCAAGAAACCTACACCCCCGGCCTCAACGCCATGGCCGCCCCGGTGTGCCTGGCGGGCCAGGCCCTGGGCACCATCAGCATCGCCGGGCCGTCGGCCCGCTTCACGCTGGAGCGCATGCAGGCCCTGGGTGGCGATCTGGTGTCGCTGGCGGCGCAGCTGGCCGCGGCCAGCGGGGCTTCGCCGTTCTTCAACCAGCCCCGGGCCAATGCGGCGGCGGGCCTGAAAAAAATCTATTCCGCCTGACCATGGCCGCCACCGAACACACCGACCTGTTGGTCATCGGCTCCGGCGCCGGGGGCCTGTCTGCCGCCGTCACCGCCGCCCACCTGGGCCTGAAGGTGCTGGTGGTGGAAAAAGAGCCGCAGTTTGGCGGCACCACCGCCTGGTCGGGCGGCTGGATGTGGGTGCCGCGCAACCCGCTGGCCACCGCCGCGGGCATCACCGAGGACATCGCCACGCCTACGGCCTACCTGCAGCAAGAGCTGGGTGCGCAGTTTGACGCGGCGCGGGTGCAGGCTTTTCTGCAGGCCGGGCCGCGCATGGTGGAGTTCTTTCGCACGCAGACCGCTCTGCAGTTCATCGACGGCAATGGCGTGCCCGATTTCCATGGCCGCAACCCGCATGCGGCGCTGGGGGGGCGCTCGATCTGCGCTGCGCCGTTTGATGGCCGCCGCCTGGGTGCCCAGATGGCACGGCTCAAACCGCCGCTCCAGGAAACCACGCTGTGGGGCATGGGCATTGCCTCGGGGGCCGAGCTGCGGCATTTCTTCAATGCGCTGCGCAAGCCTGCCTCGCTGGGGTACGTCACTAAGTTGGTGTTGCGCCACTTCGCCGACCTGCTGCGCTACCGGCGCGGCATGCGGCTGGTCAACGGCAATGCGCTGGTGGCCGGGCTGGCGGCATCGGCCTTTGCCCAGGGTGTGGAGATCCGCACCAACAGCCCGGCGCAGCGTTTGCTGGTGGAGCAGGGCAGGGTGGTCGGCGCGGTGGTGAATGGTATGGAGGTAGGGGCCCGTTGCGGCGTGGTGCTGGCCTGCGGTGGCTTTCCGTTTGATGCGGCGCGCAAGAAACAGCTGCTGCCGCACGCGCCCACCGGGCAGGAACACTGGTCGGCCGCTTCGCGGGGCAACACCGGCGATGGCCTGCGTCTGGGCGAGGCAGCGGGCGGCCAGGTGGCGCGCGATGCGGTGCAGGCTGCTGCCCTGGCCCCGGTGTCATTGGTGCCACGTGCCGATGGCTCGGTAGCCCATTTCCCGCACCTGGTCGAGCGCGCCAAGCCGGGGCTGATCGCGGTGACCGCCGCAGGCCAGCGCTTCACCAACGAGGCCGACTCCTATTACGACTTTGTCAGCAGCCTGCTGGCCGCCACGCCCGCCACCCCCGCTGGATTGCCCGTGCAGGCCTGGCTGGTGTGCGACCACGCTTTCATCCGCCACTACGGCCTGGGCGCCGTCAAACCGGCCCCTATGCCCATGGGCGCGATGCTGCGCAACGGCTACCTGCAGCGCGGCAACACCCTGGCCGATCTGGCACGGGCCTGCGGCATCGACGCAGCAGGCTTGCAAGCCACGGTGGCGCGCTACAACCAGCAGGCGCTGGCGGGCGTGGATGCCGACTTCGCCAAAGGCGACACCCCCTACAACAAGGTGCAAGGCGACGCAGCCAGTGGCTACTCCAACCCCTGCATGGCCCCATTGGTCCGGGGTCCGTTCTACGCCGTGAAGGTGGTCCCCGGCAGCCTGGGCACCTTCGCCGGGCTGCGCGCCAACGCCAGCGCCCAGGTGCTGGACGCACATAGCCAACCTATCCCCGGCCTGTACGCGGGCGGCAACGACATGCACAGCGTGATGGGCGGCACCTACCCCAGCGGCGGCATCACGCTGGGCCCGGCGATGACGTTCGGCTTCATAGCCGCCCACCACGCAGCTGGCGTCAATTTATAAAAAATAGGCCTCCAGCGCTTATTCCATCAGCGTAAGCAGCTCTTTATTCCATAGCAACCAAGGACTTTCACCATGTACTACGAACTCGCCACCATGACCCTGCCTTTCGGCACCGCAGGCCAGGCCGCCACCAACGTGCAGGCTTTTGCCAGCGCGGAGGACGCCAGCGGCGAACTGCTGGGCTGCTGGTTCACCGACATCGGCCAGCTCAACCAGATGGTTGTCTTGCGCGGCTTTGCCGACCTGGCCGCGCTGCAAAAAGAGCGTGGCCGCACGCAGCAAAGCGCCGACGCGTTTGGCTGCGCCAGCATCTTCCAGAGCCTGGAAGTGCACAGCTACAAAGGCTTTCCGTGGATGAAACCGGTGCGCCCCTCGGCCGAATCGGGCATCACCGGCCCGGTGTACGAGATCCGCACCTACGGCATCAAGCCGGGCGGCGTGCAGGCCACCATCGACCTGTGGGAACAGTATGTGCCACCGCGCGAAGCCCTGTCGCCTTGCGTGGTGGCCATGGTGGCGCTGGACGGGCCGCTGCGCTTCACCAACATCTGGGCCTACCCCACGCTGGACGCGCGCAGCAAGGCCCGCGCCGACGCGGTGGCCCAGGGCATCTGGCCCCCCAAGGGCGGGCCTGCGCACCTGACCACCAACATGTTCTCCACCATCGCCCTACCCACCGCGGTATCGCCCTTGAAATAAGGAACGGCCATGCGCAGCTACTCCCTCGCCTACCTCACTGCCGCCAACCTCACCCCGCCGCAGATGCTGGCCGCCGCCGCCCAACTGGGCTACGGCCATGTGGGCCTGCGCCTGCGCCCCAATGCACCCGGCGCGCCGTACCAGCCCTTGCTGGGCGATGCCGCCATCCTGCGTGAAACCCTGGCGGCGCAGCGCGACACCGGGGTGGGCGTGTTCGACATCGAGATCGTCCGCATCGATGCCGCGTTTGACCCGCAGGCCTACCTGCCCATGTTCGAAGCCGCCGCTGCGCTGCGGGCCCGTGCCGTGCTAGTGGCCGGGGACGATACCGACCTGGCGCGCCTGGCCGACAACTACGCCCGGCTGTGCGCGTTGCTGCAGCCCTACGGCTTGACGGCCGATCTGGAGTTCATGCCCTGGACGGCGGTGCCCGATGCCCAGGCCGCCCTGCGCACCGTGCGGGCCGCGGGCAGCCCGGCCAATGCGGGCATCCTGGTCGATGCCCTGCACGTGGCCCGCTCCCACACCACGCTGGACGACCTGCGCGCCTTGCCGCCCGGCCTGCTGCACTACGCGCAGATTTGCGACGCCCCGGCAGGCAAAAATTTCACGGTAGAGCAAATGATCCACACCGCCCGCTGCGAGCGCCTGCTGCCGGGCGAGGGTGGAATTGACCCCGCCGCCATCTTTGCCGCGCTGCCCGCCGACGTGCCCGTCAGCGTGGAAGTGCCACACCAGGTACGGGCCGCCCAGGTGGGCGATGTGGAGTGGGCGCGCCAGGCGCTGGCGGCGTCGCGCCGGTTGCTGGAGGCGGTAAATTAGCGCGGACCCACCAGGCGCATCAGCGAAGACCACGACCGGCGCCAGTCGGAACCTTGCAGGGCCGGGTGCGATTGCCGGTGCCGGTAGATATTGATCTTGGCCTGGTTGCGGGGCGTTTCTTTGCCAAAAATGATGTCGCCGTTGCTGGTGACCGGCAGCGGGCCAAATTGGCTGACCACCAGCAGCGCGCCATTCGGCGAAAACGCAATGCCGTGCGGAAACCGCAGGTGGGCATCGGGATTTGCCAGCTCCTGCGTCGGCGTCTGTTGCAGGATGCGGTTGTGGGTGGCGTCAAAAGCATACGAGCTGACGCAGTCGGCGTTGCTGTTCGACACGGTAATGCTGTGGCCGTCGCGCGCCACCTTGATGTCCTCCGGGCGGAACAACCGGGTGCTTTCGCCTTCGAAGGTTTGTGTGGGCGCCTGGTTGAGCTGGCCCGTGACACGGTCTATGGCGTAAATGCAGATGCTATTCAGGTCGGCGTAGGTCACCAGCAGACTGCTCTCGTCTGGAGAAAAGGCGATGCCTTTGGGTACGCCGGGCAAGCGATCATCCGGGATCCAATCGAGCAACTGCATCGATGGGCCTGCACTGTCAAACCTGAAAAGGCCGATGGCTTTGGGGTGGGTGGATGTCCAACCAAAGGCCACCGCCAGCAGTTTGCCAGACGGTGAAACGTCCATGCCATGGGGTTTGAAGCCCTGCAACGGCGTGGGAAACGGAATGCAGGCGATGGGCACGGTGGCATACCGCTGGTCGGCTTCGCGCTGGTAAATGGTGAAGGTTTCACTGCTCCAATTGACCGCAATGATTTTCTGCCCATCCGGCGAGAAAACCACATGCTGTGGCCCGTCCAGAAGCGCTTCGGGATTTTTGATGACCTGGCTGACGCGGGCTTGCCCGAAACGGTCGACCTTGAAGTTAATCAACTGGCTGACCGATGAAAATGCCGCGCAAAATAAATTTTCCGACGGGTGAAAGGCAATACTGTTGATCAGGCTGTAAGCCCAAGAGTTGTTGACGATGCTGTCCGTGGGGCGCGATTCATACGACAATTTTGCTCTCCAATTATTTCTTGTTTGGGTGCTTACTCCGTAAATCGCATCACATCGCGGTCGCTTTTGTGGATCGGCTGTTGGCTACCTGAATTAGTAACTAACAGTAACTTTAGTTTCACCTAAAGTCTATTAAGGTTTGTATCTAGATGGCGCAAATGGAATTGGGTATTCGGCCCTGGGCAGATTGGGTCGGTATTGGCTTTTTTTTACGCGGATTTATAAGCCGATTGACCGTCCTGCGTCCATTCCATCAGCGTGAGCAGCTATAAATCAAATAGCGCCAGAAAAAACGGCCATCGGCACCGCCTTCACCAGCCGCGTCTCCTGTGCGGTGATCAAGTGCCCCGAGGCCGCCAGGTAGGCCCCGAAGTGGGGGTGGGTGTCGCGGGCGAAGCAGCGGCGCTCGTAGTCGGCCAGGTCGTCGTAGGCCCAGAGGTGCACAAACTGGTTTTGCGGCCCCACCAGGCTGGTGTAGAAGCCCACCGGGTGGCCCAGGGTCTCCATCAGGATGGGCATGGCCAGGCGGTTGAACACCTCCAGAAACTCCGGCATCTTGCGCAGCGCGATGGTGTAGGTGCGGTGGTCGATCAGCGGCTTGGCGGTCGTCATTGGACGGCTCCCGCCAGGTCGGCGATGTGGTTGCCGGTGATGAAGCCAAACGTCATGTTGGGCCCGTGGGTGATGCCTGCGCCGGGGTACTTGCCGCCCATCACGCTGGCGCGGTCGTTGCCCACGGCGTACAGGCCGGCAATCGCCGTGCCGTCGCGCTTGAGCACCTCGCCCACCACGCTGGTCTGGATACCGTCGAAGGTGCCCAGGTCGCCCATCACCACCTTGAGCGCGTAAAACGGGCCGGTCTGCACCGGGGCCACGCAGGGGTTGGGTTGGTGGTCGGGGTCGGCCAGGTAGCGGTTGAAGCTGGTGCTGCCGCGGTGGAAGGCCGGGTCTTCGCCGCGCACCGCGCCGCTGTTGTAGTGGCGCACGGTCTGCTCCAGTCCGGCGGGGTCGATACCGGCGTTGGCCGCCAGCTCGGCCAGGGTGTTGCCCTTGACCAGGTAGCCGCTGCGCAGGTGGCCGCCCAGCGGTATGGGCGCGGGCTTGGCGTAGCCCAGGCCGTACTTGGCGATGGTGGGCTTGTCGCAGATGAGCCACATGGCGGTGTCCCGCTGGCCCGCGCAGGCGCGCACCAGGGCCGCGCCCACGTCGTGGTACGAGTTGGATTCGTTGGTGAATCGCTGGCCGTTGCGCAGCACGCCGATGATGCCGGGCTTGTAGCGGTCCAGCAGGTGCGGGAACACGCCAAAGGTGCCGTCGCGGTAGGGCACGCGCGAGACCGGCATCCAGGCGGCACTGTCCTCGAAGCGGATGTCCACCGTGGCACCCAGTTTTTCGGCCATGGCCACGCCGTCGCCGGTATTGCCCAGGGGCGTGGGCGACAGGTGTTCGCCGCCGCGTTGCAGGTGCGGGTAGGCCTTGGCGATGCGCTGGATGTCTTGCGGAAAGCCGCCGCAGGCCAGCACCACGCCTTGGCGGGCGGTGATGCGGCAGGGGCCGTCGGGGCCGTCGGCCAGCACACCGGTGGCGCGGCCGTCGAACAGGGTGACTTCGCGCACCGGGGTGCTGGTCAGGATGGGGATGCCCAGGTCCAGCGCCGACTGGGCCAGGCGGGCTGCCAGCGCGTTGCCGCTGGTGACCTGGATGCCGCGCCCGTACTGCGCCAGCTCTTTCAGGTGCGTGACAAGGCGTTTGGCCACGTAGACGAACGAGGTCAGCGACTTGGTGGCCTGGAAGAAGTGCTTCAGGTCGGCGTTGGACGAGTTGAACATCATGCCGATGAAAGTGATGGTTTTCAGCGGCGGCTTCAGGCGCGCCATGTCCTTGCCCAGGCCGCGGATGTCGTAGGGCGCGGCCAGGATGGAGCGACCCAGGTCCACGCCGCCGGGCGCGTCGGGGTGGTAGTCGGGGTACATGGTAGGGATGAACTGGGCGGCGGTTTCGCGCTCGAAGAACTCCACCATCTTCGGGCCCTGGGCCAAAAAGGCCTCGACCGCTGCGGCGTCATAGAACTTGCCGGTTTCCTGCTGCATGTAGGTGCGCACGGCGTCCAGGGTGTCGGCCGGGTTTTGCTTGCGGCCATGCGGGCCCAGCGGGATCCACAGCACGCCACCCGACAGCGCGGTGGTGCCGCCGAAGACGGGTTCTTTCTCCAGCACCACCACATCCAGGCCGCGCTTGCGGGCGGTGATGGCGGTGGCCAGGCCGGCTGCGCCGGAGCCGACGACGACGAGGTCGTATTCCATTTTGGGGTTCATTGTGTTGTTCTCAGGTAGCGTTGAAACCGGGGCGGGGCACCATGTCCATCAGCATGGAGGTCATGCCGCCGTCCACTGCGATCTCGGCGGCGTTGACGTAGGCGGCGCGGGGGCTGGCCAGGAACAGGGCCACATCGGCAATGTCCTGCGGCTCGCCGACGCGGCGGCTGGCAGTGACGGCGGCGCGCTTGGCCTCAAAGCCGGGTTCTTCGTAAAACTTGGCCGATAGCGCGGTGCGAACCATCCCGGGGCACACCGCATTGCTGCGCACACCCTGCGGCCCCCATTCCACCGCCAGCTGGCGCGACAGCAGCAGCACCCCGGCCTTGCTGGCGCTGTAGGCCCCGCTGTGGGTTTGCGGGGTCAGGCCCGAGACCGAGGCCACGTGCACCAGGCTGCCGCGCCCGGCCTGGCGCATCTGCGCGCCAAAAGCGCGGGCGCACAGCAGGTAGCCGGTGAGGTTGACGGCCAGCACCGCGTTCCAGTCGTCCAGGCTGACCTCGGCCAGGCCCCCGGCACGCAGCATGCCAGCGTTGTTGATGAGGGCGTAGGCCGGGCCCCAGGCGGCCTGCACCTGCTGGGCGGCGGCCTGCACGCTGGCTTCAGAGGCCACGTCACAGGCCACGGCCAGCGCCGATGCGCCCTGGGCGGTGAGCTCGCTGGCGATGTGTTCGCAGCCCGCCAGGTCGCGGTCGAGCAGGGCTACACGGGCACCGGCCTGGGCCAGGCTGCGGGCGATGGCGGCGCCAATGCCGCTGGCCGCGCCGGTGACGGCGCAGACCTGGCCGTCGAGTTGCAGCCAATGGCGGGGGGTGTCGGGCATGCGGGTCTCCTTGTTATTTGAAGACCCTATTGTTCAAATGCCGGGCAAATACCGGTTTGACAATTCACGCGAAAACCCAGACAGTTCGTGCATCTTTGAACACGTACCCAGGGGATCGATGTGGCAACCAGGGTTATCCCGAACTACGCGCTGTACGGCGACCAGGCCGCGCCGGGCTGGCAAAGCTCGTTCGATTTTGAGTGGATTCCACAACGCTCCCGCCCCTATAACTGGGAGATCCGGCCCCACAAACACGATGCGTTTCTGCAGATTTTGTACCTGTTGCAGGGTACGGCCGAGGTGCAGATCGACCATGGTAAGTTTGCCGTCAGAGCGCCCTGCCTGCTGCTGATTCCCGCACAAACCGTGCATGCTTTCAGCTTCTCGGACGACATGGACGGGCCGGTGGTGACGGCGGCGCAGCGGCCGCTGGAGTCGCTGGCGGCGGTGGCCATGCCGGGGCTGCTGCCCACCATCCGCAAGCCCGCCATCATCACCCTGGACGGTAGCAGCGGCCATGCGGAATTGTTGATGCCGCTGTTTTTGTCGATCGAGCGCGAAGCGCATCTGCTCTCGGCCGGACAGGTGAATGCGGGCATGGCGCTGGTGGCCGCGGTGTGCGTGCAGGTAGCGCGGCTGGCCCAGGTGCAGCAGGCCGCGCAGGCGCTGGGCAACCCGCGCAAAACCCAGCAGATCGAGAAATTTCGCGCCATGGTGGACGAGCGCTTCAAGCAGCACCTGCCCATCACCGCGTATGCCGAGCAGCTGGGCATCACGCCGGGCCAGCTCTCACGCCTGTGCCGCGAGGTGCTGGGCATGTCCAGCCTGGATGTGATCAACGCCCGGCTGGTGCACGAGGCCCAGCGCGACCTGGTCTACACCAGCAACAGCATCCAGCAGCTGGCCGACAGCCTGGGCTTTGCCGACGAGACCTACTTTGGGCGCTTTTTTCGCAAGCACACCGGCCTGAGCCCGCGGGCGTTTCGGTTGAAGGCGCTGGAATCCATGCT